>JAZMZV010000216.1:0-15528 GCA_045586185.1 Thermoguttaceae bacterium | reverse complement strand
TTGCAATTCAAATAATAATGAGATAAAATATAAAAATGGAATTTCCAAAAAATTTCAGAATTCTTGTTATAAACGGGGAAGCAATTGCGTATATAGTGTATAAAGGCAATAACTTCAAAATAATCCAAAGAAGTATTACTTTCACTGTCTTCATTTAAGGCGTTTAATACCATGATTTCAAGAAAAAATACCAAGTTGTTCCGAACCGCTCTGTTAAATAAAGAGGAAGATCGGATTGCGGAACTGGAAAAACAGATTCTCAACGCCGGCGCGAGCGTTGAAGAAATTGAATCTGAAAAGCGCTGGGCTGAATCGGCGTATCCTTTAGTAGAAGAAGCTCTTGAACTCAGAGCGCAAGGTTGCTTTGTAGAATCCTTGAAGTTCGACGACCTGGAAAAAAGAGCGAATGAAATCGGAATTCCATTGGCGGCATATTTGAGAAATCTTATGCAGTCTGCTGCCGTAATAGAGCTCGAAGCCGCTCAAAAAAAGCAATCGTATTCCAAACCCTATACGAAGTACGATATATTAAATCGCACAGATACGTTTCTTCTGTCAGAAATTCGTTGGAAGGCTTCATGGGGCAAGACGGGCAATTCAGAAGTCAAAGCCCTTCTCAAAGAGATTCAGGAAAGATTTCCCCAGTCGGTAGACCAGGCTCAAAAAAATATTGAAATTGGCAGAACGATATGTCAAGCCGGGAATGAAGCGCGTCAGCTTGGGTTGGCAGGGAAAAATGAAAACGCTCTCGAAAAACTCTATGAAAAGCTGACAGAAAAAATCGGTGAAGACATCAGCGATTATCAGCGGACGAAGATTAGAGAGCAATACAATATTGGACTTGCTTCGCGAGAACGCGACCAGATGAATAATACAGACAAGGCCGAGTCAAAAATCGAAGCTGAGGCATTCATCATCGACGGCGACGATTCGTCTACAAGCGGTTCTCTTGAATATTCAAACATTCACCCAAATTTTATTGCAACGCTTCCTCCGTCAAAGAAATGGACAATTCTCATTGATGAAACCGGGTCTGATTTTTCCATCAAAGCGCAGAATGCGGACAATTCAAATCGGGGGAGAATTGTTGGCGTTGCAGTTCCGACTGATTACTGCAATTTGCCAGGTTTGCCTGCCGATTATCATGCAGTAAAAGAAAGTTATTCAACCATTCAGAATACGGTTACCACGATAACTCAATCTCCCTGTGGCGTGTTGGGTATTTCACTCAATGGCTTGCACTCGCTCAAAGGCGATCTGTGGTATGTCGGGATTGAAACGCTGCTGGATACAATTCTGCGTTTGCTTCCCATTGACGGTGCAACCACTGTAACGGTTAACGTTGAACAGCGGGCGCAGTTTAAGTCAGAGATGTCGATTTATTTGGAGTCAACGTGTTCCGGATGCATGAATCGACTGTATCGAACATATCCTAACCGCGCAAAACAGATAACGCTTTCAGCCAAATTTATCAAGAAAATCGAAAGCCCGTGGATTGGATATGCTGATACAGTTGCGTTTTGCTGGGGCGGTTCAACGGTTTCAAAAATTCTGGAAAATTCTGGCTGGGAGAATACCTGCCTGTTAGACTCCGATCCTGAACAATTATGTAAAGCGATTGATTCGCTCCAGCGGCAGGATTCATTGGATGAACGCGAATGGGACGATTTGATCAGCCGCCGTGAATCAGACAATCCCAACTCTCTGGCAAACGCATTGCTCAGAATTCAGGGGCAAGAAGTCGCTGCGGATCAAACTCTCTGGAAAGAGTATCTGGTGCATGTACAAAAACATCTCTATTCCAAAGCAATCGACATGCGCAAACTTGGCAAGCAGATTGCGTGGCTTAAAGCGTATATGCCGGACGAAGAAAGCCTTTTGCCCCGTATGCGATTGCTCTGGCTGACCACTCAGCTGGCGCAAGCCAACCATCTGGGACAGATTGACATGATTGCCATGTATCAAAAAGAGTTTGAAGAACTCTGTACGCGGATTTATCCGGAAGACGCGCCGTTGACGTGCTGGACGGCGCTGCATATTGCTGTGGCTTATATGAACGATTTCAATTTCAAAACAGCGTATAACGTTGTAAAAGATTGGATTGGAGTTGACGAAGCCGTTCCGGGAAGATTGTATTTTGGACAGGTTTTGTCAACGGTTGGTCAGTTGAACGCTTTTATCGGAAAGCTGGATGCGGCTGTAGAGGCGTTCAATTTGGCTATCGATAAATTTGAAATGCTAACCGATCCTGATGAAATAACAGGGAACGTCAATCAGACGTATTCCTACAAGGTGGTTGCCATGATGGACTCTGATACTGTCCCAGAAAACATGACAGCGGAAATGGAAAAGTATCTTGGCAGAACGCTTGCAGAAGCGGCAGATCAGTTTGCCGTTTCTGACGATCCCGGAGAAAAGTACATGCACCACGTCTTCCTCCGTTATCTTGTTCACGTTAATACGCCGGAAATGAAGCCGATTATTGAGAAGTATCTGTCACATAAAGACGAGTGGAAAACCGGATATGGACATCCATGGGAAATGATAGCGTTCTATCGCGGTCTGCTTCAAACCGATTCCGCCAGAATCGCTTGTCTTGAACAAGCGTACAATCAGGTTGCTCAAACCAACGACGGAACGTTGAAGGTAATTGCTTGCGTCATTCTTGGCGGTTTGTATTATTACGATTCCAGCCGCAAAGAAGAACTGACCGCCTTGACGCAGAAGGTTATTGACACGATGCCGTATCTGGGCGAAGCGCGCGTTGCTGCGTTAAAGAATCAGCTGGAAACGCCTGTTGAACCGCTGACGATTGCCAAAGCCGTTTTGCCGTTTAATTTCAGATAGTTTTGACGTCTTTCGTTCTCTCCGAACCCCGCCGCTGCTGCAACGGCGTAGGGTTCGGAGAGAACGGATTCTGTTTGCTCAAGACGTTATTCCAGCTTGATCTCGACTTTCTCGCCTTGACGCTGGAGTTCGCACTGGTCGTACGAGCCGTAGAAGTCGCAGTTGTTGTCCATCCAAACGGTGAATTTGTAGATCTCTTCCGGGGTCAGCTGAACTCCGTAATGATCCGTCTTTTTCGTTTCCGGATTCCTGAGAACGTTGCGGTACAGCGGGCTGCGGTTTGAACCGAACTGACCCGGAAGCGTCTGCGGCTCCGTCCATCCGGCGTTATCGTAGAAGAAGCAGAACCGGCGCAAATTTTCGTACGAACGGGAGAAATGTCCCTGTTTGTTGTCGGACAAATCTATCGACGCAGCTTTATTCATCTTGTCAGCGTCAATGCCGGGCTGATTTTTGTTCGTGTTGGCGCCAGCGTGACATTTCACGCACTTGGCGTCCAGAACAGGCTGAATAAGCGTAACAAAGTTCATCGGGTTGGTTCCCTCGACGTCCGGCGTGATGTCGCTGGGGGCGCGGCGCATTGCAGTCGGGATTCCCGCCGGGCGGTTGGCGCGTCCGGAATGACGGTTTTCGTGACAACCCTGGCAGATCAGCTGTTCGCCCGGGTGAACGTAAGTCGCGGAACGCATGCCTTGTACGGCGACGCCGTTTTCGTCCAGCGCCTGGAAGTAGACGGGGACGTCAACCGGCAGATTGAAGTACGCGCTGCCGTCGGGATCGACCGGAACGGTTCCGAGAACCTTTCGCGCGCCTTTTTGCGAGCCGTATCCGATTCGCGGGTTGTCGGCGTAGGGCGTCGTCTTGGGCAGAACCTGAACGATTCTCAGCTTTTTAATAACGGTCTTCGAGCCGTCCGGCTGAGCATAGAACGGGAACATGGTGTCGTAGACGTTAATCAGACCGACTTTCCCGGTTTTCGGAATGTCTTTCGGGTCAACCGGGACGTATTTTTCGCCCGGCGCCAGCGGTTTGCCCAGCAGAGTAGCGTGAGTTACAATGTTCTGGCGTTTGCGCGGACGAATCGGGATCGCGTCGCGACAGGAAATGTCCGGGTCGCGATAAAGCAAAACCTTGTTGCCGTAGCAGTCGAGCAGATAAATGCCGTAGTTGTTCGACTCGCCGCCGTCGCTGCGAGTGAACGGGTCGTAGACGCAAATATAGAATTCTTCCGACAGCGGTCGGGCTGTGCCGTAAGCCTGTGGGCTTTCGCTGTGAGTGGGAATTTCCGATTCCATGTACGGCTGATCCGGAGTGATTCGTTTGACCTGTCCGGGCATGTTGGCGTCTGGTTTGTTCGGGTCGATTAAAATCAGGCTGCCGTAATGCTGGGCGTGGTGCCCGGTAGCAGTTGCGATGATCTTTTGCGAACCGGGAATCGGGTGGACGTCGCATTCAAAGTGCGGACGGTTGGCTTCGACGCGGTCGTAGTTGCCCTGTAGAACGCGGGGGTCGCGCCCGTCGGGAGTGGTAATCCATGGGTGATGCGCCTGGCTAAACCCGCGGTCGACGTAGTCCCAGCGAGTGTAAATGACCATGCCGTTATGGTCGACGTCCGGCTCCCATTCGTTGGTTTCGTGCGGAGACAGAATAACGATGTCGGAACCGTCCGGGTTCATGGAGTGCAGCGTATAGCACGGAACCGGGCGACCGTGACAGCGTCCGTATCCTTTGCGGCGTTCGGAAATGAAGATGATTCTCCCGTTGGGCAGATAGCACGGGTCGATGTCGTTAAACGCGCCCTGAGTGAGCTGAACGACGTCGGAAAGCTTTCTGGTTTTAGGGTCGAACTTCGCCTTGAAAATATGGTACGTGTTCTCGTCCGTCCACGTGTACGTGTGACGCGGTTGTTTGGCGTCGGTGGCGCAGAAGAGAATCTCGTGATTGTCGTACGACAGTTCCGGAGACAGGAACGCCCAGGTTTTGTCGAGCGTCGTTCCCTTGTACTGTCCTTCCGAAACCGGAACGTCCGCCAGCAAGTCAATCGCTTCTGGCTTGTCGGAGAACGCGTTTTTGAGAACAAACAGACCGCCGCCTTGACGTCCATGGAACCCGAAGAATTGGTCGCACATGTGGTTACCCTCGACTTCCGGTTCCGGGTTAAAATGACGTTTGATAAACAAGATGTCAGTAAAGTTGATCAGAGGGTTTTTCAATGCAATCTCGCGGCGAAGCTGAGTCGCTTTGACGAACAGCGCCTTGCGGGCGTCGACGTTGTCAACCGGCGTTGACTCGACGTCCTTTTGAAGCTGTTCCAAAGCCTTCTTTTGCCTGCTCAAATCCGGCGCGTTGGGCATGGACGACAGCTTTTCAACCAGCGGAACAATGCGTCGAACGACGATGTCCAGCGGGTCGCGATCCGTATCGAACAGCGTCGCCGCCGGATCGAGGGCTTCGTCTTTGGCGTTTTGACGCATGCCGGTTTTAATCAAGAGTGACAGCGCCAGCCATTCAGAACCGACTTCGTCCATGCGATTGACGCAGACGCCGTCAACGATTCTGTAATTCGACAGCCCCTGAGTATGCGGGACGACGTCGCCTTTGTACGTAATTTTAGCGTCTCCCAAATCGAGATGGTCGTAAGCGTATCCTTCCGGAAGCGTACAGGCTTTGATAAGCAACACGCTCACGCCGGTCAGGTCAATTGAGAAATCCTTTGCCGGCTTTTTGCCGACGAGTTCCCCGGACTTCCAGACGAGCTTCCAGTCGCAGTAGATTTCGTATTCCGCATGTCCTTGTCCCTGGGTTTCGTCGTCGATGCCCATCACGCCGGAGAATTTAATTCCGCACTGGTTGGGCAGGGCAATCAGGATGTCGCCAGGCGCGTGGTGCCCGACGCAATGCTCAAACTTGCGTCCGCAAATTGACGGTTCCGCGCCGTCCACGGTCTTGTTGGCTTCGGTTTTCTTCCAGCCGCAGGTCGTTTTGGATAAATCCATTTCGTCCAGATAAACAGTTTTTTCCTGCGCCGTGGCAAAAGCGGTCATAACCGCAAACGCTAAAATGCTCAGTAGTAATCTTTTCATGGCAATTAACAGGGTAGGGGGAATTTGAAATCGTTTAATAAACGATAGTTTTCATGTCTGTTATTAAACAATATACCAAAGATTGTAATCAATTGCAAGAGACCGGACAAGAATTATTTTAAGAATTTGCGAATCAATAAAAAACGCGAGATTGAATTCAATCTCGCGTCTGTTCAGTATTCCTGTTGAGTAAGAACTTATTTCAGAGAAACGGTTGCGCCAGCTTCTTCGAGTTCTTTCTTCAGCTTTTCAGCGTCGTCCTTGGAAATGGCTTCCTTAACCTTGGAGGGAACGCCTTCGACGAGTTCTTTGGCTTCCTTCAGGCCCAGACCGGTGGCAGCGCGGACAACCTTGATAACTTCGAGCTTCTTGGCTCCGAAGCTTTCGAGGACAACGTCAAAATCGGTCTTTTCTTCAGCGGCGGGAGCAGCGTCTCCACCAGCAACCGGACCAGCCATGACAACGGCTCCGCCAGCAGCGGCTTTAATTCCGTAGGCTTCTTCCAGGTAATCGCTCAGAGCTTTGGCGTCTTTGAGGGTAAGGGCAGCAATCTTGTCGCCCAAGGCTTTGATTTCTTCAGCAAAAACTTTTTCTTCGGACATCGTAATAATCCTTTCGCTATTAGTTAATCCTGACAGCGAATCGTCACTAAGGAAATGTTATGATCAATTCGCATGACATGTACAGTTGAAAATTTAATTGAAACACTTCCGCTCACACCGGAAAACAACGTCGCTCACACCGACCACGTATTACAGACGCAACCTTGGTTCGTCTGACCGGATTGATTACCGGATTTTAGTTTTTCAAGTCAGGGGATATACCGCCTGAATGTTGAATGCGGATGTATGTCGTTCTCAGACAGCGGCAGTTTCTTCTTCCGCTTTCTGGGCGATCTGGCTGGCAAGAGCTGAACCCGGACCTGAAATAGCCGCGGAAAGCTGCGAACCCGGTCCCAAAATTTGTCCGACCAACATGCTAAGCTGTTCAGCGCGAGACGGCCATTTACTGATTTCTTTGACCATTTCAGCGGGGAACGCTTCGCCGTCCATGCAGCCGCCTTTCGCTTCAAACTTGGCGAAACGCTTGTCTTCTGCAAGTCGAACGACTTCTTTGGCTAACGCGACGATGTCTTCACCGCCCCAGCAAACTGCGCTGGCGCCGGAAAGAGCTTTGAACATAGCGTTGGTCGCTTTGCCTTCAGTGGCGCGAGCGGCTAACAGGTTGCGAACAACCATAACGCTGATGCCTTTGCTTTCCAATTCGCCGCGGAGCTGGTTTGCCTGATTTGCCGTCAAGCCAGCCATGTTGACTGCGATTGCCGCGTCGAGGTTTTCGAACTTCTTCGCGAATTCGTCAGTCATCAATGCTTTAACAAATTTACTCATTGGAATACCTTATTGAATGAATAAAAACCTAATTCCGTATATTATCGAACGCCGCGATGTACAGCGTTCGGCTGGCGCATAAATATGCGTTTTTGTAACAGCTTATTGCAGCGTTACATGAATTCCAGGAGACATCGTAGCGCTGATCGCGATGCCTTTAAGATACTGACCTTTAGCCGCAGCCGGCTTGAGGGACAGAATCAGGTCGATGAACGCCTGAATGTTTTCCTGAAGTTTGTCGGCTTCAAAGCTGAGCTTGCCGCAAATCGCCTGGACTGCGCCGGCGGAATCGTTGCGGAATTCAACTTTACCCATTTTGTATTCATGAACGGCTTTCGCAACGTCCATGGTAACCGTTCCCGCTCGGGGGCTGGGCATTAAACCACGAGGACCGAGGATTTTACCAAGCGGACCGACAACGCCCATCATGTCGGGAGTTGCAATACAAGCGTCGAAATCCGTCCAACCGTCTTTAATTTTCTGAGCCAGTTCAGGGCCGCCAGCTTCAACAGCTCCAGCCTGAAGAGCTTCGTCAAGTTTATCGCCCTTGGCGAAAACGACAACGCGAAGGGATTTGCCAATGCCGTTGGGAAGGACAATCGAACCGCGAACGATCTGATCAGCCTGTTTCGGGTCAATACCCAAACGCATTGCGATTTCTACGGATTGATCGAATTTGGTGTTGTTAAACGTCTTGAGAAGTTTAACAGCTTCCGCCAGCGTCATAGGAGTTGAGCCGGGAACCTTCTTCGTCAATTCTCGCATTCTTTTGGATTGTTTTGCCATTGCTTATAAATCCGTATTAAAATGTTGAGGCGAGTTGCATTCTGGACAAATGCGCGTCGCGTTTGCAAAAATTACGATAACTAGTCAACCACGTCCAGTCCCATGCTCCGGGCGGTGCCTTCGATAATGTGAGCGGCATGTTCCGGGTTGCGGGCGTTAAGGTCGTCCTTCTTCTTTTCTACGATTTCAGCAATTTGCGCTCGAGTAACCTGACCAACTTTGTCCTTCGGAACGCGACCAGAACCCTTGGAGATTCCAGCTGCTCTTTTGAGCAGGTCGACAGCCGCCGGGCTTTTGGTGGTTAATTCGAAACTGCGATCGTCAAAAACGCGAACGACTACGGGGATGCGCAGACCTTCGTTTTCGTGAGTGCGATCGTTAAACTGCTTAACAAATTGTCCAAGGTTTACGCCAAACGAACCAAGCGATGTACCCACAGGCGGGGCAGGCGTCGCTTTGCCGCCAAGAACGTGAAATCGGACTTCTCCAACTAACTTTTTCGCCATTGCAATTCCTGCTTATGCTTTGTTATAGGGAAATTATCATATCACAATGATGCTGCAAAACAAGTGTGCATGCACAAGTTGTGCAACGTCAATTTCTGCAATTTAATTGCTTAAAGCCCAGACGTTAGAGTTATATTTTCTCGATTTGAAGATATTCGATCTCAAACGGCATTGTACGTCCCATCGTATTGATAAGAACGGTAACAAGACCTTTTTTGGTATCGATTTTATCAACTTCGCCTTCCTGATTGACGAACATGCCGTCTTTGATTTTGACGCGATCGCCGATTGCAAACGGAATAACCAGACCAGGATTTTCAACATTCTGTTCCTTTTCGTGAGCTAAAATTGCGTCAATTTCGCTCTGTTCCATAGGAATGGCCTTTCCAGCCGCCCCGGCAAAATCTCCAATGCCCGGAAGTTCTCGGCAAAGGAACCAGGTTTCGTCTGTAATGACCATTTCAACGAGAATGTAGCCCGGATAGAGCTTGCGTTTTACAACGCGCTTTTTTCCGTGATACAATTCCGTTACCTTTTCGTAAGGAACCAGAATCTGACCAATCCAGTCTCCCAATCCTGCGATTTGCGCCTGCTTGCGCAAACGCTCGGCAACAGTATCTTCGCGGTTGCTTTGAACCTTGATGATATACCATTTTTTGTCAGCAGGAGTAAGCTTGGGAGCTTGTTTTGGTTCTTTTTCCACTTTGCAGTCTCTAACAGGTTGACAGTTAAATGTGCGGTAACACATTCAAAACGTAGAAACCATAACGTCAGACGTCTGACTGCCGCTCGGGATAGTCATCCCTAATCGTTAGCGGTCGAACGAGTTTGTTTTATATTATAGGAACAGCCAATCCAGGAACATAAATCCGTAACGGATTAGCAGCGTCCAGAAAAAGTCAAATATTAACAATGCAATAGCCAGTATGAAAAGTACGATCAATACGACTACTGAACTGCGAATGAGTTCCGAACGAGTCGGCCAGGAAACTTTGTTCATTTCCGCCTCGACGGAGATAAGGAAGTCAGCAAACCTGGGCCAGTTAACAACGCGGAAAGCGAACCATGCGCCAAGAGCAACAATCAAACCGCCTGATAAATACGCGATAGATTCACCACCCCATGATACATTTCGGAGCATGATCGTTGATTTATAGGCTGCAACCAGGAAAATAATAAATAATGCGTATGCAGTTCCCTGGCGTACTTTTTTCCCTTGGCTTCTTTTGTAAAAATCTGCCTGGAACAAACTTTGAACGAATGAATTCACTTGTAAATCCTTTACGTTGAGTTCTGCGTTTCTGACTTAAACAGGGGTACAAGGAATCGAACCCTGATCGATGGTTTTGGAGACCACTGTTCTACCGTTGAACTACACCCCTAGCGAAAATCTTGAGGGTTAGCTCAAATTTTCAACATTGTACCTATCGCGTACAATTTGTCAATAGGTACAATGGGGATTTTCGCTTAAAATTGTGATTTTTTTGGAATTTATTCGAGAATCTGAATAACTTTTCCGGAACCGACTGTACGGCCGCCTTCACGAATAGCGAAACGAACGTCCTGGTCCATGGCGATCGGTTTGATCAATTCGACTTCGATTTCGACGTTGTCGCCGGGCATGCACATTTCAACGCCTTCAGCGAGTTTGATCGAACCGGTAACGTCGGTCGTTCTGAAGTAGAACTGCGGACGATATCCAGAGAAGAACGGGGTGCTTCGGCCGCCTTCGTCCTTGCTCAGAACGTAGACCTGAGCCTTGAACTTGGTGTGCGGGGTGATGCTTCCCGGCTTGGCGAGAACCTGACCGCGTTCGATTTCGTCGCGTTTGATACCGCGGAGCAAGCAGCCGACGTTATCGCCAGCGCGACCTTCGTCCAACGTCTTGTTGAACATTTCAACGCCGGTAACAACGACTTTGCGGGGTTCAGCGGACAGACCAACGATTTCAACGTTGTCGTTAACCTTAACAACGCCGCGTTCAACACGACCGGTGGCAACAGTACCACGACCTTCGATGGAGAAGACGTCTTCGATAGCCATCAAGAACGGCTTGTCTTCTTCACGAACCGGATCCGGGAAGTAAGTGTCGATAGCGTTCATCAGCTCGTCGATGCACTTGGTCTTTTCGGGGTCGGTCGGGTTGTTGTAAGCCAAAGAAGCGGAACCGCGAATGATTGGAATATCGTCGCCGGGGAATTCGTTCTTTGTCAACAGTTCGCGAATTTCCATTTCGACCAATTCGAGAAGTTCGGGGTCGTCAACGAGGTCAACCTTGTTCAGGAAGACGACCAAATTCGGAACGTTTACCTGGCGAGCCAGAAGAACGTGTTCACGAGTCTGGGGCATGGGGCCGTCAGCAGCAGAAACGACGAGGATAGCGCCGTCCATCTGAGCAGCGCCGGTAATCATGTTTTTGACGAAGTCGGCGTGGCCGGGGCAGTCAATGTGAGCGTAGTGTCGCTTTTCGGTTTCATATTCGCAGTGAGCAACCGCGATGGTAACCGTCTTGGAAGCGTCGCGAACCGTACCGCCTTTGGCGATATCAGCGTAAGACTTGAATTTGGCCAATCCCTTTGCAGACTGAACCGCCAGGATAGCGCCGGTCAACGTCGTCTTGCCGTGGTCAATGTGACCAATCGTACCAACGTTGACGTGAGTTTTTGTTCGTTCGAATACGTCCTTTGCCATTTGATTTGATTTCCTAAATCTTTGAAAAAGGCATTGATAATACTAACTCAGGTACGTTTTTTCGTTCGGCCCCGGATGGACATAGCCTGTAGCCAACGTGAGGCCTCCAGAACGAAAACGCTGTTCCTACACCAGAACAGCAAACCCTGCGACGCCCGCTAAAATGCGATTGTGCGTCCTTAAACCTTTTCGCATAGTACAGAAATTGTCTTGCTGCGAAAAGCTGACGATGAGACTTGAACCCATGACCTCATCCTTACCAAGGATGTGCTCTACCGACTGAGCTACGTCAGCATAAAAAACAAGCGGGTGAAGGGAATCGAACCCTCGTGGTCAGCTTGGAAGGCTGGAGTTCTACCATTGAACTACACCCGCAGTTGTTTTTCAGCAGATGAGTTCAATTAGAACTTTGTTCAATTAGAACTTTTCTGCCAGAGAAGTGTAATGGAGGGTGGAGGATTCGAACCTCCGAAGTGTGGACACAACAGATTTACAGTCTGTCCCCTTTGGCCGCTCGGGAAACCCTCCAAAGGTGTATCTGAAATTTTAACTTGCCGCGCCCTGAACTGCTTTTCCCGAAGGAAAAGCTAGCGAGGGGAATCGAACCCTTAACCTGTTGATTACAAATCAACTGCTCTGCCGATTGAGCTACGCTAGCAAGTTCATCTCCCAGAATTACGCATAATATACACATCTTTTGAACTTTGACAAGCCCCTTCTCCCCCTTTCTTGCTAAATTTTTTAAAAATTTTTTTGATTATACCGATTCTATGGCGAACCGTTTGGGTAAAATAACCACTTCAGGGGACGTTTCTACAAGCTTTTTGAGCTTCTCCAGCGCCCGCGTTTCTATTTGACGCACGCGTTCTTTGGTTACGCCCAATTCGACGCCAATCTGTTTGAGCGTCAGCGCGCCGCGATCTCGAATGAGTCCGAATCGGTGAGACAGTATTAATTGTTCTCTTGGATCCAAGGCTTTGAATAGCAGTTTGACCTGATTTTCCCGCATGGAAAAGATTTTGTCGCGAACGTCCGGGTCGATGGGCGTTTCTTCAAACGTGGAGTTGAAATACTCGTTTTCCGTGGACGGGTAGCGTTCGCGCTGTTTGTGTTCCGTTGGGATGGTTCGAGCAAAGTTTTTGATAATCGCCCAGCTGGCGTAGGTGCTGAACTTGTTGCCGCGGGTGTAGTCGAACTTTTCTACAGCGCGAATGAGCGACACGTTGCCGTCGCTGACCAGGTCGAACAGGTTGTCCTGCGGTCCGATGTGCTTTTTGGCAATCGAGACGACCAGTCGCAGGTTGGCGGCGGTGATTTCGTTTTTGGTGGCAATGGAGTCGTTCCAGTACTGTTCAATCAGATTTAACGCGCGCTGCTGCGGGTGACTGACGTCTAACGTGTCGCGAATTCTGGACGCCATGAACTTTTGAAAGTTCATTTTTCTAAACAGATGCCGTTCCTGCAGGGGCGTCAAAAGCGGGATTGTATACAGATTCCGCAAGTACGGCGGCAGGTCAGGGGGCATTCGAGTTCCCCGCATTTTCTTTTCCGGAGAGGGAATCGGACCCAGCCAGGTTTCGTACAGATCCGGTCCCGCCGTCTCGAATTCCTCGGACGCGATGTAGTCCAGCGGCAGCTGCTGGATTTTCTCTGTGCGAATCGCCGTCAGAATTCTCTGCATGACGGGAACGGAGCGTCCGTACTTGGGCGCGATTTGTTCGACGGTTTCTCCCCGACAGTACGCCTGATATATACAGTCTTGAGCGTAGGGCGTCAACGGCGTTGAGGAATCGGGAAAAATGACGTCTTGCGGGTTCTGCTTGTCGTATTGACGAATGACGTTTTTAATCGCTTCGGGCGGATAGCCCAGCAACTCGCCGATTTGCTCAGCCGTCTGATTCAAAGACGCTCCTCCGGCGGCGGCTTTTCTGGCGCGGCGAATGATTTCGTCTCGCTGCGGTTCGGAAAGGGCGACAATCGAATGGACGTTTGACTGTTCCTGCTTTCCGTTTTTCTGGGCGAACCGTTCCAGAGCCTTTCGGCTGATAGCGACTCGCTTGCGCTTTCCAAACAGAATTCGACGGGACGGCAGCCCCTGTTTTCGCCAGCGGCTGACTGTTTTTGCAGATACGTGATACATTTGACTTACCTCATCTATGGATAGAAATTCTTCCGGACGCTGCGATACCGATAAATCCGCGTCGTCGGACAAATCCTCGACAAGAGACAGGACTTCCTGCTTGACCGATTCCAGCGCCGCGTCCTCTGACTGCGAAGAACTCCTGTCGATAAGAGGCTCTCCAAAAAGCAGAGGGTTGGCGTTGGGATTGTCCAGATCGAAAACCAGACTTTCCAACCGATCCAAAACCGTAAAAACCTGTTCTTGCGTAAGCCGTTCCACACAAAACTGCCGCAGTTTTTTAATCTGCGGGCTTTTGTATTCCATCACTGCAGACATGCGAATATAACCTTTTCTGAGGAGTTAAAAAAGTTCTCAACCCGCGTACGGGTCTAAAAAGTGGGTCAGAAAAAAGTTGAGGTAAGTTGCGTAATGAATTATATTCGAGCAATCTAGTGAGAATAGAAAAGTTTTAATGGGGCGGCTGTTGACTGTTATAATTACATCTGAAAAAAGGTGTACGAAAAAGGACTGTTACTGCGTAATAATAAATAATGAAGAGTAGGGCGTTGAATATATCGTCTGAAGATGGAGAGAAGTTGAATATAAGAGGACGAAATACCGTTTAGAGGGGCGTTCCAATAACGATTGTAACAGATAAATGCGTTATACGCATAGGCGAGCCGGGAACTGAAGGCGAGCCGGGAACGTGAGTTCCCGGGTATATCGTCAGACGTCTATTGTTAATACGTTGGTTATCGGTCGTATACCCACGGGTTAACACCCGTGGCTCGCCGGGGTATTTTTAGGCGAGCCGGGAAGACGCCTTATTCCGTTTCCTGATTTTCTTCGTCGAAAAACTCTTGTTGTTCCGGTGACGATTGGGAAACTTGCAGCTCTTTTCTTTTATTAGCTCTCAACATTTTTCTTTTGGCTCTTTTATTCTTATATTCACAAATTCGACTAACGAGAACGTAAAAGAAAATGATTAATATGATAAGAGTAACAATGATATTAACCATTAAGAAAGTCAATCCCCATGCAAGACCAGACCACCCTTCTCCTTGTCCATCGCTGTATTGTATAGAATTATTTGCTTTAGTACAGAAGTTACAAAAAGCGTATAATGCTGAAGGCGCTCCCCACAAAAGCGCTCCAAACATTACAAAATAAAGAAAAATGTAGATCATTTCTCCAATAAAGCTATATCGAAAACGCTTACAAATGCGATAGATTGATGTTTTCCAATTAGCCGTTCCAAGCTTTACGCAATGATTATAGCCTTTATTCTGATTAAAAAAATCGAATGTTTTAATGCTCGCTAAAATAATCGGAATTAAAACTAAACTTGCATAAACGGATATAATATATAATAAAAACGGAATAAAAAAATAATAATCTGGAAACGTTACGGGACAACAGCCATGCATTCTTGAATATTGCAAATCTAATAAATGATAAATGAGGATTCCGATCACAACAAGCGGTAAAAGACATGTATATAGCGTCATAAACCGTTCCCAAACAGATTGTCTGTTATGGTTTGTATCCGTTTTACGTTCCGTTATTGAATTGTTATCTTCTTTTTCCATGATTAATTAAAAGATAATACGGGACATCTTCAGACGTCTATTGTTAATACGTTGGTTATCGGTCGTATACCCACGGGTTTACACCCGTGGCTCGCCATGGGTATTTTTTAGGCGAGCCGGGAAGGCGCCTTATTCCGATTCCTGATTCTCTTCGTCGAAAAACTATTAACGTCTCAAAGTGAATTACAATGCGGACTTTTCAAGGCGATTTTTGTCTTAAACTAACGAAATAATTGTACATACATTTTATGGCGATAATTGTAATTTCAAAAATCTTACGCATTATAATGCCAAATACAAAATATCCTAAAATAATCGTAATTTCACATCCGATATCACTACTTGTAAACAAACAAAAACCATATTTACCGCCACCTCCATTCCAAGAAAATGATAGTAGCGCTATAAAAATGAAAAATATTGATAATATGAATATACTCCATAAAGTTAATATTGAATACCAGTATATAAACTGTAAAGCCATATTTTTCTTCGGTAGTATGTAGTAGTTTCTAT
>JAZMZV010000215.1:0-63211 GCA_045586185.1 Thermoguttaceae bacterium | reverse complement strand
CAATGTTTGTACAATAAATAGAATTTTTCTCATATTTATTATAAATAGCGTATGCATCATAAGGATCACACTCACACATAACCTCAATTTGACCTGAAAGGAATGATTTCTGAATAAAATCAGCACTTCCACAAAATGCGCGAGTTAATGCATTATCATTTTTCCAGATATAAATATTGGCATGAATCGGAGGTAATTTATAAATATAGCTGCATTGAAAAAAGGATTCTTTTTCTTTTTGTAAAAGGATGAAACCAGAATGAATTGCACAGCTTATTCCTATAGAAGGACACATTCCAATAATAATAGACTGCTTTACCGTTGGCAGATTGTTTTCTTCAAGGTGCTTGATATACCAAGATGCCATAGCGGGAGTTGCATAGCCACAAAGTATTAATAATTCGTCATTATTATTTATAGGATTAATTAAAATCTCATTTAGAATATTATTCGTTATCATTGAAATCTCTTCAGATTAAGTCTCTATTATGTTATAATAAGTATATCCTTTAGGTAATTTAACGTTAGGAATCCATAAATTTTTCTTTTTCCATCCACTCCCGATCACTTCATACATTGTTAATACGACGGAATCGAGGATAGTATCTCCAATGATTCTATCGTTTGGTGAAAGCAGAGCGCCAGTACCTTGAGAAATATTTCTGTTTCTTCGTACAATTAAATAACCTTGGGCAGAAGGCTTTTGTGCAATAAATGAATCGACCGCAGACAAAAAGCATTCCAAATTAAAATCCTCGCTTGGAACGATGTGGCTGAGTATTTGTCTTATCAATCTTAATGATACCTGATGTTTAGGTGTCGCTTCAGAAAAGGATTTCAATAATTGCGTAATATCTTCAAAAGTTTGATTGTCAGGATTAAAAGGATAATAATTTACACCGCCAGGAATAAGATTTAGATGCTGTTTATTTAGAACATTACTTCTTGTAGGTTTAATATCTTTGGGATAATAGATTTGTGGATTGTAAATGTCGGCTTTAATTTGAGAAATAAGCGCATTGTTAGTTGCATTAATATCAGAAAAGATTTTATATGTATCGCGACTTATAAACACCTTCATGAGTTCAGGTATTCGGTCGTAGCCAAACATTCTGCTATGCTGCCACATTGTATCCGCTTGGGGTTTTCGAGATATACGCGTATAACATATTGTCTGGAGGCTTGGAAATGTGATGCCTCTTCCTAATGTATTGCCGCCAACAATGAAATTACATCCGGAAGCATATTCTGAACTAGGAATACGATGCTGTCCATTCATGACAAGGACTTTAATGACATTATTCTCAAACAATTTCGTGATAATTGCTAAAGATTTATTGTATGTCTTCTTAGTAATATTTTCACCCTTTGAAAGATTTGCAAATTCTGATCTGAAATCTTTAATAAATTCTTGTTGATTTTTTTTATAACTATCAATAACAGATTGAATGCGAAGTGCAAATCGATCATGTTCATTTTGTTTCATACTTGGATGGAATAAACAGTTTACTGTTTTACCACCTGATGACAAAATGAGCCCCGTTACAGCTAAATGTCGAATAACGACACTTTTTTCTAATTGAGATAGGTTATCAGTAAACTCAATACATGATGGCGCGGCGCCATCTGTTGGAAAGAAAAAGTCTCCCCCTAAATAACCTTTTCCGGGTTCAAAGTAATGTGCAAAGTTTGGTTTCCAACCATCTAACGCAGTTTGTAAAAAAAGAGCTTGAGGCGTTCCTGTTACTTGTAAATATAAACTGCTCAAAGCGCTATTTCGAATTGACGATAAATATTTATAGATTGTTGATTGTTCATTCTTATTTACCAGCGTGTTCAATGAGGCGGAGTCTGCTTCATCATCAATTATAAAAAGCGGATTTCCTTTTAAATAAGAAGATGAACTAATAACATTTGCCCAAAGACGAAGAACCCTAGAATTCTTTTTCAAAACAATAATAGTTGGTTTAACTAGATTATTTTCATTAAACAACACAGTATCGTTTTCATCACAAACACAAAAAGAGTTTAGATCGTCTTTAACCCGTTCTAAAGTTTGTTGCTGAAGAGCAACATTATCAGTTGTAAGCAAAAGAAATGCCGAAAAACCTAAATCTGCGGCGCTAGAAATAATGCCAAGAATTTGTCCTGTTTTTCCAGATTGAATATTCCCAAACAAAAGTCCTATGTCGTGAGTAATAAAGGAAAAATTACGGACATGATCATTAGAAAACTCAGCTGCAATTTTGCTGATAGACGCCCCTAGTTCAATGTTACCGCGTTCAGTAATTAAATTAAGATAGTTTTGGAGGTATGACATAATATTTATCCTTTTAATTCTCGTTACTAGATTTGAAACTCAAAAACCACACGTCAAGATATTCTGTATCCGCAGGGCTTTCATTATTCGAATCATTTGTGTTATTGGAAACGTTAAAAATATTAGATGGCAATTGAAATGTTGTTTTAGTAAATACAAGTTTATCACACCCATATTCAGCCAACATTTCCTTTGTTATCATGCCAAGACGTTGTTTGTCTTCTGCCGTATTATTAATAGGAGTTACTAATCCCGCTGCTGCAAGCCGACCTTTAATCCAACGTCCTAATATTAACTCGTCACCAACGGCGTTAAATTGCTTATTATCCGAACTTGTTGTATGAGCTTTAAAACAATAACCATCATCGGTAATAATGAAGAATGGCTTTTTCTTCTCTGGGTATTCAACAGTTTTTTTTCTTATCTCTGCTGAAACAGTTATTTGAGTCTCATACCAGTCTCTAGGTTTGTTGCCGGTGCGAGGTTTTGAATAACAAGTATTAAGATTAGATTTTGTATAAAATCTTCTTTGAGTTTTGAATCTGTCTTTAAAAGCAGGGACTTTCAAAGGTATATCAATAATAATATCAGTCAATCGATTTTGAGATAGAATTGATTCAACCTCTTGCATAAGTATTTTAGTTACGCCCTCTACACCAATTAAAGACGTATTAAGATTTCGAATTTTTGTTAATTTATCTGAAACCTCATGAAATGGAGCTGAACATTTAGATGTAATAAGACATTTAACAAATTCTGCGGATTCTAAACAGATTTTAGGTTCTGTTAATAAGGTTGCAATTTCATACTGCCGATTATTTGATGCATCAACTTTAAGAAAACCTAAATTAGCGGAACCATTTATAACTGCAAACGCTTTATTATCTTTGTAAAAGCAATAAAGCTTTCCGTGATATTTAAATGGTCGTACCAATCGGATTTCTCCAATTTTAGATTTCTGCCATTTTTGATGGATCTGAGAAATCAAATGGAAAGTTTGTTCTGGAATTCCATCTATATAATACATTCCTATAATAAGCGTAATATGCTTTATTGAATACGCCTTAACAAGATCATCAATTTCTTTGAGTGAAGGACAAGAAACATAACCTACAGCGATTTCCAATGAATCTGCATTCTTTATTTGTTGAATAAAAGCTTCTTTTATAGTTTGCTGAGCTTCCGTTGTTGGTAATGGTAATATATCCGAGTATAAAAATTCCATTTTGCACCTCGTTTAAAACAATTAATTCGTCAATAAATAACTGTATGACATTCAATATTTATACTATTATAATATAATAACTATATTTGTAAAGTAATGGTAGGATAGAACTCGGTTTTGTCTTTATAGCCCATGTTATAAACCAAATCCATGTTGAATTTGGCTAATTTCTACGCTCTCCCCCAGTCGAAGGCGAGGACGTCGCGCAGGTCGCGGGTTCCGAAGGCGAGCATGACGGCGCGGTCGAAGCCCAGCGCGCAGCCAGAGCAGGGGGGAAAACCGGGCGCTGGACACGGGCGAGAGGATGATGTTTTGCTTCCGAACAAGCCGTTTTCGGCGTTACCCTCTTCCAATTGGGAGCCGACCCTGTCGGCGCGGAAGGCGTCGAGGAGTATTGAGTTCGGCGGCAGCGGCGCGTGTCCGTCTGCGATGCGCTGACGGTTGGTGAATTCGTGACGCCGCGCCAGCTCGTCTGCGTCCGCAAGTTCGTGATATCCGTTCGCCAGTTCCACCCCGCCGACAAAAAGCTCGAATCGTTCGGCAACCGCCCCGTACGGCGCGTCAACCACTTTCGCCAACGCGGACTGCGTCGCTGGGTAATGGTAAAGAACCGTCGGGCGCCATTGATCCGGGGCGTCGTTGTTGAATCCCAATTTGACCTGAACTTTTTCCGACAGAATCACGTCCAGCCAGGAATCGCGGTCGTCCGGGTCGAACCCGTCTGGAACGCCGAGATTTTCTGTCTGACAGTAGTTTCGAATCTGTTCCATGGACGCGGCAAACGGGTCAAGATCGGCGTATCGGAGAAAGGCGTCTCGATAGGAAATCCGCTCAGCCGCCTGAACGGTCAATCGCTCTTTAAGCAGCGTTTGACAAAGCCCTTCCAGAACGGTCATGCCGGCGTCGAAATCGTCGTTGACGCCGTACCATTCGATAATTGTGAACTCCGGGTTGTGACGCTGACCGTATTCCCCGTCTCGAAATGCCGGGCAAATTTGGTAGATTGACCCCATGCCTGCCGCCAAAAGCCGTTTCATGGCGAATTCCGGCGACGTCTGCAGAAAAACCGGCGAGGCAGGGCGCGCTTCGGAAATCTCGACGTCCGTTTTTATCGTTATCGGTTCCAGCCAGCGGTCGATAGTCGTATCGCGAGAGATTACCGGCGTCTGAACTTCCGTATAGTTCAGGGAATCGAAATAGCTTCTCGCCCGTTTGAGCAGGACTGCGCGCAGTTTTAACGCTTCAATTGAACCAGATGGACGCCAGGAAACGGAGGAATTTTGAGATGTCATGATAAAATCGAATAATAACGGATTGCGAGAAAACTACGATGCGTCGTTTTGTAACGTTTACCAGGGCAGCCAGTCAGTTGCTTTCTGCCAAAACGTTTTCTTTTCCGGTTCTTTTTTGGGCTGTGGGGCTGGCGATTCTGGCGTCGGCGCAGACTGGTTTGGCGTTGGTACGGCGACGTTTGGATTCTTTCCAAAGCCAAACAGGTTTTTCTTTTGGTTCGTTCCGCTGACCTGAATGGGCGGCGCAGCAGACTGCGTTTTTGCCGGAGCGGGAGTTGAATTTGAACCGAACGCGTTGGCGGATTGTCCAACAGCGCCGTTATACGGAGCGACAGCCGCAATCGGAGCGCTGGGAACGTTTCTCAATTCGACGCAGTCTTTGAGGAATTGCGACCAATAACCTTGTTGATACTGCCAGCAGTATTCCAATTCTCCTTGAGTGAATTTAGCGTTGAGCGGAAGAAGGGTTTTGTACAACTCCTGTTGTTCGTACTCTGAAAAATAGAGGTCGGAAATATTGAGGTTGTCAATCCACGCTTCTCCCTGTTTGGAGAGTTCGAATCCAATGCACATATTATCCATGTTTTCCAACGGCAAATCGTTGGCATGAAAAATAAACTGCCGCCATTCTCCCTGCTGACTAGCGCCGGAGTTTTCGGGCTCTTGATAAAGGAGCATTTCTCGATAGACGATTTTACTTCCGCATTTGGCGCGAATAAAGCATTTCAGGGGAACGTTTGGATTCTTTTTGACCCAGATGCTGACGGTAAATCGTCCAGTGGCGTCAGCGGCGATTTCTTTACTGTAAACCGCGGTCGGCCAGCCGTCGCAGACAAGGTGCAAAGAGCTCTTTCCGCTCATTGCCGTTCGATAATCGACCGTTGCGCCGGAGGCTGAATTCTCAGGTTGATTTGGGTTTTTCCAAACGAACCATTTGGGAATCGGCTCTGAACTGTTGGCGGGAAGTTCGAAGTCCGGGTTGTCGAGACTTCTCATCGTCTTTGCCGTCTTGAGAGCGTTCGCCCGATTGGCCAGATCAACAAGGTTCTTTTTTATCTGATTGATGGTTTGTTCGCTCCAGGCGACATTAGGTCGGTCCGGCTGAATTGGCGCATTGAATCGAACGACCTGCGTTTCAAAAGGCGCGAATGAACTTCGCCAAACAAGCTGGTTGTTTTCGTAAATCAATTCCGGGACGTTATCGATACAGGCAGAACCCTTGTTATTGAGTTCAGAAAATCGATAAAGGACGTTATCCAGACCGTACCGTGCAGGCGGAGTCATTCCGTTAGACGTTACAGGATTGAGCTTGATCTTTCCTGCAATTCGATATGGCGTTGTATTGACGGCGTACGCCCACGTAGATTGCCCGTCGGAAATCCAGCGGCAGACGATGGCTCGACTAGTTGCGAGTTGCGAGTTGCGAGTTGCGAGAGTATTTTGTGAGGCGCTTTGCGAGTATTCTTCTACTGCCTCTTGCCTACTGCCTCTTGCCTCATTATACGGGCGGTTTGCCAAACATCGAAACGCCGCTATCGTGTTGACGACAGATTCTTCTTCGCCAACGGCTAACGTCCAGCCGCCGTCGAAAAACTCTTGCGTGTCCCACAAAGCGAGACTTTGAATAAACCGGTTTCGGTTTTCAATTCCCGCTGGAGTTGGGATGCTGTTGAGAAGCGCATTGGTCGGTTTATACGGCGATTTCTTTTCGAAGTCTGTCAGCCGAATCGTGTGACTGGGATGATAAAACAGGCTGGCTTGAATTCGTTGTCCGCTGCGGGAATCGAAAAAGGCGTCGACGTTCGGCAGGACGTTCCATTGCCGTTCTGTCGCCGATTGTCGAAGCGTTTGCCCGTTGATAACGCGCTGGGTGTACATAAGTACAATATCATGCTTTAAGCCAAGACCGAAGTCCGGTCCCAATCCGCATTGAAGCATCGCGTTTTCAACGCCTGTTGTTTGAGGAATTCTCGGCAGCAGTACAGGACGATGGCAGCGAGTAAATAGCTTTGCTCCTGAAAGGTACAGCTTTCGATTGACGCCGTCGGCTTGCAGTCTGTCACGAAGTTTGCAATAAAATTCAGACAGCTTGTCGCTTCTCCATTTCAGCCATTGCTGCTGCGCCGGACCGTTTAGATAGCGCGCTCGAACCTGAAATCGCTGAGCGCCTTCGCCGGGAACGTTGATGCCGGTTTCGGCGGAAAAGCGTCGAATGGTTTCGTCGTCCATTCCCCATTGCGGGGGCGGAAGAACCAGCCAGGAATTGTCCGTCAATTGCAGCCCCAGCCCCGTGAACGACGGGTGGTCTTTGTAACGAGTCGTCAGATGCGAAACCAGATCCAGAACGAACTGCTGAACTTCCGGATGTAAAATGTTATAATACATTGCCGCGCCGTTTTCCGGCGGGTACGCAGCCAAAATCGATTTGCCGTCCGGACCAATCCATTGCAGCCCGGACGTCTGGGCGTCGCGGGAGTGAACTTTGGCTTCCAAATCCGGAACCGGCTGAGCTATTTCCATGGCGGGAACAAGGCGCATTTTTTGCCGGTCGAACATTCTCATCAGGGCTTCCAAAACGTCTTTTTTGACCGGGTCTGAGCAGCTCGGTGAAAAGACGCCGGTGTCGTATCGCGGCGTTGGAACCAGTTCAGGGCAGGGCCAGATGGCGCTTCCATCGCTGTTGACGGAAATCATCGCGCCGTTGTATCCAACGTAATTGAGGTATTCCACCATGCGCGAGGCGCCTTCATAGAACGTTTCCCAACTGTCCAGAGCCATGCTTGCGTTTTCTTCCGCCGATTTCTTTGCGGAAAACATTGCTGGAAATTGCGGTCTGTCCAGATATGCCGCCAAGAGGCGCGGGGACGTTCCTGAATACATTTGCGGCAGTTTTCCGACAACCGACATGACCCGAATTTTGCCGTATCGGGAAACGACGTCTTCCCGAAGGTTGTAGATTACAACGACGGGCGACTTCGTTCGAGGCCAGAAGACGATTTTATGCGTTTTCCACGACGGCCTTTCTAACGATTGTAACGAATCAGAGGAAATATGAAATCCGGAATCGACGTTGCCGGATGTAATCGCGCCGGCAGCGTTGGGTTCGATAATGCTGATTCCCGTTGTCTGTTCGGAATCGGAAGGGTATTCAATTTCCAGAATATGCGGAACGCCAATTCTTTCCACCGGGAACGTATACGCTTCCCAGCACGGATTTTCGCCGGGACGGTTTGCCGCCAGTTCTGTAACAGACCCCAGCTCGCATTGCGAAACGCGCGCGCTTCCATTTCCCAGCGGATAATCCCACTGCTTTCCGCGCAACCCCAAAGAGAGCGGGGACAAGCGTTCCAGCGACTCCCACCATCGCGGGTTTGCCGGGTCAATTTCAGCCGTCAGGCGCGTTTCCATCGGTCCGGTTTGTTCCGAGGGCGCGCGCGTTGGGTCAATAATTGCCAGCTGGACTTTGCGAGACGCCAGTTCTCTCGCGGACTGCAAATGCGCGTTTTCCAGCTGTTTGTTGACCGCTCCCGTAACGCGGGGCAGAATCGGTCCGGTTTTACTGCAGCTGGCTGTTATAACGACGTTGTAAACGCCTTCTTCCTGCGGCAGAGGAATATTGAGAAGGATGTCTCCGCCGGTTTCCGGAGTCCAGACATATTCTTTTTCGTAGACCTCGAAATTCTCTCGCGCATGCTGCAATCGCACCTTGATTGTTGCCGGATTGTAGTTCGTAATTCCCTCAGCGGCAAGTTTATACGGCGTCAATTTGGCGGTAAAGACTTCTCCCGGGGAGTAAACCATGTTGTCGCGATTGATATTCAAACGCAGGAAGTCTCCAGACGTCCGGCGAAGGGTCGCTTTGGCGTCAAAAACGTTGAACTGCAGCGCCTGATAGAACAAGTCGTCCCAACGGATGTCAAAGGATTGGGGCTCCTGATCGTCAGCGGCAAGCGTGATTCGGACGACACAGCCTTGCTGACCGGTTGCACAAACGGCGTATCCGTTGTAGTCTTGCGCTGACGGGTGATGAATAAACAGAACTCCCTGTCGAAGGGAATAGGCAGCGCCCTGATCTCCTTCCAGTCCCAGCGAGGTCGCTTCTGTAATAGTTCCCGGCGCGGAAGGGTTGGTCGGATTGACGACTTCAATCTGTCCCCGCCATGTGTGACGCGGTCCTGTCCAGACGATGCGGAACGTACATGTTTGCAAGCCTGTTGGAACGCTTGAGCCTTCTAAAGGCATGCTTGACTGGGGAAATGATTCTGATGGAATGGCAGCTGTAGAATTGTCATATCCGGGAGATTGAGCAAGCAAATTCGCCGGCAGATGAGCTGGGGGAATGTCTGATGAACTGACCGGCTGAGAGTTTCTGTCTGGATAAGAAAGACTGCCGGAAAGAGCGTTATTGGTTTGAGCGTTGTACGGATTTCCCGAGAGCGTTTGCGCCTTTGCAACGTCCATTTGACTTCCAAACATAAACAACGCGGCCGCGGCGATTGCGAAAACCGCCGCGACTGTTTTCTCACGTATTAATACGCGCGCGCGTGAAATGTTGAAGTCAAAGCTGCTGTGCATGTCCTCTTTCCTGAAAGGGCGGCAATGCGGCGCCGCCCCTATGCTATATTGCTATATTCTCTGTTTTGTTTTCTGAATCAGATGTCAACGTCGAAACGATCGTGAGGATAGAACTGCCAACCAATATGTTCCGCCAGTTTGGAAATATACTCGCGGCGGAACTGCGCTCCGTTGACCGAGTCTGAACTGACGGTTCTGTTGGGCGGATAGACGTACTGCGGAATAACCTGGTTGTCGTAGACCACTTTTCCGTCTTTGCCGTCGATAAGGGTAACGGCGTAGGTGGCTTTGCCCTGGTATACGCCTATGCCTTCCTGATATTCAAAAGACATCAAATAGACGCCGATGAGATAGTCTGCATCAAGGTCTTTGGCAATTGCAATCAGGTCGTCTTCCCCGGTGATGTTGTCTGGATAGTTATCCAAACGGTTAAGAACTTCCTGCTGGGGAACCATTGTAATTTTACTCTTCTTTTTACTGCCGAGTTTCAACGCGATTTTTTTACTCAGTTCTGCGCCGACCATGTTTGCGTTGTCGCTGTCGGTATACGTCAACGACGGATCCGTCCAGCAAAGAACTGCCACTCTGCCGGTTAGTTTAACTTTGCAGGGAGGCTTCTCCTCGTTTCCGTAAATGAGGTAAGCCGCGGTTGTTACAATCTGGCAGCCGCCCTGAATCAACGCAAGACTGGCAAATGCCAAAATCAATGGAATTAACAATTTTTGTTGGGATTTTTTGTGTTCTACCATTGCTTTTTATCTCGATATATGTAATAATAGGAGTAGTTATTGTCAAGTGGCTGGTTTTGTCTTATCGCCTTTGGGTTGTTATAAGGCTCGAGATTGCATATCTCACCCTGACATATATTTAACCATGTTGATACTTTAACGATTTTTTCCTAAACAGACAAGAGCAATTTTTAAATATTATGAAAGTTATCGGAATCGTCGGCGGCATCGCGTCGGGAAAGTCATTTTATACAGATATATTTGAGTCTGAAGGCGCAGTTACGTTTAAGGCGGACGAAGTCGCGCACGACGTCCTCAACGAGCGGACTATCAAAGAGAAAATCCGTCAGCGTTGGGGAGATGAGATTATCAACGACAACGGAACGGTCAATCGACCGAAGTTGGCGCAAATCGTCTTTCAGGGAACGGAAGACTCCGACATGGAGCGTCTGTATTTGGAATCCCTGATTTATCCCCCGCTGAAAAAGCGTTTTGAGCGTTTTCTGGACGAGTGCGAGTCCAAAGATGTATACTATATTATACTTGACGCGGCTCTGCTTCTCGAAGCAAGCTGGGACAAGATGTGCGATGCGATTGTCTTTATCGACACGCCGGAAGAGGTTCGTCTGGAACGGGCGAAAGCGACTCGCGGCTGGACGGAAGCCGAATTTCGGGCGCGCGAGGCGTCGCAGTTTTCGCTCAAAAAGAAAAAGAAGCGATGTCAGTTCACGCTTGACGGTTTAGCTAAAAAAGACGACGCCGTCAAAGCGGTAGAAGAACTGCTAAAGCAAATTTAACGTCAATTAACCAAAGTACTTAAAACGTTTATGAAATCCTATAGATCATTTTTATCGTTATTGTTCCTGACGATTTTTCTTCCCAGCGTTTACGCCGACGTCGTTCAGGTGGAAATTATCCAGCTTGACGGCGTATCGATGGAATATCCGCATACTTGGGGCAGGGAACTGGTTAAGACAGACGCCCCCGCCGTTCAGTTTCGCAATCAGCGACCGGGCGACGCGGTTTCGATTACGGAGTCTGGAACGGAAGCCATGCCGGTCTGGAAGGTTATCGGGACAATGGACGCTTACGGAACGATTCTCATGCCGGACGGCGCTCAGTTCCGTTGCGGCGATTCCGCCGGGTTGGCAACGTGGATTCGGGAATTGCCCGGCAAGATGAAAGCGAAAAAACAGGCGGAAAACGCGCCGGTTCAAGGCGACTTTGGGCTGTCGATCCCGCTTCAGCAGCAACTGTTAATCGATATGAAACAGAATCTGCAAGAGGAGACCGCCGGTCTTGCCCCGGTGGAAATTCTTCAGAAATGCGCTCGCGGGCTGTCGGCTCCGTTTAAAATCTCTCCCGCTCAGGTTGCCGCTTTGAAAGAGCTGGATCCCATTGACGAAGAGCTTTCGTCGCTTTCCAAGGGCACGATTATGGCGTACGTTCTGCGTCCGGCGGGGCTGGCTTTGATTCCTCGCGAGTCGAACGGGCGTCTGTACTATTCCATCGAAACAGGGCAGCGCAACGTCAAACAGTGGCCAATCGGAACGAAAGTCGACAAGCTGGAGACGGAAGTTCTGCCGGACATCCTCAAAAAGATTCCCGCCAACATGAGGGCGGTTCCGCTTCGCGACGCGGTAGACTCCATTTCCGAACGCATCGACGTTCCTATGCTCTACGACCTCAACGCCATGGCGCGGTACGGCATTGACCTCGACACGGCAAAGGTTACCGTTTCAGCTGAAAAGATTACCTATTTGTCGCTGCTTAACAAGGTTTTGAGAACGCATAAGCTCAAGGCGGAACTCCGTATGGACGAAAACGGCGAGCCGTTTTTCTGGGTTACGACGACCAGACCGCTGTAGACAATTTGTAATTCGGAATTGGCACAAAGCGCTGGAGGCTTTCAACCTTTTAGATTCGCGGTTGTTTTGTTCGTTTAACCGCGAATCATCCCTACTGGAAAACAGAAACGATGTAATAATTATCGTCAAATAATCTTCCCAAACGTTTTTTTAATGGAGGCGAGAGAAATATTCTTCATTTTTTATCTCGCATTCGTTTCTGTAATAATTGATTTTGAAGTTTTTTAATCTCTTCTCGCTGATTATCAGCTTTTTCTAATTGTTGTTGAAGCCAAGGAGAGCTTGGAATTAAACGTTTTGCCAGCCAATCGAAAAAATTATCTCGAAATTTATTGCAATTGTATAATAATCGCTGTAACGGCGTTCTGGCAAATTTCACAAAAAATGAAAAGACATCGGGCGCAAACAACTTTTCATGTGCATTGATCAACATGCATTCAACATCTGTAATACTCTGTTTAATACGATGCCTCATTTCAAAGCGAAAACGTTTATCAATGACGTTATAGTATGTGTCGTACAGGCATCCCCATTTCATCTGATATAACTTCAGCCAACTTTCCTCAGAGACATTGCAATCTTTGATGTCCTGAAATAACAAAATAAATGCTAATGGACGCTGTAAGAAACGCGTGCTTTTTGTGTTGCCCGTCAATGACGTTGAACGAAATCTGTAATAGTAAAGCCGTTCAGGAACAATGGCTATTTTATCTGCCAATAGAGCGGCTTTAAATGTAAATGTAATCTCAGTACTGGTTTGCAACTCGTTGTAAAAACGAAGGTTGTTCTTTTTAACGAAATCAGTCTTCCAAAGATAACACCAGCAAACAGACCAGGTATTTCCGACGTGTTGAATTTTTTCTGTCTGATCTTCTGTTTCTTTTGGAAAATCAGAAATTGCAACATCTTTTTTATTGGGAAAATCGACTAATGTAAAATAAAATAGCGTCATGTCGGCGCCAGATTCTTTTGCGCGAGAATACGCTTTTTCGTATGCTGTTACATCAAGCCAATCGTCAGAATCAACAATCGCGAAATACTCGCCAGAGACGTTGTCCAGCCCGGCATTTCGCGCAGTATTGAGTCCGCCGTTTTCTTTGGTAATGACCTTTATACGGCTGTCTTTTGCTGCATAGTCTTCCAGAATTGCAGCGCTTCCATCTGTCGACCCGTCATTAACGCAGATTATTTCCAAATCGCGAAAAGTCTGATTGATAACGCTGTCGAGACATTCTCGCAGATATGGTTCTACGTTATAAATCGGTATGATAACGGATATTTTAGGCGTCATAATGTTTTCAATATGGTTATTAACCAATTCCAGGGTTCCTTTGTATTTACAAAAATGCTTTACAGTTTATTTGTGAACGAACCTTGTTCATGAAGGATTTCATTACGAAGTCAACACATGTTACATTCATAAACATGGCTTTATAAGAAAGATGTTTTTGTCCCACATGTTGTTTAGCAGAACAAATTTCAGATCAATTTTGACGAGATGAGTTTTTGAAGACAAATGCAATGTTACAAAAACGTTTTCTTCAAAGAAAAACAACTCGCCCCACGAATGATAAACTGGAAAGCGTTTGTTCAAAGATTTGTCGATAGTCTTTTGTTGTTCTTTAAGAAATAGAGCGCTTATTACCCCGTTTAACTTCTGATCTACGAAATTTGCTAAAAGAGGGGCGTTCTCGTCTTGAGCAGAACGGGTAATCTTTTCCCGAATTACTAATCTTTTCTGAAAATTTGTGATTTGTTGAAATAGGATCATGCGGCAGCCCTCGCTAGAATAAAAAAGCGTGGAATTGTTAGAATTATCCGCCGACTGAGGTATTTGGTCAAACCCGTTGGAAACGTAATAAATCTACAAACCCACGCATACAGCGAGGGCGCTCAACTTATTCTTTTTCCAACTTCAAACGACCAAATTTTCAGTCTGGAAGAACAAAGCTAATCGCTTTAAAATGTCAAATTGTAATGTTAGGCGTTAATTATTTTATGGCGTTCTGTAAAACTCCAATTATTAAAGGAATAATTAAGGAAATCAACAAACCGATTTCTTTCAAATATATTATACGAAAATATATCACTATTTGGAGATTTGTAAAGGCGGGGTAATAATTAACTCTCTTGTCCTTGCCTCTTCCAGACTTTTTTGTAAAAAAAGGGGGATTATTTCCGTCCCCCCTCTTGCAAGAATGCTGGAATGTGGTATATTGTCTGTATCTTTTGCGAAACATTGTTTCGAATTAGATACGCCCGAGTAGCTCAGTTGGTAGAGCAAGCGGCTGTTAACCGCTGGGTCCTAGGTCCGAGTCCTAGTTCGGGCGCTTTTTTATTTCTTGTTGAATTATCTTGTTTGCTTAAATCGAAAAATTTGTTTTGATTTTTGGTTTTTTCTGCTTTAATTTTTCTCCCGGGGGCTATTATTCTTTTTAATTAAGCGCTATAATATCGTAAAGTGTTGTAAGTTACGAGTTGCGAGTTTTTGAAGCAAGTTGTTTGCTTGATGTATTTTTCAATTACTGCTTACCGTTGGTAACTTTTTAACCTGTTTCCCCAGTCCCCCAAACAAGGAGTACAACGTTCATGGCTTATTTTCAGGATATCGAAAAAATTCAGTTCGAAGGACCCGACTCTGACAACAATCTGGCGTTCCGCTATTACAATCCGGACGAACTTGTCGAAGGCAAGGCGATGAAAGACCATCTGCGGTTCAGCGCCGCGTTCTGGCACTGCATGAGAGCCAACGGCTCCGACCCGTTCGGCGCTCCGACGATGTACATGCCGTGGGACGACGGCAGCAATAGCGTTGCCAACGCTCAGAAACGCGTTCCCGTCTTCTTTGAAATGCTGGAAAAACTGCAGATGCCGTATTTCTGCTTCCATGATCGCGACATCGCTCCGGAAGGCGATACGCTCAAGGAAACCAACGCTAATCTGGATGAAGTCGTCAAAGTCTTCAAAGACGAAATGGCTCGCACCGGCAAAAAGCTCCTTTGGGGTACGGCGAACCTGTTTGGCAACCCTCGATTCATGCACGGCGCGGCGACCTCTTGTCACGCGGACTCCTTCGCTTACGCCGCCGCTCAGGTTAAAAAGGCGATTGAAGTAACCAAGGAGCTGGGCGGAGAAGGCTACGTGTTCTGGGGCGGTCGAGAAGGTTACATGTCTTGGCTCAACACCGACATGAAGCGCGAGCTGGATCATTTGGCAATCTTCATGCACATGGCGGTTGACTACGCCAAAGAAATCGGATTCAAGGGTCAATTCTACTTTGAACCCAAGCCGAAGGAACCGACCAAGCATCAGTACGACTTCGATTCCGCTGCGTGCATTAACTTCCTCCGCGCCAACGGATTGGAAAACGACGTCAAGATGAACATCGAAACCAACCACGCGACTTTGGCGGGTCACGCTGTCGAACACGAACTGGACTACGCCGGATCTCAAGGCATGCTCGGTTCTGTCGACGCCAACAACGGCGACATGCTTCTCGGCTGGGATACCGACCAGTTCCCGACAGACGTCTATCTGACGACCAAGATGATGCTCGTTATTCTCAAGTACGGCGGATTCACGACCGGCGGTCTCAACTTCGACGCCAAACGCCGCCGCGAAAGCTTCCAGCCGCTGGATCTGTTCTACGCTCATATTGGCGGCATGGACACGTTCGCCCGCGGTCTGAAGATTGCGGCTGAAATCCGCAAGTCCGGCGAACTGGAAAACATGGTCAAGGAACGTTACAGCTCCTGGGATTCCGGCATCGGCGCGGATATCGAAGCCGGCAAAGTCTGTTTCAACTGTCTGGAAAAGTACATGCTCGAAAAGGGCGAAGTTGCTCCGTTGTCCAGCGGTCGACAGGAACTGTATGAAAACGTTTTCAACAAGTATATCAAATAATTTAGTAGCGAGAGTCGAGGTAACGAGCAGCGAGGATGCGAGGCGTTTTTAACATCTCGCAACTCGCAACTCGCAACTCGCAACTTATAAACAACTCCCCATGAGAACTCGTCCCCAGCGAATAGCTTTGTCAAGAATTGTCAATACGGTTATAACGAAGAGCGTTTCAAACGCATCTCCGGTTCTTTCCGCGTCTCCGCTTCCGGTCGTTCCGCCGTCAGCGGAGGAAGATATTAATCCGTGGGCAGGCAAAACGATTCGAGTTGGTTTCAGTCCGTTAGTAAGTTTCATTCCGGTTACGTACAATCTGGAACAGACGGCAAAAGAAAACGATATTCCCGTTGCAATTACCAAAGGGTCAATGGAAGAGATTCGTCAGAAGTTTTTTAACGACGAATTGGACTTGGCTTTTGTCGCGATGACAGACTATTTTCAGCGTCCGGAATCGTACATCTCTTCAGACGTTTGCGTTTGCAGCGAGGGGCTGGTTCGTTCTGTACTGCTTTACGGCCGGGTTCAGCAGCCCAATCAGATTAAAACGGTTGCCCTGTATCCGACTTCCGAGACGTTTGTTCTTATGACAAAAATTTTGATGGCGGAACGTTTCGACATCCACCCGGAATTTTTGCTTTTGGACGAAAAGGAAAAATGGGAGCTGACAGACGCAGACGCTGTTCTTTTAGTTGGAGAACGCGCCCTTCGACAGCCGTCCCGCGGCGATCGCTTTTCTTTTGTCTGGGACATGGGGCAGCGTTGGACTCAGTGGACGGGCATTCCGTTTATTTATTATTTCTGGCTGGCGAAGGACAAAACGCTGGGACGTTACATCGCTCCAACGCTGTCGCAGACTCGCGATAAAGGCATTGAACAGTTGCCGATTCTGGCTTTGCAGGAAGCGCGTCGTTTAAAGATTGATCCGGAATTCTGTAACGACTATTTCAGTTCCAAACTGTCGTTTCGTTTGGGCGGACGTCAGCGAAAAGGCGTTGAAATCTTCTGCCGACTGGCGAAAAAACATTTACTTCTCGATATCGGCGCTCCGATTCCGTTCAACAATCAATATCGGCTCCGCCGTCGGGAACAGGAACAGTCGATGTGGCAGGAACAGGAAAAAATCGAACAAACTGACGCTGAGTAGACGTAATATAGAGTAGCGAGAGGCGAGTTGCGAGTTGCGAGAAATCGCAATGCGCCTCAATTAAGTTTCTTTTGCAATAAGCTGTCTCGCTGCCTTAACACGATTTTACCATGCGTATTTTATCAGTAATTCAGATACTGTCGATTCTTGTTTGTACGTCTATTGCGTTGGCGCAATCCGCTCCCACGTTGGATCAGGCGAAAAGTCTTCAGCAGCAGGGTCGTTACCCGGAAGCGATTGAAGCTTATAAACAGCTCATAGAAAACGACGACGAAAACGTCAACTTGCAGCTTGGTCTGGCGGACAGCTATCTGGCGAATAGAAATTATTCCGAGGCGTTGATGGTTTTGTATTCTGTAATCGCTCAGGACAAAACGGTTTTGTCGGCTTACGTCAAACTGGCGCAGCTCAACGCCGTCCAGCTTCACAACGTTGCAGACGCTCAAGCGATTCTCGATAAAATGACAGACGCCAACCCGGAATCGGCGGAGGCGTTTGCTCTCAAGGCGCAGTTCCTGCTTCAATGGGGACAAAAAGATAAAGCGTTAGCCGCCGCCGGGAAGATGGTTCAACTGGATAAATCGCCCGCCAGCGCATTGCGTCTGTTACAGATTTTGATCAAAGCCGATAAAATCGAAGAGGCGGAAAAGGCGTTGACGGAACTGAAAAAAGCGCCGTTTGCGCCGTTTATGATGAACTTCTTTGACGCTCAGATTCTTATGGCGAAAAAGAATTGGGCGGAAGCGCTGAGCAAGTTTGAAGAGGTTCTTAAAGAAACGGAATCGAAGCCGGAATTGGCGCCTATTGCGGCGCAGACGTATGAGTTCATGGGCGCTTGCTGTGAGCATTTGACGCAATACGACCGTCAGCTGGAATGTTTCAACGAGGCGTTGGACTTTAACCCGTCGTCCATGTCGGCGCAGCTGGGACGCGCGATGGCTTTGTATCATCTTAAACGCAACGCGGACGCCCTGGCGGTTTTCAACGAGATCAAAGCGACAATCGGCGACGCTGCGTTTTTCAGCGACCCGCGAATTCGGGTTTTGTATATGAGCCTGGAATTGGAACGTCAGAAATCGTTGTCTCCTGAAGAACGGCTCAAGGCGCAGGAAGAGCTGGCTAAACACGGCATCGATGAAGACAATCCGGACGATCCGGTTTCTATTTTGGCGCAATGCGAACTGCTCATTCGTCAGGATAAAGTTGACGAAGCCAGAAATCTGCTGACTGCGGCGTTGGATAAAGACCCTCAAAAAGCCGCGTATTGGGCGGCTCTGGCGATGGTTGAACTCAAAGTGAAAAACTATGACGGGGCTTCGAAGATTATTGCCGACGGCAAAAACAAAGTCGGTTTTTCTCCTGCTCTGCTCAACGTCGAACTGAAGCTCATTTTAAGTCAGGATATAACCGCCGCCAAAGAGAAAATTGACCAGTTGGTTAAGGAACTCGTCTATCTGCCGGCAGACCAGAAAGCCCTGGCGTTTAAAACGGTTGCCGAGGCGTTCATTCTTCTCAAAGAATACGATCGGGCGCAGGACTTGCTGCAAACGGTGGAACAGCTCAACCCAAAAGACGAAACTATTCCCTTTTTCCGTCTGAAAATAGCTTTTGCCGCCAACGACGCCGATTTGCTGTTACAACAGTTGGGCAAAGTCCAAAAGACGTTTGGCGCGGACTCGCCGGAGTCGTATTTCGGTCAGGCGTTATACGTAATTCTTCAGGTAAAAACCGGGGCTGCGCCGAAATCCGACCTGGACAAAGCTCGAACGTTAATTTACAAGGCAAAAGAGCTTCGTCCCGGCTGGAAGGAGCTTCAGCAGTTTCGCCTTCCCGTAAAGACGATGTAACATTTCTTCTTGTTTAGCCGTCTGCGATTCTGATCAATTCCTGCCGTTTGAGTTAAATTGAGGGAATTGATCTTTTATGGAATTATATTCAATGCGCTTTTTAATAGCGTTGTATGGATTGTCCTTTTTAATGGAATCATATGGAGAGGACGGAAAATACTTTTTTTGAATCTCGTTATAATACCAGCCATCGAAATTCGAATTAGACGAACCGAAATCTTTATTCAGAATTCCGCACCCCCCGCCCCTTTGTTCTGCCGCCTGATTGTTTTTAGAATAATTATCGAATTGCTGGAGATATTCTTTTGCCGCGGGACTGCCTAAATCGGATGCGTTTTGTAAAAGTTTAACAATTTTTTGATGAAGATCGTCGGAATCCTCCGGCTTGGAATTGCGTATTAAAAATAACGCTTTAAGAAACATCGCATGGGTGTAGTTAAGTTCGACAGCCAGATCCAGGTAACGATGATATTCTTCAAGATCAACTGGTATTCCGGAATCGACAAACATCTCTGTAGCGCTCAAAAACAAGAGCATGTTCCCCTTGTTAGCAGCCTGTTTGAGCCATTGTCGTCCTTCTTCTAACAATTTCAATTTCTTGACAGGGTCGTCCTCTTTCTTCCCTTCTTTGATTGATTGAGCTCCCAAAACAACCATTGCCATTGTCATGCCTGATTGCGCCGCATTGAGAAGCGCCTCGCGTCCTTCCTGATTCAACTGTTGATCGCTGCATCTGGTCAGCAGAACATAGCCTGCCATAGCCTTGTCAAAAGCGTCGCCCTGCTGCGCCGCTTGACGCAAAATTGTTCTTATGGACTTGTCATTTGTTTGATATAATCCCCAAAAAGTCGCGGCATGAGAAACGCTTTCTCTTTCCATCCGCTTAAGATAGTATTTATTGAAATACAAATAATACTCGGCGCAAATTAAAGCTTCTTCGTAATTGAAACATTTAATACATAAATCCGCTTCGCAATCCACGCTGCGGTGAACTATATTTCTGGCGTTTGGCGTATCGTATTTTGCCAATTCCATGGCAAAATAGAGTTTTGACTTCTCTGTGTCGCGTTCAACGCCCAGCCCTTTTCCATACAAGAGCATTAACAATAAATACTCTTTATTATCTTCTAATAATTTTACCCCCTTTTCAATATCCTGTTGAACGCCTTTGCCTAAAACATAACACATCCCAAGATATTTATTGGCGAAGCAAGCGTTCAATTCAACAGCTTTTTGAAGATACGGAAACGCCTGCTCGAAGTTCTCCGTGCCGTCAGGGTTGTAACACGTATTTTTGAATTGCGCTAAAAAAGCCCAGGGAATATTGTCGTCCATTGCCTTTTTGAGTTCTTCAAACGCTTTTTCATCTTCGTCTGCCATCCAATAGTCGTCTATTACAGCTTTCCTGGCGCGCTCGCTTCCCAATTCGTTCGCCAGCAAAAGAAGCTCGTACACTTTCGTCTTGTCAAACGAACAGCCCGCAATCTCTCTTTTATAACATAACGCTGTTTCGAAAATTAAATCGCCCATATTGACATAGTAATCGTACTGACACAGATCGCTTATCATGTTATCCGGATTGAGCTCATCGACTCCGCTTTGACGTTTGATTTCTTTGCTGTGGATTTTGTTATAATCTATAACCAGACGTCCGCGTCCCCATTTGAGATACTCGTCAGAAATGGGCAAAGCCGCTTCGATGGCGTCTTTTTCTGCATGGTTCTCTTTCTTGACCTTTAAATACTGCTCGATTAATCCTTCAGACTCTACGATAGCAACTTTTTTCTTCTCAATAATCTCTGGCAAATCGTCGTTGCAGCACAGACAGGCAATTAAATACAGGTATACCGCATTGGGGAATTGGGCTTCACAGGCGAGTTTTAAGTATTCTACTTTCCTCATGTTTACCACATCGTCATCTCCGCTTAAAAAAAGAAACGCGTAAAATTGAGCGGGCGCGTATCCTTTGCTGGCGGCTTTATCCAGCCAGTATTCAAACATGTAACGGTTTTTCTCCGTCCCTATCCCTTTGATATACAGATACGCCAGAGACAGCATGGCGACAGGATTGTCGAGATTCGCCAAATGTTCCATCGCCTGAAACAGCCTCGTCTTTTCCGAATCGGGAACAATTGTATTGTCGTCGCAGACTTTTATGACAGCATATAGAGTTCCTGGATCAATCCCCTCATTTCCAGCGTCAAGGAGGATGTCCATCAGACGGGAAAATCGTTTTTGAGCAATAGCCTTATCGTTATCCGTATTTTTGGAATAATGTTCTAAAAGAGATACGGACAATAGCGATAACGCATTTTCGCTGTTTTCTATCGACGATAAATCGAGTTTATCCAACAGTTCGTCTGCGCGTTTTAATCCATCTTTGTCGTTCGCTCCCCACAAATTTGACGCTATCATAATTCTCGCAGCGTCGTCCTTTGCATTTTGGTATAATTGATTTAACAGATCCAGCGATTTCTGTTCGTTCTTTTCAAAACCAATTCCCAGACGATAGGCGTTGGCGAGTTTTCGGATTGCTGTAACGTTTCCGGAATCGGCGACAGACTGCAATAACGTCTTGCCCTTCTCGACGTCTTTTTTTGTTCCCAACCCTTCCATGTATCCAAACGCGAGGTAGATTTTAGCGTCTTCATATCCAGCGTCAGCCGACTTTTTCAAACATTCAAACGCGGTCTTGTCGTCGTCTTTCCCGATTGCTTTAAGACCCAGCTTATACCACGCTTCTGCCGACCCCGCCTCCGCCGCGACTTTGAGCCACTTTTCAACTGCGGCAGGAATATTGTTGTTTTCTGCATCTTCAGCTAATTTCATTGCCGCTTTGACGCTGCCGGATTCTGCATCTTTCATCAACTCAACGACATCCTCGTCAGACTGCTTGTTTTTTGAATTCTTGTTCTGAGAATTCCCCTCGTCTTTGGGCGTAGAAGGCGACGTATACGTTGGAACTGGCGGCAGTTTGTCCCAATCTTCAACGGGAGCGTCGTCAGCGGGTTTGTCGGCGGTTTTTACGTTCTGATCTTTCGCCTCGTCTTTTGACTCAGGAGGAAGCTTAAACGTCGGAACCGGCGGTAGTTCGCCCATCTCTGCGACGGGTTCGTCAGCAAAGACAACCAGAGACGTTAAAACGAATATTATCAAATGGAATGCGGTAATCGCGAATTGGCGAGTTGACATCGTCGTTTTCCTTATTTAGTCTGTTTCCAGAAATTACATGGCAATGATTAAAACATCGCCTTATATCATTAAATCAGAACAGGCTATTTTCGTCAAGAGAAATAACACGAATAAGATGCCGAATTTTGGGAAAGGTAAAAGCAAACAGGGTATAAAGTCCGCTAGTTCGTCAGAAGGACGTTTTGGATTCAGAAATCAGATTTTTCAACCCATATTTCACTTTTATTATTAAAAAAAGTAATATTTCTTTAATTATTCCTAAAAAAGGCATTTATAACACTTGACTTTATTTGCTTCTGTTATAGCATAAAGATAGTTTACTTGGTTATCAAGAATTTCGCTGACGCAACAGAAATTGCAGCGTCTTTATCGTTTTAGCGACCTTCCCCCCTTTTTTAATGAGAGGGAACGTTATTTAACAAATAACCAAACAGGCGCGCGCCGTTCCTGAGAAGAGGACGTTACATATCTGTTTGGCTGTTGCAAAAATCTGTTGTTCAATGCGCCAGACGCACACCAGTGTTGTTTCTTATGTCGTCTATATAGCGCCTCAATTTGCGAATTTCTGCGGTTAGCATTCACTTTTTACCAAACCAATGGAGGTTCTATGAAAACTTCAATTTCGTTTATTCTAACAGTATTATTGGTACTGACTGGAATCGTTGGTTGCAATTCAAGAACAAAGTCTGCCCAGCCGCAGGAAGTAAGTGAAGTTGGCTTTGACGATTCAGCGGATTCGAAGTCAATGGAAGCAAGAGAAGTTGCTTTTAACGATTCCGCGGATTCGCAGCCAATGGAAGAAAGTGAAGATGATTTTGACGATTCAGCGGATTCGCTGTCAATGGAAGAAAGTGAAGTTGATATTGATCCAAATGATTCTACGAATGAGGATTCAGGCATCAGTTCACTTTCGCAAGCATTCGAAAAGCGTAGTCAGGTTGTCGGAGAAGCTGGACTCATGGAAACTTCAAGGCTGTCTAACATGAATCAGCCCGAAACGCAAGCTGAGATAAATTCAGAGCCATTACCCAAAGAAACAAACGCTAATTCCACGCCAGCGCCCAAAGGAACGAACGCTGATTCCATGCCAACGCTCAAAGGAACGACGGATGCTGATTATGTCCAATGGGTAGTTGATATGATTGATTTTTACAAGACTAACATGATGAAAAGTCTGAAACTTCCTGACATAGATCAAGTCGGTGTAAATCCATTAAGCGATATAATGGGCATTATGCAAACCTCTGCCGCCGTACAGGATGCTTCCCAAAAATATGTCGTATTTGCACAATTGTTGAATCAACTTGATGTAAGTAAATGTCCTGAAGATTTCCGAGCTCTCTATACTGAATACGCCCGTAAAAATCTTGTTCTTGCTGATGGAATGTACAAATTGTTTAATGAAGAAGTAGGGTTTCTTGATCTTTATGTTATAGGTTTACAAGATGGTTATACAAAAGATCTTGACAAGGTTGAAAAAGAGATGTACTCGCTAGCCAAAAACAAATACGGGGCAACCATACCAGAACCCTATAAGCCGGAGAATAAATAACAAGCTGACACTGGCAGATAACCTTTCTGGATTGGAGTCCGTCTTCGGACTCCAAAAGCGCTGCCATCGAACTCCTAAAGCGGGCATAGCCCGCTTTACCCGAGAATTTACGACGCGACTTGCTATTTCAGCGCGTCAGCCAGAGCGTCAATTTCCTCTTTGGTGCGTTTTTCTGTAACAGCGACCATGAAGCAGTCAGACAGTTCCGGGAACCATCGCCCTAAATCGACGCCGGCGAAAATGCCCTTGTCCAGCGCGGCGGAAAGACGTTTCTGAACGTCGCCGTCTTTAACGCGAACGACGAATTCCTGGAAGAACGGCTGAGTCGGGAAGCGCAGTTCCAAACCGTCGACAGCAGCGAGTTTCTTTGCCGCGTAGTCTGCCTTGGAGGCGATTTGCGTACTGAGTTCTTTCAGTCCTTCCGGTCCGAGCAGAGACAGGTAAACCGTTGTGCGGAGCGTCATGAGAGCCTGGTTGGAACAGATGTTGGACGTCGCCTTTTCGCGGCGAATGTGCTGCTCTCGCGTTTGAAGCGTTAAGACCCAGCAGCGGTTTCCGTTGCGGTCTGTCGTTTGACCAACCAGTCGACCCGGCATGCGGCGCAAGTACTTTTCTCTAACCGCAAGAATTCCCAGATGGGGGCCGCCGTAGGACATCGGGTTGCCCAGCGGCTGACCGTCGCATGTTACAACGTCCGCGCCCATGTCGCCGGGACGTTTAAGCAATCCCAAAGACGTCGGTTCCGTCGCAACAACCAACGCCGCGCCAGCGGCGTGAGCCAGTTCCGCAATGGCGGGAACGTCTTCCAGAATCCCGAAGAAGTTGGGGCTGGCAACCAGAACGGCGGCGACGCCGGAGACGACTTTGCTTTTCAGTTCGTCCATGTCAATAGCGCCGTCTTTGGAACCGACAACGTCCAGCGTCAAGTCCAGTCCAGACGTGTACGTCTTGAGAATTTCCATGTATTCCGGGTGAATCGTGCCCGCCACGACGAGCGTTTTCGCCTTGGGGTTTCCCGCCGCGGTCAGCAGAGCCGCTTCTGTAAAAGCCGTTCCGCCGTCGTACATGCCCGCGTTGGAAACGTCCATGCCGGTCAGGTCGCAGACCATCGTCTGGTATTCAAAAATGACTTGCAGGTTGCCCTGAGCGACTTCCGCCTGATACGGCGTATAAGACGTGAGGAACTCGCTTCTGCTGGCAACGAAATCGACCACGGCAGGAATAAAGTGATCGTAACAGCCCGCCCCGAGGAAACAGGTCGCCTTTGACGCCCCGACGTTTTTCGCCGCCAATCGGTGAATATCGGCGTCCGCTTCCATTTCCGTCATGCCTTCCGGCAGGTCGAGCGGTCGATGAAGTTTGTCCGCGTCCGGAATATGAGCAAAGAGTTCTTCTACGCTCGAAACGCCAATCGCTTCGAGCATCTTCTGTTCGTCTGAATGAGTGTAGGGAATGTACATATTAAGTTGCGAGTTGCGAGTGACAGGTGGATGAAAGGCGGTAACGAAACGACCAACGGGAGTGACTATTGTCTCTCGCGCGGTAGCGCGGATCGGGAGCGGCGCCTCGCCGCCCTACTGCCTACTCTTTAACTCTTTCGATGTATTCACCGGTTCGGGTGTCGACTTTAATCTTTTCGCCCTGTTCGACAAAGTTCGGGACGATGATGTCAGCGCCGGTTTCGAGCTTGGCGGTTTTGGTAACGTTGGTAGCGGTGTTTCCGCGAACGGCGGGTTCCGCAAAGGCGATTTCCAGAACGACGTGGTTGGGCGGAGTAACTCCCAGCGGGTTGTTGTTGTGGAGCATCATCGTGCAAATCATGCCTTCTTTGAGGTACTTCCAGGCGTCGTCAACCAAATCCTTGGTCAGTTCGTACTGATCGTAGGTTTCGTTGTTCATGAAGACGTAGGTGTCGCCCTGAGTGTAGAGGAACTGGGCGTCGATTTCTTCGATGTCGGTGCCTTCGATGGTATCGCCGCTCTTCCAGGTGCGGTCAAGAATCGTGCCGCGAATGAGGTTGCGGAGCTTGCACTTGTAAAGCGCCTGTCCTTTGCCCGGCTTGACGAAGTTGCATTCGGTCATGATGTACGGGTCGCCGTCAATTTGAACCTTCAATCCTTTACGGAAGTCGCTGGTATTGTACGTTGTCACGGTAAGTAGTCCTTTTCTTAAAAAAAATATTGATTATAATATGCGTGAATCATGTACCAATTCCCGCATCCTGATGAAATTCTGAGTTCTCCAGCTGAGCTGCTGGCGTTCGCGCGCATATCAGCCGACCAGATTTGCCAGCTTCCCGGCGCGCCCGACGCTTTAGCCGCGTTAGACGCTGCGGCTGAGGTTCAGCCAGTGCGAGTTACCCGCTGTTTCGCAAGGCGAATTGAGCCGGGAAACCCGCGCGATCCGCTCCTCTTGCAGACGCTTCCGTCTGTCTGTGAGCTTTCCAGTCCTCCTGATTATACCAGAAATCCGTTAAAAGAACAGTATAGGGGGCAAAATTTACTGGCAAAATATTCCGGACGGGTTTTACTCATCGCTTCCAACGCCTGCGGAGGCGCCTGTCGGTTCTGTTTTCGACGCTTTTCGTTGAAAAATAGCGAAGAAAACGAGAATGGGAAAACCGCTCAAAACTGCGTTTTAAACGGGCAGACAGCGGGAAGTCGAATTCCACATCTGCTTTCTGCAATTGACTTTATACATAATTCGCCAGACGTCAACGAGGTCATTCTCTCCGGAGGCGACCCCCTTCGACTGGACAACGGACAGCTTCGCGAGCTTTTCGACAGTCTGCTGGCAATTGAGCATGTAAAACGAATCCGCATTCATTCCCGAATGACGATTTACTATCCGCCCCGCATTGACGACGAGCTTTTGACGCTGTTTTCGGAAGTCGTTGAGAAAAAGAGAACGCTGATTTTCGTCTCGCACGTCAACCACGCCAACGAAATCGACGAGGAAGTCGTTCAGGCGTTTGACCGCTTGAGAAAAACCGGCGCTGTCATGCTTCAGCAGGGAACGCTGCTTAAAGGGGTCAACGATTCCGCCGACGCACTTTGCGCGCTGTACGAAAAGCTTATCGACTGCAGCGTCGTTCCGTACTACCTGCATTTGTTAGACCGCGTCGCCGGGGCGGCGCATTTCGTTGTCGACGATAAAACCGCGATGGAACTTATCGCAGAGATTCGCAATCGGCTTCCCGGCTATGCCGTTCCCCGCCTGGCAAGAGAAATTCCCGGCGAAGGATCAAAAAGAATTTTAGGATAAACCTATCCCCAAAAAAGGAAAGACTATGGATAACAACGAAAACAAAGGAAGTGTATTTCAGTTTCTGAAAAAATCGTTTGGAATTCTGATAAACACGCTTTATTTTTTGGTGGCGGGAATACTGTATATACTGAGATTGTTTTTACAAGCCGCAGGTCCGGACTTGGGCTTTTTTCTGCTTCTTATACTAGCGCTTCCTTTCTTACTCTTTTATTGGCAGATTAATTCTTCCTTTGAACCGTTTGACCTCTTAGCTCGCTATTTCGGAGCTGGCTTGGGAGCGGTTCTCGGACTTCTAAGCGGAGTAGCCGCCTTGTTGGGATTCGGAATTATGAACTGCTGTTTTTCACGCTGTAACAATGACGACGCCAGTCCGCAGGAGACAGAGGAAAAAGAAGATTCTTCAGAACAGACGTCAGAAGAAACCGTCGAAGAAACCCCAAAATCGATTTTAACAACGCCCATTGAACAAACAAAACTTTTCAAATACATTCAATCAATACTTCAGCCTGTGGGCAAAGGAATAGAATGGCTATTGATACGGTTATCAAAGTACATTCTGTATCCTTTGCTTTGGATAGCGCTGTCTATTCTGATACCGGCTTCCTTCGGATCTTTTTTAGGACTTTGCATTGATTCCAATTACGCATCCTTCTTTCCGACTGAGAAAAACGTTATCGGATGGGGTTTTATTCTGGATACAATCTTTGTTATTGCAGCTTTTCTTGCGATTCAAATATTGTTACTCGTTAAATGCAAGCCAACAGCCTGCTCAAAGCGTCATTCATGCGTTCGTTTTTATACAGGAGTCGTTTTGATTCTGCTCCCGATATTTATTACCTGCATAGGAACTGCGGTTTTGTGCCGTCCCGCCATCCCCTATAAGGACAAGGAACTGGAATGCGGCGTTTATCTTTATACAAACAACACCACCTATAATGTAGCGGGGATCAATATTTATTCGTCGCGCTGCGGAGGGTTTTCCCATTCCGGATTCTGCTTGATAACCAAAGACCCCAGAGGAGACAACGCCCAGCGTCAGAAACTGGGTCTGGAACCGCTGCGATTTACGAAACTCCAGCGCGGCTATTACGTCAACATGATAAGCATGGCGGTTCCTGACGTAGACGGCTTTACCAACTACCAAAGCCGATGTTATCCTCGAGAAAACGCATACGATTTTGACGTCAACGCGTTGAAGAACTATCTCGCCGGTCATTCGACCAACGATTTGCCCGCCCCGGCTCTGCAACTGAAACAAATCCCTGTAACAGACGTTAACAAAGCATGGAATCGCATTGTGGAATTCAAGCAGACGTTTAACGATCGCTTTCCCAACGGCATGGTTTACAGCCCTGTTCCTTATACAGACGAACACGTCAAAACGATTAACTGTAACACTTACTCTGCTGCAATTTTAGATACTCTTTCCAAAGACAATCTGATTAAAGCTGACGACCGTCAGATTAAAGGCCAGTTTGAGAAGTTTATCAATCCTCGGTTTAGTTTCGGAGGTCAGACGATGGCGGACGGACAGAAGCTCAACGAATTTTTAGCTCAGGACGACGCCGCGGAACAGGTCAAGCGTCATTGGGAATTCGTCAAAACAACGCCGCTGAGCGAACAGAACTTTTGGGCGAACGCCCTTCGCCCCGACGGCAGTTACGGCAAGAGGTTATCCAGGCTGGTCGAAAAGCCCAAAGACTGACATTTTGGGAGTAGGAAGTAGGGAATAGGGAGTAGTTTGGAAGCTGCTAGCTATTAGCTACTAGCCATTAGCTTGTGCATTTGTAGTCCTCAGCGTTAATAATTAAAGCCTGAAACTAAAATAAACAAGCTAGAAGCTAGGAGCTAGAAGCTAAAAGCTTAATCTCCCCATTCCCTACTGCCTAATTCTTCAACGCTTTTCTCGCCGCTTTTTTAACGTAGACGTTTTCGTCTTCAACCGCTTTGACGACGGCGGATTCTGCGTCTGCGTTGTCCATCGCCAGCCCTAAAGCGCGAATCGCCCAAACGCGAGTTAAATCGTTTTCCGATTCCGCCAGCGGGAGAATGCTTTCAACGGGAACCGTATAGTCGCTGGCAATTCCTTTTTCTTTATACAGACAAATAGCGCGCAAGGCGCGGCGGCGGGCGACGTCGTTTTCATTTGCCAGCAAGCCGTGTACAGCGTCGTACTGTTTTTTGAGCATAAGAACCGTTCCGCAGTCGCGAGCGATGTCGTCTGAACTGGATTTTTCCAGAAGGATCGCCATCGTTCGATAGAAATCAGATAAATCTTTGTCGTCGTCCTGAGCCAGGGAAATCAGTTCCGACAGCGCGGCAATTCGATTAAGCGTAGAGTTCTTTTTGAGCATTGCCAGCAAAGCGTCTTTTCCCTTTTGAGCGTTTGGCGAGTCTGCCGGGGCGACTTTCCATAACGCTGCCGCGACTGCCGCCTTGACGGGTTCAATCAACTCCGATTGTGGAGCGTCGCTGGATTCCGACTCCGAGCCGTCAAGCGGTTTCCCGTCCAATAGCGCAGACAACGATTCCGCTGCCGATTCCGCGTCCGCTCCAAAAGTTCCTAACGCCTGAGCCGTACAAATACGAACGGCGTCCATTTTGGATTTAAGCGCTTCGGTCAAAGCGGGAACGGCTTTTTTGTCCTGAATTCGACCCAACGCCCAGGCGCAGACGGCGCGCGTGTACTCGTATTCTTTAATATCCAGCAGCCGTTCGCATAACGCATCGACGGCGGAAGATGCCGGCGCTCCGATTTCTCCCAAAGCGTATCCCGCATACCATCGCGTTCTGTTTTGAAGGTTTTCCGTCGATTCCGTTTTGGTCAGTCGACCCGTCCAGTACGCGGCGTCTTTGCCGTTAAACGTTCCCTCCTGAGCAAACAGGATTGTCGAGGATAACGTCAGCAGAGTAAAAAGTATCGTTCGCATATTGTTTAGGGATTAGGGAGTAGGGAGTAGGGAATAGGGAATGGGGAGTAGGGAATGTAGGTTGAGGAGTAAGAAGTAGATTTAAATTCGCCGAAGGCGAAATACTACTGCCTACTGCCTTCTATCATTTCATCCAAATATCCGGCAGGTTTCGGTTTAGTTCAACGTCGTCCAAGCCGTAACCGTACAAGAACCGATTGGGAGCGGGCATTCCAGGGAAATCGACAACAACGTCCGCTTCCCGTCGATCCTTTTTGTCGATCAGCGCCGCGACTTTAACGGATGAAGCGCCGTTTCGCATACAGTATTCCCGCAATTTGTTAATCGTCCAGCCGGAATCGACGATATCTTCGATAAGCAAAACGTGACGACGTTCCATGCTGGTAAAAGACGAATGTTGAATCGTAACCGTACCGCTGGTATGCGTGGCGTTTCCGTAACTTGACGCTCGAATGAAATCTATTGCCAGCGGCGTGTGCATTTGCCGAACCAAATCAGCGGCAAAAATAACGGCGCCTTTCAAAATGGCGATCGCCAGCAGCGGCCGTTCCGGCGTACAGACCCCGACGGGGGAATACCATTCGTCAATCTGCTTCGCCAAACTCGACACGTGCTCGGCAATCTCTTTTGCGGAATACAGGATTTTCGGTTCCATGGCTTTTCTCCTTTCATATACATTATTATAATCACATGAGAATATTTTACAAGAGGCGCGGGGAGAAGATTAGAACTAGAACGGAAGACACAAAAAACGGGGTGCGTCTAACAACGTTCCCCGTTTTGATTATTGTTTGTATTGCAAGAGGTTACTGGACGTTGACGCCCTTTACTGGAAAAACGCGTCGATTTCGGCTTTGCTGGATTTGAGCTGGGCTTTGATTTGGAGGGCGTTTTTTTGCTGCGTCAGGACGTCTTTTTTGAACGTCTGGAGCTGGGTGAGGCTGACTTCGCCGCGGTCGGCGCCTTGCTGCAGCGCGGAAAGCGTCTTTTGCTGTTCCGGCTCGATCGCGGTTTGGAAATATTCCAGCTGTTCGTACGCGGTTTTGTAGCTGATAAAGGCGTCGACGAGTTTTTTTTGAATCGCCAGCGCCGCCGATTCCGTTTCGGACTGCGCCTGGCAGATCTGGGCTTGCGCCTGGGCGATCGCCCCCTGATTTTTGTTACGCAGCGGGAACGGGACGGAAACCGTTACAAGCCCGGTCGCATATCGGGACGAGCAGTCGTACTGAACGCCCGCTTCGACGGTAACGTTGGGCTTTGCCCGCGCAACTTCCGCATGGTACTGGGCGCTGGCGATGAGGTAATTCGTCTGCGCTCGCGCCAGTTCCGGAGAGCGGCTTTCCAGCTTCGAGACAATGTCTTGCCATTCCAGTTTTTCGTCCGGGTCGTCGAGAACGTCTTCCATGACGTCCGCCGGCAAATCCGGGTTCCCGACGGAACAAGCCAGCTGTTTCCACGCCTTCCAGTACAAGACCTTCGATTGCTGACACTCCCAGTCGGCGTTTTTCATATCCAGCCGAACCTGATAGACGTCCGCCAGGGTAATCTGTCCGCTTTTGTATAAGGACTCGGATTTTTCGAGCTGATATCGGACGATGTCGCAAATTTTTTCGTTGTAGTCGACGATGCGGCGCGCCAGCATGACCTCGTATGCCGCCAGACGGACTTCTTTAATTACCATCAGCCGCGCGACAGAATAGTCGTACTGAGCGGCAAGAATTTCCTGATCGACGACATGCTGATCTTTGCGGAGTTTGTCTGCTGTAACGATTTCCTGACTAATCGTTCCGCCCTGAAAGCCGGCTTTGCCGTCGTTGCCCATTTCCGCGCCGGTATAGCTGAAAACCGGGTTGGGACCCAGCCCCGCCTGGAGTCGCTTACCTTGCAGCGCCTGGATTTTTTGCATTTCCGCCCTCAGAGCGGGATGGAAACTCTGAGCCTGCATTTCCAGCTCCGCCAGAGTGTACGCATCCGCCGTTGTTACGCTTAACGCTGCGATGAGAATTGCTAGTTTAAGGGCGTGTTTCATGATTTGTTTAGGGAGTAGGGAGTGGGGAATAGGGAGTAGGCGAATGACAATTCTTCTCCCTTTTTCCGGATCATTCGTTATAATCGGAATAATCGATATAAAACTTTAGAATGATAAAACCCTACTCTCTGCCCCCTTCTCGCTTCTTTGCGTAGAACTCCCAGAACAGCGCCGGGCGAACGAGGAATTCCATGAGCGTTGAGGTCAGAAGACCGCCTACGACGACGGTTGCAATCGGGTACAGAATTTCTCTGCCGGGTTCGTTGGCGGCGAACGTCAGCGGAAGCAAGCCGATCGCCGATGTCAACGCCGTCATGAGCATGGGGGCGACGCGCTCTCGTCCTGCTCGAACTATCATGTTTTTACAGAACGTATCCCCTTCATTGCGAACAAGATGCAGATAATGGTCGATAAGCAGAATTCCGTTTCTGGAGGCGATGCCGCACAGAGAGATCATACCGACGAGGTTCGGAACGGTTCGCGCCTGTCCGGTTAGAATCATCGCCGCAACGCCGCCAACCAAAGCCAGAGGCAGAATCGACATGATTTGCAGACTCAGGTTGACGCTTTTGAACATGCTGTACAAGACCATGAACACGCCGATCAGAGACAGGCAGGTCAAAAGCATAATTTGCCGGGACGCGGCTTGTTCAGACTCGAACAGCCCTGCCAGTTCAATTTCGACGTTGTCCTCGGTCAGTTCTTTCATGTACGGAGCCAGAGCCGCTTCAATATCCTCTTTGACGTCAACCGCGCCGCGTTTTCGGGGGTTGGACTGGATCATAATCTGAGGGCGTCCTTTTTCGTGGTCGATTTGACTTGGTCCGCTGGATTGGGTGTCGATTTGAGCAACGCTTTCCAGCGGGATTCGACCTCCGTTGGGCGTTCCAATGGGCATCTGCGCCAGTTCCTGAAGGTTCTCGCGGTACTTGTCTGACAGCCGGATGAGAACTTCAAACGACTTTTGCCCTTCGATTATTTCTGTCGCAACGCGTCCGTTCATGGCGGTGTAGATAACCTCATTGACGTCGCCGGGACGCAATCCGTACTCCGCCAGCTGATCGCGTTTGAGAGTAATTCGGACTTGCGGGATGTCAACCTGAATCGGGTCAGCACGCAAAGAACCGACGTCCGGAATGTCTTTGAGCAGTTCCTGAATTCGTTTGGCTCGCTGACGAATCACGCTCGGACTGTCGCCTCGAACTTTAATGGCGATTTTGGATCGCGTACCGCTTCGGAGGTGATTGATTAAATGCTGCAGCGGCTGATCGTAAAACGCGACCGTACCGGGAATGTTTTTCGGGTCGATAAGTTTTACAGCGTCGTCGATAATCTCGTTGAGCTTTCTGCCGGAATTGGGATCCAGAGAAACTATCATTTCTGACGTGTTGACCGGCACAGCGTGCTCGTCCATTTCCGAACGTCCAACGCGGCAAACGACGGATTTCACGCCGGGAATTTTCAGCAGCTGCGCGGAAAGCTTGTCTGCCATGGCGGACGTCGTTTCCAGCGAAGATCCGGGCATGAGGTCCATATTGACCTGCAGCGCGCCTTCGTTAAACGGCGGGATGAAGTCTCGATTCATATTGAAAAACGCCCAGCCAGCCCACAAAATCAAAGCGCACGACAAAGCCATGATAGTCTTGGGGAACGTCATCGAAAACCGAATCAGCCCTTCGGCGACCCACTGCACGAATCGAAGAACGAATCCGACAGATTTCCGCCCGTCGACGTCGCCCTTAACCGCCTGACGTCTTGCTGCGCCGGGCAAAAGGATGTAGCACAGAACAGGCGTAACTGTTACAGAAACCATCAACGACGACAGAATCGAAACGATATACGCCATTCCCAGCGGGGAGAACAGCTTCCCTTCAATTCCAACCAGGAAGAACAGCGGGAGGAATACCAGCACAACGATCATCGTCCCGTGAACAATTGAGTTTCGGATTTCAGCCGAGGCGTTAAAGACGATATTAAGCAGCGTCTTTGTATCGGCAGGCGTGGACTCGGTCCTGTTGGCGTAAAAGAGCTTTAATCGCCGGAAGACGTTTTCGACGTCAACAATTCCGTCGTCGACCAGTTCCCCAATCGCTACCGCCAGACCGCCCAGGGTCATCGTATTAACGGACAATCCAAACCAGGAGAAAACCAGACAGGCGGCGATAATCGACAACGGCATGGCGATAATCGTAATGAGCGTTGTCCGCAGATTCATCAAGAACAAAACCAGAGTCGCCACGACCAGAGCCGCGCCAATCCAAAGGGCTTCAATGCAGTTCGACACCGCCAGATCGATAAACGTCTGCTGTTCGTAGAGCGTCTCGATTGTCAAGCCGGGGTACTGGCGATTGAGCATGCTTTGAATCTTCTGCATCTCCTTGTGAATTTGAGCGGTCAAAGCGCGGGTGTCTTTTGCCGGCTGTTTGCCGATGTTTAACACAACGCACGGACGCTGTTCACCGTGGATGTGAGCGGACGCGTCGCCCACTTTGACCGCGCCCGCCTCGACGACGTCCGCAACCTGTTCCAGCAACAGCGCCGGCTGACGCGAGCCGTCAACGACAATCTGCTGGAGGTCTTCGATTTTTTCGATTCGCCCTACAGCGCGAACCAGATACTGATTAGGTCCTTGATTCACCAGATACCCGCCGGTAACGTTGCTGTTGGACTGCTCGATGGCGGAGACAACCTGATCCAACGTAACGTTATACGAAAGCAGGTCGTCCGTCCGAACGCGAATCTGGTACTGCTTGCGTTCGCCGCCGGTTGGATAGACTTCCGCCACGCCCTCAATTCCCATCAAACGCGGTCGAATCACCCAGTCAGCCGTCGTCCGCAAATCTATCGGAGACATCTGTCCGCTTTCATCCCAAATGCAAAGCATGAGGATTTGACCCATAACAGAGCTTAACGGCGTCATTCGCGGCAAAACGCCTTCCGGGAGCGCATCGCCCGTTGAAGACAAACACTCCGAAACAATCTGACGCGCTCGATACGGTTCCACGTTCCAGTCAAAATCGACTACAACGACAGACAGCCCTGCGGAGGACTGAGATCGAATCGCTTCCACGCCAGCTGCGCCGTTAAGAGCCGTTTCAATGGGGCGGGTAATCTGAACGGCGATTTCCTCGGGCGCCATACCGGGACATTCTGTCATGACGGTAACCCGGGGACGGTTCAAGTCCGGCAAAACGTCAATCGGAAGATGAATCGTGGTGTATCCGCCGTAGCCGATCAACAGAGCGGCGAGGACAAGGATTAACGTCTTATTCGACAGCGAAAAGCTGATTATTTTATTAAACATTACTCTTTAGAAGTAAAATGGTCAGGGAATTATTTGTTACTTTGGGTGTGAGAAAACTGACGGCGTGAAACCGTTTTAGTGATCTCCGCACGGACAGGCTGACTGCAGTTTTCCACCTCCGGCGTCCAGAGCGATTTGAAGTTGGGACGCGCCGCGAAGAGCGATTTTCACTCCGGGAGCAATTGAGCCGTCGTTGGCAAGAACAACATCGGTCTGCGTTTGATGAAGGACGCGAACCGGACGGCGAATAAAAGTTTTGTGCCCTTTTTCTACTTCTGAAAGCTCAAAGACGTAACAGTCCGCCTGCTGGCGAGCAATCGCCCAAACGGGAACGATTATACAATTCTCGATCTTTTGATACGGAACAGAAAGCTGACATCGCTGTCCCGGCTTGAATTGCCACGACAAAAACGGGTTGCCAGACGTCTCTTTTTCATTGTGCTGTTCCAGTTCGTTATCCAGTTCTACGTAAAAGTTCAGCGTTCGGTCGTCGCTGTTGACCCGGTTATTGATATTGCGAATCTTCAGATCCGAAACTTTTTCAATTTCGCGTCCGGACTGCGTAAAGAGCGCTGTTACATTCGCCCCGTTTTCCAGAGCCGCGGCAAGATCGCGTTCGTTATAGGCGTAAGCGTTTCCGCGAATGAGCAGCTGATCCATGTCGGACGTCTGACACAGAGGGTCGCCCAGATTTATGCTCTGTCCTTTCTGAACGTAAATGTCATCCATCTGCTGATGGTGAGCGCAAAGTTCTTCCGCTTCTCTTTTGCCGTTGACGCAATCTTCATTTTCTTCGGGAGCGTATACGGTTACTAACGAAATTATTTCCCGATTCTTTATAAGCTTGTTTTCTACTTCGTCAACCGGCAAGCCGTTGAGATGAAGGACGCTGATTTTAGCCTTTATTGCCGAATCGTTTTCCATCTTTTGAAAAGCGACGTCTCGTTTTGCCTGCGGAGCCAAACCGTCTTCCAAACCCGACAACCGCTGTTCCTCTTTGAGAATAATATCGCGCTTTTGAATCAGCGCCAGCAAATCCGACTGCGCCGTAATAACGTCTTCACGCGTCAGGCGGATGTCAAAAAGCGCCTGACCGTTTTGAATCATTTGTCCGGGACGTAAATAAATCTTTTCGACAACCCCGCTGACAGGCGACGGTATTTTTGTCAGCGTTTCTCCAGGACGCTCTTCCAGAATGGCAGGAAACGTCAGCGTTTTATCGTACGAACCAACTTTAATCTCGCCAAAATCGGAATCCTTTTCAATTCCAATATTCGCCAACGCCTGATCAGATAACTCAAGCGCCATCACTTGTTCGTGGTCGTGTCCGTCGTGGTCGCTGTGGTTATGACCGGCATGATCGTGCCCATCGTGGTCGTCGTGTTTATCCTGTTTGGCGTGGTCATGCCCGTCGTGGTCGTCGTGTTTATCCTGCTTGCCATGGTCATGATTGCAATTTTTATGATCGTCATGGTCGTCATGTTTATCTTGCTTGCCATGATCGTGATTGCAATTTTTATGATCGTCGTGGTCGTCGTGCTTATCCTGCTTGCCATGGTCATGATTGCAATTTTCATGATCGTCGTGCCCGTCGTGGTCGTCATGATTGTCAGTCTTACTGGTTATTGAATGAAACCATGAATTGACGTTTCCGTGAACTGCCGGAACGAAATAATAAACTAACGCGGCAATAACGCACAGCGTTCCAATTCCAATAATATATTTTTTCATTTTTTCTCCGTTTGGGGAAGGAATAGCTTTCCTTGTTAGAAAAAGCTGGCGTGGTTAAATTGAATTGCGGTATAAAGAATATATCAAAATAGACGGTTTTTTACAAGACAAATTTTTCTATTATAAATTAATTATCGTAAAAACAGGGAATTGAGCAAATTCGCCCTTATAATATAGCAATACTTCTCTAACAATAATCGCATGCACTTTTCCCGCCATAGATATATCTAAAGTTTTTTTGTTAATATTCCGATTTTTTTAATACCTCAAATAGTTTGTATTACTATATATACTCCAGATTTGAGATTGTCGCTAAAAACGGATAGCGTCAAATTATTGCTGAAATACTCTTTCCGACGTCCAGTCGGCATCCACTTAAGGGGTATTTCAGCAGTATTTTCTATAAACGGATCGCCTAAAGTATTTTATATTACTCGGAAACGGAGATAGAGTATTATGAAAAAGAGCTTCACAAAGCTGCTGGCTCTTATTGTGTCGGCATTGTTAGCTTTGCCCGTCTGTGCGCAGGAAAATGCAGATTCGTCTTTTTCGGCGCAAGCGCTGGCTGAAGCAGCCATGAAAGCCCCGGAAACCGTCGCAGATGTTGAACTTCCTGAAGAGGAAGAAGAAGACGACAACAAATGGAACTGGGAATTCAATGTTCTAGGCGGATTTTGGGCTAACCAGTGGGGAGCCACCGGCGGGGTCCAGGAATACGGCGTTGCCGGCGGTTGGGATTATTTCGGCGAAGGCGGAAACTCGGCTATCGGTCTGAATATTGACAACACAGGTTTCCAACTGTATGAACTTTACGCCGCTGGAAGCCGCGAGTATAAACTCGACAGCGACTGGAAGTTCCTCGTTCAGGCAGACTTTCTCTATGGCACGGACGCTCGACTTTATCAATCTGGCAACCGGTTTGATTACATGGCTCTGTCAAAGGGTCAGTACGGTCTTGCGATTCCTCAGCTGTATGCGGGAATCGGAACGGATAAATTCAACGTCATTGTCGGTAAATTCGCCTGTCCGGTAGACAACCCGGGCGACGCATTCTTTGTTAGCACTTCCTACAACCCGTGGGCGTACACTCACATGGGCGCTTTGGCAACGTGGGAACCCTGCGACGGCGTGAGCATCTCCGGCGGCTGGATGCAAGGCTGGGACGAAGCGTTTGACCCCGATTCCGACTCCTCTCTGATCTGGTTTGGCGCAGGCAAACAGCTTACCAAGGCAATTAAACTCTCGTACATGATGTACGCTGGCAATATGCTGGGCTATGAAAACACGTACTCTCACTGCATTGTACTGGAAACGAAACTGTCCGATAAGCTGACCTACTATCTCGAATACGATTTCATGAGCCTTGTCAACGGCGTTGATGGAGTTCCCAATTCTAAACTGTGGGGCTTGAACAACTGCTTTGTTTACGAGATCAACGAAAAAGTTCAGGCGGGGATTCGATTCGAATACCAGGAAGAACTGGCTGCTGACGAAGTCATCGGACGATTTGAGATGACTCTTGGTTACTCAATCAAACCGTTCAAAGACTGCAAGCCGCGGCACAAGCGCAGCTGTCTTTCGACTTGCCGCGTCATGTCAGGCGAACTGGTTATTCGACCTGAAATTCGTTATGACAGTTGGAACGGCATGAACGTATTTAACGACAGCACAAAGCCCTACCAGTTCTCCGGCGGCGTTATGCTGGACTACACCTTCTGATACATCATTACTAAATCACATCCATACCCTTGCCTGTGTGTTTCCCCTTCCCACGAATGATTCGTCGGAAGGGGATTTTTTGTAAGGTCTGGAATTTGTTAAAATTAAACAAGCCGCCAACGGGAGCGGATAATGTTTCCGGGGAGCGGACATTGTCCGCGGAAATAATAACGTAAGTTTTTTAGGCGGGTAATACCCACCCCCCGTGAATGGCTTAGCTAAACGCTTTCTGCCTAAAAATTACCGCTTGCCGGAGAGTGTGAGGCTTTGGGGTTGTGAAAATAGATAAACAGATTAAAACAGACGTTCTATTTAATATTCATGCTTGAAAAATAAGAGTTCAACCCGGGAGAAATAATTTTAATGGAAGGGGGTTGATAAATAATTAATTTTGGAGTATAATTATAATAAGTGGAAAGAAGCGAGTGGTTAAGGGATTAGTCATTAAGCAATAGCTCTTATCTAATGTCTCTTGTCTCACTCCTGACTCCGAACTCCTGATTCACCTTTAACCCTCTTATTCTCATGACACATAAATTCAAAAACGTTCATGGCGCTTTTACGCTTGTAGAACTTTTGGTTGTTATCGCTATTATTTCAGTATTGGTAGCGCTTCTTCTTCCGGCGGTCAACATGGCTGTCGAAGCGGCGAATAAAGCGCAGTGCATGAACAATCTGAAACAGATGGGCACGGCGGCAAGCGCTCATCTGGAACGACAGAAGTTCTTCCCTACTGGCGGCTGGGGACCGAAATGGATAGGTTTTCCAGAGTACGGTTTCGGACGCACTCAACCGGGCGGCTGGCTGTACTCGATTTTGCCGTACCTGGATCAGGAACGTCTGTTCAACTACAACCATTTGGCGAGCGGCTCTGCCGCCTACAGCGACGCCAACACTGAAGCTAGCGTCAAAGACCTGGTGGAATCCCCGTTAAAAGTTTGCAACTGTCCATCTCGCCGCCGTTCGCAGTCGTATCCGCTGCGTACCAGCCAGACGATTTTCTTTGGCGGAGAGGCTGGAAACAAAACTTTTACGATCCCATCAATGGTTGCCAAGTGCGATTACGCGGCTAACGGCGGCAATACAACGGATTGCTTCTGGAATCTCAACACGACGGGCGAAGGATACCCCCAAAGTTATACGGAAGGTTCAAACTCAACCTGGACTAAAAACTTCAAGCTGGTTCAGTGGCGGTCTTTCGGAATTTGCTTTGCCGGCAGCGAAGTGTCTCCTGACTACGTTCGAGACGGTATGACGTCTACAATCCTGTTCAGCGAGAAGTTTCTCGATAAAGACAACTATCAGGGCGGCTGCCAGAATGGCGAAGACGTCTGTATGTTTACCGGGATTTCCTGCTCGAACGTGAGAATAGTTGGAACAGGGGATAAATTTGAACCGCAGACCCAAAACAACGGCGTAAAAACCTGGACAAACTTGGATGATAAGATCAAGAAAGCCACAAAAATCGGAACCAATCCAAACGTATATTTGCCGTATCAGGACATGCGCAACGAAGACGGCAAATTCCGCTACGCCATGGGCAGCGCGCACCGCGTCGGGTTTAACGTCTGCATGTGCGACGGCTCCACCCGAGAAATTTCCTTTAATATTGACCCGGTTATTTACTCCGCCTTGGGTAACCGAGAAGACGCCTACAACTTCGATACGACGAAGTTCTAATTTATATTAGCTATTAGCTTCTAGCTACTAGCCATTAGCTTGTGTATTTTTAGTTCTCGACGTTAATTTTTAAAGCCAGAGGCTAAAATAACCAAGCTAGAAGCTAGTAGCTAGCGGCTAGTAGCTATTTTCCTTTAAGGCATTTGAGCAAATCCTCTTTGGATTTTTCCGGGTCGGTAAACCATTCCGTTGACCAGACGCGGCAATGTTTCCAGCCCAAGCCTTCCAGCATGGACGGACGAGACTTTTCTCGATCTCGGGCGATCTTCGCGTTCTTGTAAACCGCGCCGTCGCATTCGACCGCCAGACAGTAGCGGTTTGGATTCTTCGGGTCGACGACGGCGATGTCAATCTTGTAGTCCGAGAATCCGACGCCGCAGTCTGCTTCGTAGCCGTTTTCCCGGAGGAAATCGGCAACGCACTGGATAAAGCGGTTTTTGTCAGCAGAGGAATCCGAGCCGGCGCCAGAGGCGTCTGACCAGGTCGGACGTCCGGACTGGGCGAATTCCAAATATGCTTTCAGATGAGCCGGACCGACGGCGCTGGTGCGGTTCAAATCGATCTGTGACGCGTAAATGGACGACACGACGATAATCTCTTCCTTGGCGCGGGTAACGGCAACGTTCAGACGCCGCTGACCGCCGCTCTTGTTGAGCGGACCGAAGTTCATGGCAAACGCCCCAGTGGCGTCCGGCGCGTATCCGATACTGAAAATAATGCAGTCGCGTTCGTCGCCCTGAACGTTTTCCAGGTTCTTCACGAACAGCGGTTCCGCCATCGCTTCGGACATCGCGTTTGCCAGTTCAGGATTGCTGTCAGCCGCCTGATCGAGCATGTCTTCAATGAGGTCTTTTTGCTGAGCGGAGAAGGCGACAACGCCCATTGATCGCGCCGCCGTTTTGGGATTGCTCAAGCGGTCGAGAACAATCTCGACAACGCGCTGCGCTTCTGCTTTGTTGGTTCGCGTTTTGCTCTTGTCGTAAACAGCGTTGGGAACGTACTCGAAATGAACGCCCGTCGGCGAGGCGCCGCTCCCAGTCCGCGCTCCCGCGCGAGAGACAATATCCGCTCCCGTTGGTCGCTTTGTGCCTTCTTCACTACTGCCTACTGCCTCTTGCCTACTGCCTAAGTTCCTGTCCGGCGCAGGGAACGTGTCCAGTTCGTCCTGATAATAGTAATGGTTGCTAAAGGCGATGAGGGACTCGTTCTTGCTTCTGTAGTGGGTGTTGAGCTTCATGCCGTCCATGCCGATGGCGATGCACTCGTCGAGAATGCTTTCCATGTCTTCGACTTCGTCTTCGTTCTGCTCAGTAATTTCTTCTGTAACAGCGTCCTGACGCTGGAAGAACGCGGTTGGCGGCAGCTGTTTGGGGTCGCCGACGATAATCGCGTTTTGCGCTCGGGCGATAACGCCGACCGCGTCCCAGGTTGGAATCTGCGACGCCTCGTCGAAGACGACCAGATCAAAGCCCGCGTCGTTGGTTGGCAGATATTGAGCAACCGACAGCGGCGACATGAGAAAACACGGCTTGAGCCGGCGCGTCAAATTCGGAGCGCGTTCCAGCAGAGAACGAATGGGCAGGAACCGCATCTTCTTGTTCATTTCACGACGCAACAGGTCGCCCTCCGCTCGCAGAGACGACCCGGCAGCGGTTGATTCCGCTGCCGCTCGCGTGGCTTCCGTTGACAGCGCAAGGAGAATTTTGCGAATTGACAGCTTCGAGAAACTGTCGTCCAACGAGCAGAATCGTTCAACGCAGCGGTTTTGACTGACGCCGTCAAAACGGTTCAACGCGTCGTTGAATTCCAGCTCTTTGTAAATCAGCTGCCATCGATAAGACGCTTCCATGGCCTCCGCCGCAGACTGCTTGGCAATATCGATTTTGCCCTGTTCAATCGCTTTCGCCAACGGTCCGAGGTGCATTCTTCTGGCGTCGTTGCGGACGTCCGTCCAGAACGAGAACTGTCTCAGCGAGCGGCCGGCTTGCGGCAGAGCGTCAATGAGAGCCATCGCTTCAATGGGCGTCATTGTGCGAGTGGGAACCGTCTGGTTGAACGTTTCCATCGCCATGCGGTACTCTTTAACCGCCGCCTGAAATTCTGCGTTCAGAGCGGCAAAGTTCGCGTTGGGATTGGCGGTTTGCTCGCAGACGAAATCAAACAGACGCTTGCGGTCTGTCGCGGTCAAGCAGTCAACGGACAGGATTTCTCGAAGGGCTTTTCCGCGCTGAACGGACGGAAGCAGCTCTTCCAGATTGGCGGATTCGCCGTTCCAGTCGCCGACGGCGGCAAGGATTTCGTCCCCGTGTTCCGAAAGGAGTTTGTACGATTCCTGCAGCGCGGCGATTTTCGGCGCTGCCGCTTCCAGCATTTCAAACGTCAGCTTACCGTTGGTCGGAGGAACGAGGCTGGCGTATTCTTTGACAACGCTCCGTTTCTTCATGAACCGGAACATAAAGAACGATTTCTTAACGTACTCAATATGGTCTTTAAGCTGAACCACGCGAAGATTGAGAACCCGATTGAGGTCAGACGCTTTCAAAGCGTCAACAGCGTCTTTGTACTGTTTCGCCTGTTCGACAAACATGTCAACCAGCGGCATGAATTTTCCAAACGCCTCGGAAAGGAGGTTGGACGGCAGCGGACCGGAGTCCTGAAGAAATTCCAGAATCTGCGACGCCAGCGTGATCTTGGCGGACGCGTCTTTGATATCCGGCAGCGACAGAACCTCTTCCGCTTGTTTATAGACCTGATTCACCGCTTCAACCGCTGGACGAAACGCCGACGCGCTTTCGATCATCTGGGATTCCAGTTCCGGATTCCACTTGAACCGTTTCAGCGGAGAGAGCGCTTTGAGGGCCGCGGGATCCATTTCCGCGGCGTGCGACTGAAGATCTTCCGCTGCGTTAATCAAATCCTGCAGATCCTGCTCTTCAATATCGCCGTCGTAAAGACGCGGAATACGGGTTGTCCAGCTGTATCCATGCGCCGCCAGCCAGCCGAAGCAGTCATACGCCGAGATGTTTCCAACAATCGGCTTGTGAATCTGGCGGACGTAGTTGTCCAGCGTCTGTTCAGTCTCGGTCAGTTCTGAACACGTTCTAGTCCAATCGGCGTTAACGTCTTTCGTTTTGCCCAATTCGTAGACTTCCTGGAACTGGTCGAGGACTTTTCTCTTGACCGCCTTGTTGGAGTGGAGTTCCAGACAGTACGGTCCCAGCCCAATTTTGGAAAGACGGTTATACACGACTTCCAAAGCCGCTCGCTTTTCGGAAACGAACAGAACCTTCTTTCCCATCGCCAGGTTGTAGGCGATCAAGTTGGTAATCGTTTGCGATTTGCCGGTTCCCGGAGGCCCGTAGAGGACGAAACTGCGTCCTTTGGTTGACTCAATAACGGCGGAACGCTGTGACGCGTCGGCGGCAATCGGCAGGAACAGATTGAGATAATCCGCAATCGGCAGCGGGGTGTCGGCAGGCGGTTCGTTGAACGCGCTGGTTTGCTCGACGTCAACGCCGATTGTCCCTCCCTGACTGGCTTCTGTTCCCTCTTGAACCTGTTCGTCTGTCAGGTTGATAAGCTGTTTAACAACCGGATTTGCCGCCAGTTCCTTCCAGCGGTTATTCAAATCCGTGTACATGATAAACTTGTCAAACGAGAACCGTCCCAGCCAGCAGGTCGACTCAACCTTCCAGCCCGTCATGGAGGAAATCTGTTCGGTAAACGAGTCCAAAAGCGATTTGACGTTGATGTCCTCTTTCTCTTCGACAACTTGTTCTGACAGGTCTGTGATTTTCAATTGGAAATCGCGGCGGAGCGCTTCCAACAGCGTCGGGTTGACGAACGGATCCTCGTCTGTGCGCTGAACTCTAAATTCCGCCTTGACGGAATTGCGAATCAGTTCAACCGGCAAGAGAATAATCGGAGCCAGGTACTCTTTTTCCGTTCGGGACTTGTCACGCCAATGCAGCGTTCCGATTGTCAAAAAGAGCGTGTTGACGCCGCCTTCGCTGATGTCGGTTTTTGTCTGACGATACAGCTTGAGCAAACGTCTTTCCGTTTCCTTTTTCGTCTGGTTGACAAACAGGACCGTTGACGGGAGCTTTTTCGCCTTCTGTCCGGAAGCGGATTCTGCGGACTCGTCCTCCAAAACTTCGCCGGAATCCGGGTCGGTTTTAGCGGAGCGGTATTGACGCGTATCGTATTCGCTTTCCTTGAAGTTTCTCAGCGGCAGCGATCCCGAAACGAGACGGTCTTCTATATCCGCTGCGTCGGTGCAGATCAGTTCCATCGTAAACGACGCGTCTTTGAGGTTAAGAAGACGGTTGCGAAGCGTCAAGTCCAATAAATTCTGAACCCAACGGGTAATTCGATTGTTAGAAGGCAAATCGGACATTGTGTTAAAAGGAGTAGGGAATAGGGTGTAGTTTAGGGAGTAGGGAGTAGGGAGCAGGGAGTAGTTTTAAATTCGCCGCAGGCGAATCGCTACTGCCTACTGCCTATTGCCTACTGTCTCTTCTGTTTTCGGAAATGCTATTTTTAATATCTGCTCAACTTGGTCGGCGTCGAGCTTTCTTTGGTTGTACCATCCGCGGCGGCTGATAACGCCATCGGGAGTAATCGTAAATGTATCGTGAGCGGCTTTGACGTATGCCAGTTCGATCTTCGCCAGCTCGGTTTTGTTCTGTAAATTCTCGTACGGCGCGGAATCGATAATCTTCGCGATTTGCATCGCCTGCGCCGCGTTGAGTTCTTTTGAAACCGATTCCCCGTTTTGCGTCGTCGTCGCCTGACCGCCCGACGGCACGAGTTCTTCCAGACTCCGGTTTGCAAGATGAACTGACAGGAATATAAATACAATCAGCATCAGGAACAAACTGCCTGCGTGCAAAAACGTAGCGCGTCGAAGGAATATCCGTTTACGTGGCATGGGGAGTAAAAGGGAATGGGGAATAATGGTTTAGGGAATGGGGAATAGGGAGTAGGGAGTAGTATTAAATTCGCCATAGACGAATTACTATTCCCTATTCCCTGCTCCCTATTTATTAATATATTGTACTCAAGTAATTCGTTTAGTCAAGATGAAAAAATTACGGACTATGCAGAATTCTACTAATACTCCCTAAAAAACGCTCATAGTTCTCGATTCCTGCGCTCAATTTCTTCAACTTTACCCTTCTTGCTCGGGCGATAACAAGATTTCGTTGCAAAACAGTCGAAAGGGAGGTCGAGCCGCCCCTATCGGGAGGATTCGTTTGGCGTCAAGAAAAAATGCGTGTGATTAGGGCTATTCTATCCGTTCCTCCCCCTTGTTTTTTCTCAAATGGGGGTTATAATTTAAAACAAATTTTGAGAAACTTTATCAAAAAGTTCAAAATAATTAGTTTATAAAATTGGAAGACGTTTCGGTACATTATTCCAATAATCGTTTTGACCCCCTAATTTTACAAGGAGTTAGATTATGGCTAAATTTGTATGCCCAGCTTGCGGTTATGTTTACGAAGGCGACGCGGCTCCGGAAAAATGCCCGCAGTGCGGCGTTCCCGGCAGCAAGTTCACCAAGATGGAAGAAGGTTCAACTGGCGCCAGCTATGCAACCGTTCACTCGATCGGCGACGGCAAAGTTGACGATCAGGAAATCATGGACGGACTTCGCGCCAATTTCAACGGCGAATGCACCGAAGTCGGCATGTATCTGGCGATGAGCCGTCAGGCGGAACGAGAAGGATATCCGGAAATCGCCGAAGCCTTCAAGCGTTACGCTTTTGAAGAAGCGGAACACGCCTCCAAGTTCGCTGAACTGTTTGGCGAAGTCCTCGTTCCCTGCACGAAGACGAACCTTCAGATGCGCGCTGAAGCGGAAGCGGGCGCCTGCGCTGGCAAGTTCGAATTGGCTAAACGCGCCAAGCAGCTCGGATTCGACGCCATTCACGACACCGTTCACGAAATGGCAAAGGACGAAGCTCGTCACGGCGCCGGATTCGCCGGATTGCTCAAGCGATTCTTCGAAAAATAATCGGCGATTTCGCCTTGAAATGATTTTTTCAGACGCTGTTACAACAACAGCGTCTTTTTTTGAGGAATTTGAAAAAAACATCTATTTCGTTATTATCCAATAATTGCTATCTCTTGATTATTTTTGAATTCTGTTTATACTTGTAATAAAAAGCGAATGTAACATTGTCGCGAATTATAACGGTTATTTCAAGTTCCTGTTATTACTTACGGTTTTGACAATTATGAATCACAGCATTATTATCCGAACGAAAGACGATTTGAATCTAAACAAAATTCTGAGATATATTGCAAAGGAATATCCGAATGTTATCTTCAAAGACGATTTCTCGGAGGTTTCTTTCATAAACGCAGGACGTTCTTCCCGCCCTGTTCAAATACTGAAAATCGACGACGGGTATGAAGTCAGCCTTCCAACGCTTTCTTCAGAATACGATTTCTATTTGGTCGAATACGTTGTAAGACTTCTTTGTGAAATGGCGGATGTCGACGGCTATGACGTTTTGGGAGAGAAAGTTGAAGATTGCGACGATTTTTTCATTCCTCAAAATTTTGAACTCAGACGCGAAGACGACGTCCGTTTTATAAAAGACGCTCTTAAAACGTCGGGATCGTTTATAGAACTTCCATGCGATTTATGCAATATATTTGTAGGATTTGATTTTCTGCGTCGAGCGGGCGTTAGCGTTACATCGGAGGATGAACGCTTTCATGGCCGTCTGACTGCCGCCATGGCGCAAGTTCTCGTTATGTTGATGGTTAGAAGTCACAATGACGACGATATGGAAATCCACAGCAACGATAATCCTGATCAAAGCATGAGCCTTTCCTGTTATCGTTATCCGGACGACAACAATATCGATTATTTGGCTTTTGGAGAACTGCTGACGCTGGAAGACGCGCGTTCAAAAAGCCATGTGGAAATTCTTTATAACGATTTCAAAAAAATCGTTCCTGACGGCTGGACTTTAATTGACGAAGTTCAGTACAAAGTTGTCCCGTTTACAGATCAGTCATGGGATGAGCTTTTCAACAAGGCAAAAGAATTTCAATGGGACGGTTCTTTTGAAAAAAAGACGCAAAATGCAATGACAGATTCTGAATCCAATCCAATGTTTAACCAGCCCAAGCTTATTGGTTCTTCCTTTGGGTACGATTACCACGACGGTTCCCATCAGGATTTTGGGTATTCAAAAGAAGACGTTGAACTGTTGCTGGAGTTCGGCAAGGCGATTGAATCCGGAACGTCTGATTATTACAATCAGGCGTTTTTGGAATGTGACCTGGGCATCTTGTATGAAAAAGGGATTGGCGTTGAACAGGACTGTCATAAAGCGGTTTACTGGTATGAAAAGTCGGCTGCTGACGGAGACGAGTACGCTCGCTGCAATCTGGCGGATATTCTTCGCAAGGGAACAGGCGGCGTTGAAATTGACTGGAAACGGGCGTTTGAAATCTATAAAACCGTCAAACATCCGTATGGACCGTTTCGCGTGGGATACATGTACGAACACGGCATGGGCGTCGAAAAAGACATGAAGAAGGCGATTAAATGGTATAAGAAGGGTCATCGTCATTTCCTTGCTGCCAAACGTCTGAGAGAGTTAGGAATTGATCCTGAAAAAGACTAACGCGCATACAGAGCGTTTCTATATGCGCGCAGTGCGTTATGTCAGCGTCTTTTTTTACGTTTATTCGTCTTCTCGAACCGAAAATTCCAGTTTCCATTTATCGGGCGAGTTGACGGCCTGGCACCACAGCTCGAACATGCCCAGCTCTGTAACAACGGAATGAAATTGAATCGGGACGTAGTCGGAATCGTCAGCGTCCGCAGCCGGGGCGAGGGTCGTTTCCAGCGAATCCGTTTCTTCCAGCTCGTCCGGCGACCAGCGGGTCAAAAGCGTTCCCGGCTTGTCGTCTTTTCGGGTTGACGAGCTGAAAATTCGGAACTTCTCGGGCTGACCGACTGCCAAGCCGATTTCCATGGTCGTAGAGGGGACGTCTGTTTCCGTCCCTTCTTCCATACCCATCGGGGCGACGCACAGCGCGTTCATTGGTCGAGGCATGCCGGGAATCGCCAGACCCGCCGTTTCAATTCCGACGTAATATGAACGCCCGGTTCCGCCTTTGATTCGAATTCCGCCGTTGTTTTTCGCCCAGGCGTAATACGCAGCTCCCAAGGCGACGGAGTTGTCCAGGTCGCTTTGCGCTTCGAGCAGACTGAAAGTCGTCTCCGCGTTCTCAGGCGCCCAGGACGCGATGGTATCGAACATCCGATTCTTCAAAACGTTGGATTTGAACACGCCGCCGTTAAAAAGAACGTGAGTCGGGAACCGTCCGTCTGAAAGATGGTCTTGCAGAAACGCGCTCAAATGGCGCGTAACCGCCGCGTCGGATTCGTACGGCAATCCCAGCTGACGGAACCCGCTGTTCCGATTTCGCTGCGGTCTGTCGGTGGAAGCGCAGACGGGGAAAAAACCCTCCTGAAGCAGGTTGAGGATTTCGTCTTTTGTAACTTCAACGGAGACGTTTGACGCCAGCAGCTTTCGTCCTCGCCCGGCGATGGCAATCGTATGGGAATCCGGCGCGTTGTCCGCCAGAAGCCGTTCTTTGGCGTTTCGAGCCGCGTGCTGCAAGGCGGCGTTCTGCCATGGGTCAAGCGTAACGTCTTTTTCTGCAAACTTTTGCGAGGCGAAATAAGCTGTCGCCAAGTCCATGTTGTCGCCACCGACCAGCAGGTGGTTTCCGACAGCCAATCGGTTGAGATACAGTTCGCCGTCTTCCTGTTCGACGTTGACCAGGGAGAAGTCCGACGTACCGCCGCCGACGTCGCAGACCAGCAGGACGTCGTTCTCTTTGAGTTGTTTGCGCCACTTGTCGCCCGTCTTTGCCAGCCATGCGTAGACCGCCGCCTGCGGTTCTTCCAGCAGGGTGAAATTCTCCGGCAGTCCAGCCGCCAAAGCCGCTTCCCGGGTCAGCTCTCGAGCGGCGGCGTCAAAGGAAGCGGGAACGGTCAGAACAACCGTTTGCTCAGACAGCGGCGCCTCCGGATGAGCGTAGTTCCACGCGGACGCCATGTGTTCCAAATATCGTCTGGACGCCTCGACGGGGGAAATCTTCTCAATCTGCTCCCCGTCCGGAGACTGCCCGACGTTGAACGGCAGAAGCGCGTCGTGCCGGTCAACCCGGTTATAGCACAGCCACGACTTCGCCTTGTCGACAACCCGATGGGGCTGGGAGTCCGACAGACGCGTCGCCCAATATCCGACGGCGTAGTTTCGGTCTTTCGCCCACGGCAGGCTGTAGACATCCGACGGTTCCGCTGCCAGGTAGACAAACGACGGCAGCGACGTCCGCCCTTCAATCGTCGAGGCGTCAACAAGCTGGTCAATGGCAAACAATTTCAGTTCAGGCGAATCGTCTGACTGTTCCGTATACGCCAACACGCAGTTGGTCGTTCCAAGGTCAATTCCTATATAATACATAGTTAGTTGTGAAAATAAGAGTAATATTTCAGTTGATAGCCTCTAGCTATTAGCCAAGAGCCAGGGGCTGGCAGCTAAAAGCTAATACCTTATTATATCGTTAATCCAAATATCGGGAAGTACGGCGGCGATAAATCTTTATTAATTATGTCAAAAACCGGGGTTAGGCGTTTGAGAGAGCATGACTAAAATTTTTTTGAAAAAAATTCCTCTTTTCTGTTATATGTAAGGAATATTTTTGCTCGTTTATGCGTCTTATAAAAAGGCAAACAAATTTAGGGCAAGCATTCAATAAGCAGAAAAATTAATTTTAAAAATATTTTTTATTCGAAATTTCTCTGTAAGTCTATTTATTTCAATTACTTACGAAGTATCTCGTCAAGGGAAATTTTTAAAAAATCAAAAAATTTTACAACAAAAACAAAAAAGTAAGCTAGGTTGTATAGGCAAGATGTATCGATAAGGTAATCTTTGCCGACAGTCCAGCAATTCAATTCAACTTGAATGGAGGGCAAATAGAGTTGAGTTAATTGGTTCGTGGGAGAATAATGCCAAGGCGAACTGACAAATAAGGAACATATTTATTTCGTTCAAAGGGGTAAATTCGTGCATAAAGAAATTGAGTCATCGGAATTTATTGGGCGCAGCGTATATTCCATTGACGATCAGGATTATAACGCCGATAATGAAGAAGGGCGACAGGGCGCGTGCTCTTGCCGACCTGACGGGGCGTATTCCATCGGAGGGGATAATCTGTACGATTCTATTGAGGATTCCGAACTTCCATACGATTTTGAAGCCTCAGATTCAGAAGAGTTTACCGCTGATCAACTTAAGAAGACGCAACAGTTTGAAAAAGACGTCGAAATTTTAACGGATGACCAGATAGACGACCCGATTCGCATCTATTTAACCCAGATGGGCGAAGAGCCTATGCTTACCCGCGATCAGGAAATTCAGGTTGCAAAACTGGTCGAACGCCGTCGAAGCCGTTATTTTTGCTATTTGATGTCGAACGATTATCTTCTTCGCAAGGCGATGGAGATACTCGAAGCGGTTAACAGCGGGGAACTGCGATTGGACAGAACGCTGGAAGTATCTGTAACCAATGCTGAGACAAAAACGCGATACGTCAATATTTTGGAACCGAATCTGATAACGCTTCGCAGTCTGGTTCAGAGATCTACAGAGTATTTTAAGATTGCTTTTAACAAGTCGTATTCTTCCAAACGCCGCCATGACGCATGGAGAAAGATGGTGTTTGTTCGATTTAAAGCGGCTCGCTTGATTGAAGAAACCGGTTTAAGAATGGAACGCCTGGAAGACGTCATTCGACAGTTTCGGGAAATAGCCGATAAAATGGATTACCTTCAAAAACAGATACAGCTTTGTAAAGACGACCCGAAAAAAGAGCTGTTTCAAAAAAGTCTGCGAGAAGAGCTTCAATATTTTATCGAGCAGACGCATGAAAGCCCGATAACCATGGCGCGGCGCGTTAAAAAGATACGTCAGTACGAAGGGCTCTACGATCAGGCAAAGCGACGCCTGTCGTCTGGAAACTTGCGTCTGGTGGTTTCGATTGCCAAAAAATTCCGGAACCGCGGCGTGAGCTTCCTCGATTTAATTCAGGAAGGCAACACCGGTTTAATTCGCGCGGTAGAAAAGTTTGAATCGAATCGCGGGTACAAATTTTCAACCTACGCCACGTGGTGGATTCGTCAAGCGGTTATGCGCGCTACGACCGATTACGGTCACGCCATTCGCATTCCCATTCACATGATTGACGCCATTCGTCGGGTTCGATCTGCCAGACATGAATTGCAGATGGAGCATTACATCGATCCCACGGTTGAAGAGACTGCCAAACGCGCCGGGCTTGATCCCAAATTAACGTACAATATTATTCAGATGTGCCGAACGCCGCTGTCGCTTGATCAGCCGGTTGGCGATAATGAAGACACGTATTTCGGCGAGTATCTTTCAGACAACCACTCTGAAGACCCGCTCGAATCCATCAATACCAATACGCTTCGAGAACGAATTAACGCGGCGCTGAAAAGCTTAACGTATCGAGAGCGGGAAATTATTCGTCTGCGTTATGGACTGCTGGACGGCAATGCCTATACGCTGGAAGAAGTCGGAAAGATTTTCGACGTTACTCGTGAGCGCGTTCGTCAGATTGAAGCCAAAGCCGTTCGCAAATTACAGCGTCCGGAACGCTGCCGGCAGCTTTCGCCTTTTGTTCAGCGCGGGGACGAAGACCCTGTTGAAGTTCTCAAAAAACGAAAGAACCGAAAACGAAAGATTACGAAGGAGACGACGACTCCTGAACCTGCTGTCTGACGGGACGCATTCAACAACAGTGTACTCACAGAGGAAACGTTACATGACGTTTCCTCTTTTTTTATTCTTCGTTTTTATTCTTCTCGAATCTGGAACGAAAAACGTCCGTCCGGAGCGGCGTCGCCGAACTTGTAGAAGTCCAGAATATCGGGCGGCAAAGCTTTTGAATCTTCTTCCGATCGGAATCCGTTGTCAGCCCATTTGAATTTGAGCGTAATCGGCTTGTTGGAAGTCAAACCCAACGCGGAACGCTCGATTCTCAGTTCCAGGCGATTTCCGGAAATGCGGTAATCGACGTCAGCCGCTCGTTTCCAGTCCCAGCCGCCGGAAGATTTCTCCAAAACGGCTTTCTTTCCCGGGGACGTCCGATTGACAACGTATTCAAACCCGTACCAGGAAGACGCAATGGAATCGTCTGTTACAGAAATAAACAGCTGCATCCAGTTGCGGTCAGAGCAGGGCGTCAGATGGTCGCGCGTTTCGACCATAAAATAAATGTATTTGTCGTCTCGGGCGACCTTTGAAAGAACGATGTCGTTGCGTCCGGAATTGTCCGTATAGACAAGGCCGCTGCATCCTTCTGCGTTACGGTAAGCGGTATCCCCGCGATAGTCGCGAAACGCCGGTTCGACCGATTCCCAGAGGTCGGACGAGACTTCTGACTTGGAATCAAACGGAATTGTAACAGGCTTTCCGAACTTCGGAACGGGGCGAACGCCTTTGAACTGTCGGACTTTGGCGACCAACTGATTGTAGTAGCTGTCGCGCAGCTCTCCGTCGCACGGCTCGACGTCCCGGCTGAATCGCTGGTCGTACTCGTCTGGAAACGCGTTGGGCTGTCCCTCCCAGGATGGATAGCGTCCTGCAACCCATTCGTTCCAGCCTGTAACAAACACGAATTGCGGGTCAAGCTGATACGCCCGCGACCATTGCTGTTCGAAGTTCAATCCGTATTTGAAGGCGTCCGGGCGAGGGTCTTGTCCTTTGCCCACTTGCCAGGCTCTGCCGAAAACGTCGCGGTCGTTCATCGACGCCAAGCCGGAAGAACCATCGCGTTTGTTCTCGGAATGGTTTTGAGCCACGCCGACGCAAACCATGTCGAACGTCCCGTCGGCTCGCTTGCCGTACCCGTTTTGAGGATAGACTTCCAGCCACGACCAGTTGTCCGGCCGCTGCGGTCCGCAAGTATAGCCGGGCTGACCGGGACGAAACGCGAAGAATCGGCGAATCGTTTCCCATTCCTCTTTTTCCTCGCCGGACGTTTCCGCTATCTTTTTGTCAACGGAGTCTGGAATGCCGTAGATCAACGGCTTGCCCTGCCAGTAGAACCACAGTTCCTGATATTTCCTGTCCCGGTAGATGTCACGATACAGCTGGCGCAGGTCGACGGCGTTATACTCTTGATTCCAAAAGGGAAGCATAAACGCGATTTTGGGCGTATTGACGCCGTCTTTGCGCGCTTGCGACCACGTTTCCAGCAGCGCCCAAGTCGATTCCATCCAGGTTTTCGTTCCGTTGGTGCAGTCAAAGATGGCGACGTCGATTTGTGCGTTGGCAAGCATTTGAGCGTGCTTTCTCAAAACCCACTTGTCCGTCGTTTTGTAGTAATCCAGCAGCGGCTTGTCCCAATGATGCGGGCGCCACATTTCCCCCCAGGCGGGATCGTCCGGGCGGTCTTCAATTCCAGGGTTTTCGCGAATGATTTGTGTGTTGTTATACACGCGGGGATGATTGGTATGCCCGTCTTGATGCCACGTCCAGTAAAAAATCCCGACCTGTTTTCCCGGTCGAACGGCTCCAACAGCAGACTGGTCTGGAAGCGTTCTGCCCAAATCGTCTGTTGCGGCAAAGACGTCCGGCTGAACGTCATATTTCAGAACAGGGTCGTCGGCTTTTAGTTTCGGTTCCGGCGGACAGGACGGCGGCGCCGCGGCGCGTTTGTACGATTCCCACGTTCCCTTGAAGGGAAACGGCGACAGACGCTGACACAGCCAGGAAATCTGAACTGTCTGCGACATTGCCTTGCCGTTAAAGAAGCATTGTAAATTATGCGGATTCTCTTCCTGAATCCAAACGCCAACCTGTTCAGTTCCGGAATCGATAACCAGCAAATACTCGCCCGCCGGCAGCGGGGAGTCAGAAGACGTTCTCAATTCCAAATGCGCGTTGTCACGGAAATCGACAAACGTCTGACGAAGGATCGGCTCAGTCGATTCCGATTTTTCAAGCGTTCCCGTCCACCGGAACAGCGACAGCCGCAGCGATCCAACGTCATTGCAATAGCTCGGACAGCAAACGACTACCGACAAAAACGGTTCCGACGTTTTAAAGCGCGTCGCAACCGAGTCTTGTTCCGTAATTTTCAACGCCTGATGAGGGTTTCCAAAATACGGAGCGAATTCATAAACTTCCGCCTCGTAAACCGGCTCGGCGTTCGCGGACGCCGTCCCCGTCTCCGCCAGAGCGGGAAGCGTAAATGCCAACGTTATGTACAGAGCGCTAATCAATTGTTTCATGTTTGCATCCTTTGTTAAATCAGGGCGGGAATCCAATACCGACGTCAAGTCGGTCATACGCTTTAATGACGAACGCATGACGCCTTGAGCTTGACAATAATTGTACCCGCTTTCAAATTGAATTGCAAGAGACGGGGAATAGGAGGGAATGGGGAATAGGGAATAGGGAATAGTTATTCGCCTGCGGCGAATATAAAATCTACTCCCTACTCCCTCTCATGTCCGCTCCCCAGAAAGCCTTTTTTCTCAATTTAATTTAGACAGAGACGCCTGGAAAAAACCTCCAACTTTCGATGTTGATTTTCTTCTAAAAAAACGCTATACTTGAAAAAGCGATTATAATAATAGATAATTCCCACCTTTTTTATTCCTAATAAAGTATGAAACGAATCCTTGTATTATTGACGTTTTTGTTATTGAGCGCGCCGTTGTTCGCTCAGCAGACGGATTTCCTGTCCAACAATCCTTTTGACGGAGGGTTTGACATCGGCGGCGACAGCGGTTTCAGTTTTGGTTCTGACGCCGGTTTCGGCTCCCAAAACAGTCGGGCAACCGTCTCTGTTGCCGGGAAGTTCATTCAGGATTCCAATTCGCCTGGAACCGGGAAACTGCTTTTGGAAGCGGTTGTTCCCGAAGGCTATCACATGTATTCGATTACGCAAAAGGACGGCGGTCCGACAGCCGCCAAAATTAAGCTTGAAACGTCGTCGCAATACGCTGTGGCGGGCACGTTTTCCGCTCAGACGCCTCCGCGGGTCCAAAATGTAGATTATTATGACGTTCCGATTGAAGAACATCGCGGAACCGTTATCTGGACGGCGCCAATTCAGTTTGCTCCCGGCGTTGATCCGTCAACGATTGAAATCAAAGGTTCGTTATTTTACCAGATTTGCGACGACGTTAACGGCACGTGTCTGGAACCGACAGAAGCGTCTTTTACGGCGAAAATCGTTCCTGGGACGTCGGCTGCAATTACTCCGGCAGACGCCAGCGCCATTCCCGCTCCCAAGCTTTCCGATCCCAAAGGACAGTTTCCGGAAGCCTCGTCAGGCGAATCGACCGGCGAAGCCGCTTCCGCGACCGGTTTGAGCGCATATACAACCCAGCAATTGATTAATTGGTCGATAATGGCGTTTTTAGGCGGTTTGATTCTCAACGTCATGCCGTGCGTTTTGCCTGTTATCAGTTTAAAACTGATGGCGTTTATCGATCAGGCGGGCGAATCCAGATTTCGCGTGTTTATTCTCAACCTGTGGTACGTTGCCGGGTTGATGGCAGTGTTCGTTTTTCTGGCGTTTTTGTCAACGTACGGGCTGTCGCTTTTTACCGGGAAACTGACAAACGAGTCCGGCATGGGCTGGGGCGAAATGTACGCTTATACATGGGTTCAGATAACCATGTGTTCGTTTATATTCGTCATGGCTTTGAGCATGCTGGGCGTTTGGGAGATTCCGATTCCCGGCTTTTTGGGATCCGGCGCCATCAATGACGTTCAGCAAAAAGAAGGCGCGATTGGCGCGTTTACCAAAGGCATTTTTACGACGTTGATGGCGGTTCCCTGCACCGGTCCGTTTATCGGTCCGATTTTAGGCTTGACAATGGGCGCGCCGCTGTCGTTTACCATGCTCATTTTCTGCATGATCGGCTTGGGTATGGGATTCCCGTATTTATTGGTCGGTCTGTTCCCGGGACTGCTTTCTTTCCTGCCCAAACCCGGACAGTGGATGGTTACCGTTCGAGAAATTATGGGATTCCTTCTGCTGGGAACGACGGTTTATTTCTTCCGAATGGTTCCGGAGAATTTAATGGTTCCCGTTTTGACGCTGCTGTTTTCACTGTGGTTTATTTGCTGGATTGTCAACAAGATTCCTTACGGGGCGACGTTTGGACAACGCCTTTTGAACTGGTCAATTGGAATTCTCGTCGCGACGGCGGCAACCACCTGGATGTTTCATTCTTATACGGCGGACAACAGTTTCCCGTGGGCGGAAACGTTCTACTCCGATTCTAACGCCAGTAACGGCAACCCGCTTTTGACAGCCGCTCAAAACGAGCAAAAAGCGGGTCGAACAGTAATGATTGAGTTCACAGCGAGCTGGTGCCCCAACTGCAAAGCGAACATGTATACTGCGATTGAAACGGACGACGTCGAAGAGTTTATTCACAAAAACAACGTCTGCGCCATTATTGGCGACTGGTCCAGAAAGCCGCAAAACAGCGAAGACCCCGACGTCATCAAACAGGCTCTCAACGCGTTCGGCAGACAGTCCATTCCGATGCTGGCGATTTTGCCCGCCGACGGCTCAGATCCGATTCTCCTTGACGGCCCGATTACAAAAGGACAGCTGCTCAAAGCCCTCAACGACGCGCAGTCCAAGTCAAGCGACAAACAGGTTAACGAAGACGTTAAGAACTCCTATCAGGGAATTGAATAGGGAGTAGGGAGTAGGGAATAGGGAGTAGTTTTTAATTCGCCTCCGGCGAATATCTATTCCCTATTCCCTATTCCCCATTCCCTGCTAGCAACTATCATGATTGAAACCTCAGATCTGACGAAAGTTTACGGTTCGCTCAAGGCGGTGAATTCGCTGAATTTGTCTTTGAAGGAAAAAGACGTCTTTGGGTTTATCGGCCCCAACGGAGCGGGCAAGACAACCACGATGCGAATTCTGGCAACGCTGCTTCAGCCGTCCTGGGGCGAGGCGTCGATTTGCGGGCAGTCAATCTATACCAACCCGCGGGAAATCCGGCGGCTTATCGGCTACATGCCAGACTTTTTCGGCGTCTACGACGACATGAAAGTCATTGAATATCTGGAGTTTTTCGCCGCGGCGTACAGAATCAACGGCGATCAGCGCCGCAAACGCTGCAACGAAATGCTGGAATTGGTCGATCTCGGGTACAAGCGCGACGCTTTGGCGACAAGCCTGTCTCGCGGCATGACGCAGCGCCTCGGTTTAGCCCGGGTTCTGCTTCACGACCCCCAGGTTTTGCTGCTGGACGAACCCGCCTCCGGTCTCGACCCGCGCGCCAGAATCGAAATCCGCCAGCTGCTTAAACGTCTGCGCGACATGGGCAAAACGATCATGGTTTCCAGCCACATCCTGCCGGAACTGGCGGACGTCTGCAATAAAATCGGAATCATCGAACGTGGAACGCTCCTGGTCAACGCGGACGTTACGGACGTCATGAAACAGGTGCGACAAAATATTACCATCGTCGTCGGCGTGCAAGACAAGCCGGGCAAAGGGTTGGACGAAGCGGCTCGAGTCTTGGAATCGACCGGCATGACGCAAAGCGTTACCGTTTTAGACGACCCCGCCGCCGGCAGACGACTCCGCGTTACGCTCAAAGAGGAATTTCCGGACTATTCTCCCTTGTCAACCGTCTTGATCCAAAACGGCTTCTCGCTGACGCACTTCGCCGAAGAAGAGATCAACCTCGAAACGGCGTTCATGGCTCTGACCAAGGGAATCACAGCGTAAGAGGAAATTTCAAAATTTACGCTATAAGGGTTTTACGTAAAACGCACAGACAGGGCGCTCTGTGCGTTTTTTATCTTTAAAAACACTTTCTCTAGCCGAGGTTGTAATGGAAATATTTCTTCAGGTTTTCTATTTAAAATAATGAGATGTTGAAAATTGCTCTTGTCGCAACGGGGAAAATTTGCTATTTCATCTATGATAAAAAACGTTTTCAGTCTGTAACATGGGTGAAAGCGCCGGCAAATGCGGCGCAGAGCGCAGGTGTGTCGATAATATATATTGAGAGCGCGTCCCGGCTGCAGGTTGGAAAAAATGTCGCCAAAAAGGTCGGATTTAAAGGAAATGTAGAGAAATTTTAGCGAATTTCAGCAAATTGTCGAAATTTTTATTTATTTCTTTTTTAATCCGGACGAAAATATAAATTGAACGCCCTTGTATAGCGTTTTAGTGGAGGGATTCCATAAACGCTATGGGGAACAAAAATCGGAAACGGAAAACGAGCGTTGGAGACGCTTCAACATTCCAATCGAGAATTAATCCCAAACATGGGCGTCCGAACTGTCAGGGAAATCAGAGCGCAAGCGATGTAAAGACGGTTCGGAAACTGGCAATTCACGGGGAGAAATCGCGGCTCGGAGTTGTCAGAATTGGACGTAAAAGTTAAACGTCTATCTGCCGCGGAAAAGTTTACAATAGTATTAAGGCTACAGTCATGAAAAAACAAGGAAGTTTGAAGAACAGCTTTTATCGTCCCACCTGGGATCGTATTGTAAAAGCCTTGTCGTTCGTTCTTTTGTTGACAGCAGTTCTTTGCATTGCAACGAAAGAAAGTCAAGCGCAAACGTCGGGGCCGGGCGCAAGTCGCGCTCAATGCTCCGATTTACTTCAGCGCGCTCGTCAAGCGATAAACGAAGGCAAGCTCGCCGATGCGGAAACGCTTATCGGTCAGGCGGAAAGCCTCAACGTACAGTATGAACCGCTGTACACAGGCGACACGCCCGCTCGTCTTCGCCGCGAACTGGATCGAGCCAAAGGAGCTTCGGCTTCGTCTCAGGATCCGTTTGCCATTCGCGGTCAAAACAACAGCGCGCCGTCAGTACCCGCTGCGTCTCCGGTAACCAACGCCTCTGCAATGGCGAAGAAATACATTGCTGAAGGCCGTTCTTCACTCAGCCTTGGCGCGTTGGACAAAGCGGAACAGCTTTGTTCTGAAGCGATGAAGCTGAAGGTTGCTTACGCTCCTGGCGAAGACACGCCCGAACGTCTCATGCGCGACATTCAGACTGCCAAACAGCAGCAAATGGCAATGACGGCTCCGCCCGTTCCGTCTCTGCCCGATCTGCCTCCCGCTCCGGAAGCTCAATCCGCTCCGGTAGCTCCGGCGATGGCGACCATGGCGACGGCTCCCGCTTCTGGTGACGTTCCGGTTGCGGTTCGTCAGCAGAGCGATAAACTTTTGCTTGAAGCGCGTAAAAATCTGGCGACGGGGGATAGCGCTAACGCTCGTGCAAAAGTGGCTCAGGCGCGACAGCTCAACGTGCCTTACGGACCGAAAAACGATTCGCCCAATCGCGTTGAAAAAGACATTAACTCTTACGAAGCCGCTTACGCTTCCGTTCAAAATAATCCGTCCGACATGAACAGCCGGAAAGAATACGCTCGCGTTCTGCTCAGCCAGGCTAATACGCTGTATCAGCTTCGCTGCTACGATATTGCGGAAAACGTTGCGATGAACGCCGCGCGGCTCAATGTTGAATACTCGGCTTACGACGTTAAACCGCAGGACTTGATTGCCAAGATCAACGGCGCGCGTCAGCGAGCTGCTTCCGGCGCTCCTGTTGCCAACGCCAGCTATCTGTCCAACCGCGACGCAACTGCCGTCGAACAGGTTTCCGCCGTTCAGCCCGGACAGTCCTCAAGCATGACCGAAGGCATGAGCTATTTCCTCAAGGGCGAAGAAGCTCTCAAGGCTGGAAACACTCAGGCTGCTGCGAACGCGTTCCTCAAAGCCGCTCAGCACAGAGACGAACTCGATTACGCCTCACAGCGTCAGCTTAACGACCGACTTACGTTCCTCAATGCGAACTCTGCTCCTGCTCCTGTTCCTGGATCTGCTGCCGCTGTAGCCGCGGAAGCGACCGAAGAACAGAACGCTCTGTTCAGCAAAGTCGCTTCGGAACTGACTGCTCAGGAAGCAAAAGCGCTCGCGATTGGAAAAGCCAATCCTCGCGAAGCGGTTTCCATTCTGACTGCAGCTCGAGACAATGTAGACAAATCCGCTCTGGACGATACGCGCAAAGCTCGTCTGCTGGCGCATGTTGATCAGAAGATAAACGAATTGAATCTGTATATTTCGCAAAACGGCGCGTTGATTGCCAACGAAGAAAACAATCGCAAGATTGACGCAGACAACGCTCGCGCGATGCAGTATAAGACCGAAAAGGAACAGAAGATCGCTCAGCTTATCAATGAAGTCAGCCAGCTGACCCGCGAACAGCGTTACGCTGAAGCGGAACTCAAAGCCAAGCAGGCTTACGAACTCGATCCCAATAACCAGGCGTGCATCCTCGCCTTCCAGATGACCAAAACTCGCCGCCGCGTTGACGATGGTCTGAAGATTCGCGAACAACAGAGCGAGGGCTTCCTCAACGCCATGGAAGACGTAGAACGTTCCGCCATCAACCCGTTTGATCGGGATCAGAACATGACGTTCCCGGATCGCGCAACCTGGGCTGACATCACCAAACGCCGCGCCAAGGGCGACGAACAGAGTCCGTACACGGAACGCGAACTGGAAATCAAGAAGAAGCTCGAACAGCCCGTTCGACTGGACTACAAGCAGACGCCAATCAGCTCCATTTTGGACGACCTGGCTGCCCTGTCTGGAGTCAACATTTACAAAGACCCGGCTGGCTTCGCCGCTGCAGGCGTCGCTTCCGACACGCCGGTAACGATTTCGCTGACTAACGACATTCAGCTCAAAAACGCTCTCGACCTGATTCTGGAGCCGTATGATCTGACCTACGTTATCAAGAACGAAGTCCTCAAGATTACAAGCAAAGAAAACGGCAGAGGACAACTGTACACCAAGACGTACCCGGTTGCCGACCTCGTTATCCCGATTCCGAACTTTGTTCCGACGGATAACTTGGGACTGTCCGGCGCTTACAAACAGGCTCTGGCTCTGAACAACGGCATGGCGGGCAACGGAATTGGTTCGTCCATCATGGCTCCTGCCACCGCAGTCGCCAGCCGCGCCAACGGCAACGTCAACAACAACATTCTGGCTCAGTCCATGGGCGGCGACCTGACAGCGGGTTCGCCCATGACGCCGGCTTCCAGCAACTCCGGACCTTTCGGTAGCGGTTCTGGCGCAGACTTCGACAGCCTTATCGAATTGATTACCAAAACCGTTGACCCTGAATCCTGGAAAGACAGCGGACAGGGTGAAGGTACGATTGAAAAGTTTGAAACCAACTTGAGCCTCGTTATTCGTCAGACTCAGGAAATCCACGAACAGATCGCCGAACTGCTCGAACAGCTTCGTCGTCTGCAAGACCTCCAGGTTACCATTGAAGTTCGATTCATCAGCCTGTCCGACAGCTTCTATGAAAGAGTCGGCGTTGACTTCGACGTCAATATTAAATCCAATCAGAGCGGCAACGTATCCATTGAACGGGAAACTGCTCTCGACGATGATGGAAACCTGACGGAAACTGACTACGCCAAATTCCAGCGCAGCGCAACCGTCGGTCTGAAAGCGCCTGGACTGTTCAGCTCAACGCTTGACATCCCGGTGTCTCAGGGTGGATACGGTGGAACAACGCCAGCGTTCGGCGGTTACACCGGCGGCGACGGCTTGACCATGGGGCTGGCGTTCCTGAGCGATATTGAAGCCTACCTGTTCATCGAAGCCGCTCAGGCTGACTCCCGATCGAACATCATGCAGGCTCCGAAAGTAACCCTGTTCAACGGTCAGCAGGCTATGGTTTCCGATACGCAACAGAGTCCGTTCGTCATCAGCGTTACCCCGGTTGTCGGCGACTTCGCCGCGGCTCAGCAGCCTGTAATCGTCGTACTGTCCGAAGGAACCTTCCTCACGGTTCAGGCGGTTGTCAGCAACGACCGACGATTCGTCCGACTGACGGTTGTCCCGTTCTTCAGCGAAATCAAAGAAGTCAACGTCTTCAAGTTCACAGGCTCGACGACAACGACGGAAGACACCTCGTCTGAAGGCGACGACGAACAGCCCATTACCAAAAAGAACAGCAAGAACGTTTCGACCTCCAACTCCGGCACGTCCGTTCAGCTGCCAACCTTCGCCTATCAGACCGTTACCACGACAGTCAGCGTTCCTGACGGCGGTACCGTCCTCCTCGGCGGAATTAAACGACTCAAGGAAGGCCGCGATGAAAAGGGAACTCCTATCCTCAACAAGATTCCTTACATCAACCGTCTGTTCCAGAACACCGGCATCGGTCGTGAAACAGAAAGCTTGATGATGATGGTTACACCGCGAATCATTATCCAGGAAGAAGAAGAGGAAAGAATGGGCATCGCCTCCCCGTGATCCTGACCTGAAAAGATGATTTTGGAAGAGATTGATTCCAAACGTTAAATATAAAAGTTTGACGACGATGGTTACTCCCCGTATCATCATTCAGGAAAAGGAAGAGGAACAATTGGGCATCACTCCCTAATACAGGGGGTATATATTCCCCGGAAAATTCCTGACGTCAAACTTGCCGCCGTAGTCATCCCCCTGACTGCGGCGGTTTTATTTTGGCTTAGCTACGCCGCTAGCCTTTTATAAGCTTTTAGCTTTTAGCTACTAGTTTCTAGCTTTGTTATTTTAGCTTCCAGCTTTAACAATTAACGCCGAGAACTACAAATGCACAAGCTAATAGCTAGCGGCTAATAGCTAGCGGTCAAGTGCAAGCGAAAAGTCCCCACTTGGGGAAAATTTTTGTGTCATTGGGTGGCGACTTTATGCTTGCACTTTTAGGGTGACTACTTGTATACTATAATTAATGGTTTTTGTGTAAATTTTAACGTTTACACGGTTTG
>JAZMZV010000214.1:0-3081 GCA_045586185.1 Thermoguttaceae bacterium | reverse complement strand
TGTTTTTCTTAAAAATTTTACGGCTTTTTCTTAATTTTTAATATAATTTTACTTGACAAGATTTTAGTTTCGATTACAATATTGTTAAACTTTGAGGGTAATTCCGAATTTTTTGTTTTTAGTCTCAATTAGATAAATTTTTATCTAATTGAAATCCGATACATCTTCGGAATTTTAGTAATTCCCGAATTGGTTGGGAACATTTTTATTACCACCACGCGTCGTAACAATATTGCTTGCTGTTTAGAGGGCATTGATTTACATGAACAAGCAATATTGCAAAGACCCCTGCCTTAAGTTGTTTGAAGATGAATTAGCGCCTATGTATCACTTTTATTAGCGACAATTAAATAGGACGGATTGTTATTCGTTCTGGCGTTTAGTTATTTTCAGGCAATCTATTGAAAAACCGCTTTAGGCGGTTATCAAAGAAAAAGTTGTTACAACAGAATTATTTTTCAACTGACTGCCGTTTGGTAAGTTTGGGAAGGGTATTTTGTTGTTTTTGCGTCAATTGCAACCCCAGTAAAGAAAGGAGGAATTTTTTTATGTTCTATAGTTGTTTCTCCCTGTCCGAAAAAGATTTTTTGACGTTTCATTTGTCGTCTCGCTGTGTTTTTTTGCACGGTATTTAGACTGTGACAACAGATGAGAGGTTAAATTTGTTTTTTGGTAATGTTGGGGATTGATTTCAAACGAACAAAAGCGTTTCCACTTTCGTAATCGTTTGAGTATTTGAAGCGCAGAACGTTTTGTTTTTTGGCTATTATCGTCAAAAATGGCGTTCTCGAACAGTTTATAAGTTTTTTAAAAAATTTTTTAAAAAAACTGAAACAGTTTGGCTTCAAATTTCGTCTATATAACAAATGCACATATCTGCGTTAGTTATAGTTTTCATTGTGAATAATTAAAAAACAGTCGATATCATGAAGAATTTTTTGAATACTAATGCTTTGCCGTTTCCTGCGAACTGCGGCAAAGTCTGTCGAACGCTGGCGAAGACGGTCTTACCTGTTTTATTTGCGCTGTTGACGGCGTTGTTTTCGTCTGTCGCCAGCGCGCAGGATCAGCAAGAAACGCAAGACCCGAAAATTTATTATTTGAAGGCAGATCAAGGGAGGTCGAATCATTGGGATGAGAGTGGATTTTGGTATGAGGCGAATGGATCCGGGACTGAAAGCGTCCGTCCCTCAGAAATTACCAACTCAATCTTTGTTGTTGGCAACACTTTTCATTTGCGAACCCACAGACCCAATAGAGATGGTAATTATGACACGACTTTTGGGTACTATTATGCAGCTGGCAGCCATACCAACAAACTGTACATTGGCTACAAGGTGGACTTGGACGCTGGAACTGTAGATTTGAATGACTACGGTGAAGGCGTTTATGGCGTATTGCATTTGAAAACTCAAGCAAGAAGACCTAACGAGGGTTCCATTACGGTTGACGATCTTTACATCGGTCACGGAGAAATCTTCCAGGGCGAGACGAATTCTACCATTAACTTGCATGGTTCTCTGACGATTCAGGGCGATTTAAGGTTTCGAAATGTGGCTGAAGATAAAAATATGGTTAAAGAAGATCGTATTTTGAATATTTACAGCGCAATTCATGGCGATGGTTTACTGCAGTTTGAATCGGAAAAATCTCACGATCAACACACCTCCGAAATTTATTTAATGAGTTCTAATAACGATTTCAGCGGTAAAGTCTGTGTCGAATCCGGAACGCATATTCATATTGACGACCCAGACGAGGAGCATTATTACTACGACTATCAAACTCATCTTTACCTTGTGGGAGAAAACGCATTGTGCAATGCCACTCATGTTCTCAATGAGGGCTTTATGTACGCTAATGCTAACCAGAGATTTAAAAATTATGACGGAGACGATTCATACGGTCAGTTTACCGGAGTTGGCGAGCTGGTTGTTAACCCCGGCGTGAACGTTGAACTGCTATACGACAACCCGGAATTCGGCGATGAACCAATCGGTTTAATTACAGTTAAAAACGAAAATAACAATCCGGGAACCCTGAATTTTAATATTCCTGATGGAATGACAAAAAACATAATCATGTCCGAAGACCCCGCCGATTATTCCAAAATCGAAGGGCAAGGGACTATTGTTAAGACCGGAAACGGAGCGCTGAAGATTGCCGCTGCAGCCGAAGGACTTGTTGGGGCTGAAAGTTTTGTCGTTTCGTCCGGTCGCCTGGATATGGAGGGCTATTTCACCGGCAGCGTTCAAGTAGGAGAGCAATTGGAGTCTGGCGATATTACAGTTGCCACATTCTCCCCTGGCGACGTCGTTAGCGCGACGATCAACGTTCTCGGCGATTTTGACATTAACGAAAGCTCTATACTGGTATTTGAACAGGACGCTAACGGCATGGACAAACTCGTTGCCTCCTATTTTTTTGTCGATCCTGAATCCATTTTTGAATTGACTATGGGCATCGAGAAACCGGGGCAGACGTATTCGATTGTCGTTCAAACGTCAGGCGCTTTTACAGGCGAATACGCCAAAAACGATTTTTGGAATTCTCTGTTGTCTGCTGAAAGCGCCGAAAACTGGACGCTCTCTGTTAACGGCAACTCCGTTTACGCCACGATTAAAGGCGAACCCATCCCTGCCGTTCCGGAACCGTCAACGTGGGTTTTGTTGATTCTCGGCGTTGCCGGTTTGTTGTATTTACGAAAACGCAAGTAATAGACGAGCCGCGGGTGTAAACCCGTGGGTGCGAACGCAGTGAGCGTAGCGCTTCAATCGTAAAAGAATAACGCTCAGCGTTTAATCAAACGCGCTTGATTGAGTCCAGCGCTTGCCAATTCCCAGACGCCCTACAGCGTTAGGGGTTCTAGTTGAACGCTTCGCGTCCGTATTTAAAACTTTGCGAACATCTTCCGCGCCTCCGCATCTCCGCGTGAGTTTTTTTCGGGAGTTGAGACAGCCGCGATCCAGCGGGGCGGAGGGGGGGTCTGCGAAAGAGTTTGTCCGTCATATCAGCAATGCGGCAGGGGGGCTGCCGCGAGCCGGATCAACCATGTGCAACTGCATGAAAAATTTGCGGCGC
>JAZMZV010000213.1:0-2032 GCA_045586185.1 Thermoguttaceae bacterium | reverse complement strand
TACGCATTCGCCGTTAGGCGAATGAAAAGTTCGATGTGTGCATATCAAAACGACGAAGCCGAAAACCTTCACGGATGGACTCCGTCCCCGGAGTCCTTGTTGACGGCTGCGCCGTCAAGCATTTTTCTTTTGCGGACTTACGTCCGCGATCCAGAAAGGTATTCGGCTACGTAAATGGTTTGGAGCGGGGCGGGGAGGATACGACGAGCGACACGACCGCGAATAGGACCAACCTGTGCGTGGCTAACAATTTGGCGAGCTTCGCTCGCTTGAAAAAACTTTCGGTCGCCAGCAAGCTGGCTCCCTTTTAGGGAAGTTTTTTCAAGTTTAATTATGAGGGGAAAACCTTTTTTGAAAAAAAGGTTCTTCCCCTCAAACTCCCCTTTCCAAAAAACTTTAGTAAGGGGGAGAAAAAAGCAACCAACGGGAGCGATTATAATACGTCTCGCGCGGTAGCGCGGATTGGGAGCGGCGCCTCGCCGCCCGTCTAATCCGTAAAATCCGTGAACGGACTGACCCGCTCACAACCAACGCGCCGCTAAAAATGCGCGATCGCCGCGTTCGGACAGGCGGTTTTCATGTTGGGGGTTAAGTCCGTGGAAATCTTGCCTGTTACAAGCAAGAGCAGATCGCTGGAAACGTTTTGAATAAACGGGTTGTCCCATTGCTGCGGTCCGTGTCCAAAAGCGGAATAGGCGGAAACGCCCTTTCCTTCTTTTCGCGCCCAGACGACCGGGAACGGCGGACGGTTGTAACAGTCGCCCTTCATCCCTTCCGTGTTGAGCGTCAGGTAAACGTGCATGTCCGGGTTGAGGTTTTTCAGACAATACCATTCTTCAAAAACTCGATACTTCTTTTCCGGAATGGCTTTCAAACACGGCAGCTCGACCGGGTCGGCAAAGACAACCTCGGCTTCCTGCTGCGGTCCGTGGATGATAAACTGCCCGCCGACCAGTTTGGTAAACGGGGTTATAATTTCCACCGGGTCGTTGGCGTAGATTTCTTCCGTCGCTTTGCTGACGTACGCCGTTCCGTTACAGCGCCACGAATCGGTCGTCGGATGAAGCGACAGCAACCCTACGCCGGCGCGAACGGCGTCAACCAGCTTTTCCTGCGTCCCCGCCGGAACCGGATTCCCGGGACAGCGCGGGTTGCGGACATACAAATCTCCGCTGGTATACAAAATAATCGCGCTGTACTGAGTCAAGTCTTCCGCAAAGACGTTCCCGTCTTTGGTGCAGACGACGTCCAGGCCGTTCTTCTCGCCAACGGTTTTGAAAAACGACCCGCATTTACCGGGTTTGCCGTCGACGTCGCGAGTTGGGTCGTGAATGTACCCGGAACTGTAATCGTAGTACAGGACTTTCTTTTTAGACTCTTGAGCCATCAGCGGCGCTCCGAACGCCAGCGCGCTGGAAAGAGCCGTCCATTTTAAAAATTGTCGCCGTTTCATGATTGGGAAGTAGGAAAGATTGGAAGGCGGTAATGGAAAATAAAAAAATCTTCCGCTAGAACCGCATAGCGGTTCAATATTAATAGCCGTGGGTTTTAACCCACGGAGCGCAGCGAACGGAATTACGCATTCGCCGTCAGGCGAACAGGAAATAGAACGCCTCGCTCTTAGGAGGTTACAACCCCTTTACATCTCTAATTGTACCCTATTAGAAATCGAATTGCAAGGGATATAATTTACAAAAATCAACAATGTTGAAAATTGAAAGAAAAAACGCGGGAGTTCCCTCCCGCATTTAAGCTTAACTTTCATTACTTCGCGAACTTTGCGGACTTTGCGTGAGGTTTCTTCGGCGCCCGAGACCGGCGCCACATAGGTATCAACTTAAGGAAAAAGCGAGTTAAAATAATTCTGTTGTATTGATTAGGAAAGATTTTTTTTTACCTATTTTACTTTTAGATTTTAGTTAAAGTTAGAACTCAAGATTACAAGAAAAAAAGAAAGCGTAGGGCATTTTTAACTTCTAACACCTTTCAACACCAAACGCTTTCATGACTGATACTATTACCACATTTGCTG
>JAZMZV010000212.1:0-3802 GCA_045586185.1 Thermoguttaceae bacterium | reverse complement strand
AAGTATCATTACCGAAAATTAAACTTCCACACTTTGCAATCAGGCCGAAAGGTTGGCAGCTCGGCGATTTGCTCGAGGGCGTAATTCCGTCGCTCGGGATTGATTGGTACGCCCAGGGCGGTATTTTTAACAGTCCGAGCGTTATCGGTGTAGGCGAGGCAGGCCCGGAGGCCGTTCTCCCGATCGAGAAACTGCAAACCATGATAAACGCCGCTAATAGTCAGCTCGCCGCGGCGATCATAACCGCAATACAGACGGCCAACGCGGGCGGATCCGGACAAATCGAGCTTGTCGTTAACCTGGGCGGCGCTAACGTTGCGACGGAAATATTCAAGCTCAACAAACAAGGCAAAATGATAATGGAGGCGTAAAGCATGAGGCCGTATTTAGATTATATGAAAATTAACGGGTATGATATCCCATATCCGAACGATTTCGCACCGTCTAAGGTTCCTAACATAGTTAACGAAATGGTTACACTTACGGGGAAGGTCGTCGCCGACGTCAACGGTTGGCGATACGGCGACGTTACGCTCTCCTGGGACACTTTACTCGACGCGGATCTACAAAACCTATTGGCGGCGATCGGGGACTCGTCGTTTCCGATTACATTCGTCGATATTGACGGCGCGGAGCACACCGTTAACGCCGTATTAAGAGGGCGGGCGAATATTAAAACGCCTATTTTCTACAACGGCGCGACGGTTTGGAAAGACGTCAGCGTTCCGTTATCATTTCCGGATTGTTACGAGGATTAAATCGAATGACGACAATAGCAGCAGAAAATCGTAAATATTTACGTCAGGCGATGAGGGTCGCGTGTATTTTCCGGGAAACGACGGACGAACCGACGGCTATAACACCTATAAACGCCGTCAATATGTACGAGGGCCTCGCAAACCTTGACCCGGGCCTTTTCACAACGCCAATTATGGACCTCGCGGGGGACGGATTTCTTAACAACGGCGAGGCCGTTCCAATGGAGGCCGATACATATTCTTATAGATATGGTTTTATATCTCAGGAAGTGGCAAAAGCCGACGGGACTTTCGATAACCCGCTCGGGGTTACGATCTCCGCCGCCAATAATTGGGACACCGTAACGGTCGAAGTAATGGGCCAATATGGAGATTCTAAAATATTGAGATTTAGCCCGTTTTGGTCCGGAGGGCAAACGACTATTTATATAGACAGTTGGACCCCGGGCGAACGTGTTTATATTACGGGGATATATCTCGGCGTTACATGGATTTGGGACAATTCCAATTTGTTAAGCGTTAACCTCGACCTCCGCGGGGTAAATACAGAACTCGGGGGCGAGCTCGAGGTTAGTACAATCGAAATTCGGGCCTACGAGAAGGAAATCGACCCGGTTATTATCGGCCGGATCCCTCAGGGCGCCCCGATTTTGTATTACGCGGGTTACGAAGGGGACATGTCAGAGGTCCGGACCTTTTATTTATCTGAGGGCCTGAGTTGGGACGAAAACGTTCTCTCCGTCAAAGGACAAGACGCTTCTATGTTTTTAGATAACGTCGAGGTCCCGGTCGACTGCGATAATTACGGCTCAGGTTGGAAAATGGACCACGTTATCGGTAAACGGATCCGCGCGGCCTTGTCGTCGATTGATTACGACGAGGTCGGAGCGCCTCCGGATATTGGAGCCCAAAACCTACAAGTAATTTTGTACGAGGCAAAAGCGGCGAGGTCGATTATTTCGGAATATTCGGGTGTATTTCGTGACGCCGATTATTTCCGCGTTACATACGTCGACGCAGGACGACCGACGCTTACATTCGGAGCCGTTGGGCGAACCTGGACAATATACGCCGACGAAATAGCAGATTTTAATATAATCGTCGAGCGTAATAAAAAGACGATTAAAATCGTACTCCCGGAGTATTACCTGCAATATAACGACAGTATCGAGGAAATACTAACGACGTCCGGAAAAATCTATTTCGTCGAGTTGGATCCGCCGGTTCCTTATAATAATATTGGGATTACACCGACCCCGACGTCTTACGAAGAAATTAATTGCAGCTTGTTCAAGTTTGTAGCAGCGGCGGCGACAACATACACTATTGACGGTTACGAAACTCTCCCGAATTTGCTCGACGCTAATAACCCGTATTCTATCAGCGAAATAAACGCCGGGGAGGTTTATTCGTTCGATTTCGGGCTCCCGTTGTTTTACATGACGAACGGCGTTTCTTTGACGAAATTAGCGGTCGATAACTTGCTCGCCCGTTCTAATATTGTCTATGAGTTTACTTATAGAGGGAATCCACATATACAACCACGGGATTTATTAAGTGTTGAGGTCGCGACGTGGGCCGACGATTTTATAACCATAGACGGATTATATCCGGCCGTCGATTTATATCCGGCTCCGGACCTTTATCCTTACGCGATTTATAAGAAAACACGCAAAATCGTTAAAACATGGGAAACGATGACGGTCGACTCCGTAACGCTCGAGCACTCAGAGGGCGGCGGCCTGACGTCAAAGATAAGAGCACGGAAGGGGGTTGTTTAATGGCAAAGGTCCGAGAATATGATGTTTCTCAATCAACACAGTCGGGCGTAATAACTGCATGGACAAGGAACCGAGATAACGACCCGACGATAACCCGGTTTAGCCCAATTCCGACCCTCGAAGAAGTACAAGCAGTTTTAGGGCCTCAAATTGAAAAGCTCCGTTTGTGGGGGTGTTTCAACCCGAATAATTACGCCAAAGCTCTCCCGAAGGCCCCGCCGGTCGACACCTTGCAGAGTATTGACGCAATGTATTCATACACGGATATTTTAGTCGCTCCGCCGTTGCCAAAAATGGCGTGTGATTCTCCGCTCGAGGGTTGCCCTAATATGCTTATACCGGCCGTAATCCCTAAAGAGGTAACAGACGCGAATCATTTTTACGCCGACTGCGCGGCGTTGCTTTACCCGGTTTCTTTACATAAAGACGTTGCCGACGTTTATTATATGTATAGCGGTTGCGTAAATATGACGGGCGAAATGATTTTAAGAATGAGCGTTTACCCCTCCGGAATGGACGGTCGTTATATGTTCAGGAACACAATAAAAGAAATAATATTGTATGGGGATAAAACGGTTTGCGAGGCTGCGGCCGCAACGGCTAACAATCATAATGTTGCCTGGGCGCCCTGGTATGAACCGATCCCGGCTGTAACGAACCGAGGACAGGGCTCATATACAACGGCGGACGATATAACGCGCATGGTACGAAACGGGGCTCTCGCGGTAAATTCTTACGCTCCCGGGCGAATGGTTTACCGCCAGGGCGATATAGTACGGGCCGACGAATGGGAGGCGCTCGTCGAGGCAGCTCAGACAATCGACCCCACGATTACACTTTCGACGCATTACGCAAACCTGAATAAAATAGAAAAGGCGTTCGACGACGCTCTTTAATGGAGGTTTATAAATGGCTTATTCAAAAACGACATGGGTAAACGGCGGCCCGCCTGCAATATCCGCGGAGAACTTAAACAAAATGGAGGATTCTATATTTGACAGTTCCGAGGGCCGTATCAGTTTAGACACTACCGCAGCACCCGGCACGACCGACGGCGACCTGTACGCGGCTATCGTTGCGCTGGGCTGGCAAACAGATGTAATTGAATAAAGGGGGCGATATTTTGCTTAATACGAAGAAACTGTTAACTAAAATTCTAAAACAAAAGACGGGATCGAAAACATATAACACCAACAACGGGACGCTTTTAGTTGAATGGACGCGCGTATTGTTTGTTATATTTGCGACCTTTACGGTCCACAC
>JAZMZV010000211.1:0-11782 GCA_045586185.1 Thermoguttaceae bacterium | reverse complement strand
CGATATGTTATCAAGATTTATGCGCTCATTTTAGTTTTGTTTACCCTGCTTTTTTTATTTACACACCATACGTATTATTATGTTGACATAAACTCAGGCAAGCTCAAGATTGTTCACGCTCTTGATATATTCACATCAATTCCGTATTATAAAAAGGAAGAAACGAACAACTTGGAAAATCTGTTGTTAAAAGCCAACATTGCTCCTCGCGATCCTGAATGGGTTCTCGACAGTTATTTTAATCTGTTTTATTCAAATTCGCCGCATTATCGATATCACGGCATCAGGCTTGATGTTAAATTATTTTTGGCAAATTACGAGCGTTTTGAAAACAAAATGACGGAGGAAGAAAAAATAAGCTACATCTCCAGATTTTATAACATAATGCAGAATTACCCTGATATGCGTTATGAATATAATAAGATTGAGGACGAAATGATTAAAAAGTATTGCGACTAATCTGGAAAACAGATATACTATTTCATATTCCCTCTTGCCAAGGGGGCAATAAATACCGGGTTGCAAAAAGGAGTGAGATTGGCGTGAGGCTGCGAGTTCACCCCGATATCTTCAGGCGAAACGTTTGTAACCAACGGGCTTTAGCCTCCGGGGGCTTACGCACCCCGGCTCGCCAACCGCCTTCCATTTCTTTGCGTTCTCTGCGTTCTTTGCGGCTAAAATTTTTTCGGCGGCTGACACAGCCCCGATCCAGCAGGTCGAAGGGACTTTCCACGCTCAAAGATTTTTGGAGGCTTCCGCCGCATGCATTTCACCAAATGATTACTTCGCGAACACCCTCCGCGCCTCCGCATCTCCGCGTGAGATTTTTTGTATTTTGTTCGCCTGACGGCGAATGCGTAATTCCGCTCCCGTTGGTCGCTCCATTACCGCCTTTCATTTAATTGTCTAATCGCCTCGTAGGCGGCGATTCCGACGCTGACGGACAGATTTAAACATCGGGCTTCCTCGGCGACGGGGATTTTCAAAGACGTTTGAGCGCAAAGCTGTCGAACGAAGTCCGGAACGCCGCGCGATTCCGACCCAAACAGGAGGACATCGCCATGCTGATACGCTACAGTCGTATAGTCCGTTACAGCGTGACTGGTAAACAGCCACGGCGCGGGGACTTTCCCGGTTTCCTCTTCCAGCCGGGTCATAAGGGCGTCCCAGTTATTGACGATCTCGTAGTTCAGATAGGGCCAGTAGTCCAGCCCGGCGCGTTTGAGAAGCCGGTCGGTAAGCTGAAACCCCATTGGGCGCACCAGCCACAGTTTCGCGCCCAAGCCAACGCAGGTGCGTCCGACCGCGCCGGTGTTGTGCGGGATTTCCGGTTCAAAAAGAACGATATGTAACGGCGGGGACGTTTGCGCGGTCATGGCGGTTACTGCCAGTCTTTATAAAGCATGCTGGGCTGAATGTCGCTGTTGTTTTGATACTTGCTTTTGTAGAGGTCGAAGTCGCCGTCAATTTGATGATAGAAAATCTGGCAGATTCTCACGCCGGGATAGATGCGAATCGGCTGAACGGCGAAAATTTCCAGCGTCCAGAACCCCGCAAAGCCGACGTCGCCGAACCCCGCCGTTACGTGAACGAACAAGCCCAGCCGCCCGATGCTCGAACGCCCTTCAATCATCGGGACGTGGTTCATCGTTTTGGTGAACTCAACCGTTCTGCCCAAATACAGGCGGTTGGGCTGCAAAACCAAGCCATGTTCTGGGATTTCCAGCCGATGCGCCTTGTTGGGCTTTTTCATGTCCAGAACGCCGTCGTTGGATTCCAGTTCGTACGTGAGCATCTGGTTGTGAAGCGTCAAGTCGTAACTGTTCGGATTGACGTGAGTCGGGTCAAAGGGCGAAATCTCGATCTCGCCCGTCTGAACTTTCTGCTGAATTTGTCTGCCTGTAAGAATCATGATTGCACGCTGGGGGGAGTAAAGGCATAGTTATATTGATATATATAGAATACAGCGTAAAGAAAATTTGTCAATGGAGGCGGGCAGCGAGGCAATTAGCAATGATCAATTAGCAATTAGCAATTGAGCGCAGCGGGATTCTCAACAATATTGGCGGCAAAAACGCTTTGTTGAGTCAGGTGAGAAACGTTTTCCAATCACATAATAAATCGTCCCACTCAATCAGCAACAAAGTACGCTTGCGTAATTGCTCATTGCTAATTGCAAATTGCTAATTCTTCTAACTCCTTTTCCGCCAGTACAGCAAACTAACCGCGCCAAGAACCAATAGCGCCCACGTGGACGGTTCCGGAACGGCGTTGGCGTCAATCTGCATTCTGACGATATGATTGTCGACAACGGACAGATTCAAATAATACGGAAGTCCGTCTGCTAAAAGATTAGTCCAGAACGATTCCGAACCCTGCTCGGTCGTAAAGCCGTCGGCTGACGTATTGACGATAACATCGTACGTTGCGCCCGGAATGAGAACTGTTATATCCAATTGGATTTCAGCCTTGGGGTCAATTACAAACGAACTGGCAGAAAGGGAATCCATACCGCTGGCGTCCTGTTCAAAAATCAGCGTCGAATAAGCGTCCGCCTTGAACGTACCGTTTACATTCAGCGTTCCGACCGAGTTGCCGGGCGAGAATTCCGCGCCGTTTCCAATTTCCAACGTTCCCGAGAAGTATTCTTTCATATCAAGACGTCCGGAAGAAACGACAAAACTGCTGGCGTTAACAAGCCCTTCGGCAGCTGCATACAGCTGAAGAACGCCGTCGCCGGTCTTTTCGATTGAACCAGCTTTAATCGCCCCGGCGAACTTTGTCGTCTGGTCGTTATCGAGCGTCAGTTTGCCTGAAACCGTTACTGTTCCCTGAGCGTTTTCATCAGAATTGGACAGGTTATGAAGCGTTGCGTCAACTGTCGTTGAATCGTTTCCGATTTTCAAAGTTGTTCCGTTGGCAAGCGTTGTCGATCCGCCGGTTTGAGTAACAGCCTTTAGCAAAGACGCCGTTCCGCTGGAAACGATAATATCGCCAGAGCCTGAAATGGGCGCGTTAATATTAGCGGTAGAATTTTTGAATTCCAATGCGCCTGAGCTGAGCGTTACAGCCCCTGTTCCCAGCGTGCCGGCTCCCGTCAAGACGATTGTTCCCGCTTGAATGTCAGTCCCGCCAACGTAAACGTTAATGCCGGAAAGCGTCAGAGTACCGTCAGTATTTTTAATCAGGCTCATTTTATTATGTGAGGTGTTTGAACCTCCGAGAACGCCGGCAAAAGCGCCTTGACCAACAGTCAAAGTTGCGTATTTGGTTCCGCTGGCATTTACAGACCCGGACGCGCGAACAATAGATCCAGAAACGCCGTTGAGCGTTCCAATTACGAGATTGCTCTGCTTTGAGCTGGTACTTTGATGAATAAGCCCTAAATTTGCCCCGGATGCCAAAGAGACCGTCGCGTTAGGAAGGTTGACGTCTGACGCACAGTCTGCAGAAGGCGTTGTGTAGCCGACATGAAGAGACTGATCCTTAGCAATGCTGATTGTGCCGCTATACGTCTGCGGATCGCTGGACGCCAGGTCAAAACGGCTTGTTGCCGTTACAGAAATCGGTCCCGAACCGGTTAGTTTGTTAACGTTATGAAGCCCAGCATTTGGTCCATTGAGAGTCAGCTGAGACGTTGACGGAATATCCAAATCTCCTGAACCAACGCAAGCATTCGCTCCTGACAGTTTAAGCGTAGCTTTATTGAGGATAAACTTCCCGCTATAGGCATCCGCGTTAGCGTTGGAAATCTCCAAAACAGAATTGCTGGCGCTGCTGCCTAAAACCGTCAAGTTGCCGGAACCGGACAGCGTCGATTTAATCTGTAAAGTTCGAGCGCTTCCATCGTCAAGATCAATCGTCGAATTGCTGGTAACGCACAAATTTCCGCTTAAAGAGAACGTCTTACCTCCTTCTCCATGATGAAGATAACCGCCGTCGAGAATCATATCGTTGGCTGTCGCGTTGTTTTTTACGATTAAACGAGAACCTGTCCCCATAATCAATGTAGCCGGGAAAGTGGCTGTTGTCGTTTCAACCCAGTAACTATCAGCTGTAGCCGCTGGATTTATACCGGCAACATAGCAAACGTCTCCAGCTTGAGGCGTCCCAGAAGTGCCGTCATTTTTAATCCATTTGCCGTCAACAAGCCATTGCGCTCGACCAGCTGACCATCTGTAGGCTGTACTGCCTTCGTCAAGAACTTTGATTACCTGAAGTTCCAGTCCATTGAACATCGTATATGCTTTATTCGATAAAGCCGCCTTCATCTCAACGCTTGACGTCCCTGGGTTAAAGTACTGGTTGAAAGACCACGTCGCAGGAGTATTGAATGTTGGGTTGTGAGTAACGCTGAAAAGCGTGTTCTCGTTCCCGTCAGTCATAGTCCAAACGCCTGCTGACTGATCTCCAGATGGGTCAAGCGAATGAACTGTTAAACGATAGATGGTATTTGTTGATAAATTATCCAGCGTTACAGTAAACGGCTTTTTAGCGCTGGAAAAGAGGAAGTCGTTGTACAAGTTCATGTCAACCGCTGAATTGGTCTTGTTTCGCGTTCTGGAATTGAGAACGGCTTCTGACGTAACCGTTATCTTAATTCCCGACGGCGCCGTTGCCGTAGCAGTGGTAGACGTGTTTGAATTATCCACAAAAAGTTCTGTCGCACGCGGCGAAATGATTCGAGTTTCCGAACCGTCTCTTTGATTGGAGTTGACGTCAAAATAGGTGTATCCCGACGCCGGGTCGTAGGCTTCAGAAAGTTCAATTCCGTTAAGGAAAACAAACTGGTTAGTAGCAAGACCTGTAAGAACAGCCGTATTGGCGCTGGCGGTAAATGTGTACGCCAAATATGTAGCAGAATCTGTTGTTTTGTAGCTGGAGTTGCCGGTTGTGTTTGGCTGAACGCCAATTTGAGTTGTCGTTTCGCCCTGAGTTATATTCCACGTGCCAGAGGTGCCGTTATTGGCAGTAATGTCTTGAGAATAAATCTTAAGCGAGTACTCTTTTCCGACTGTCAAACCGTTAAGAGTAACCGTAATTGGCTGATCAGTATTCTGTTCAAAGATGAAATCATTTGTCAGCGCGTCGCCCTTGGAAGATTCGCGATCTCTGTTTTTAGTTGTGGATACGCGGTCGACTTTTACGGAAACGTCTGGACTAACAGTAACCGTGTTGGTAAGCGTAGCGTTAGCAAAGTTCATTGTATTATAGCCCGGAAGGGTTCCAGAAGGATTCTTGCCATTGCTATTATTGTACCCGTTAACGTCCACTTTGACAAACGGAACGTAGACAACGTCCGCCAGAGCAGACGCGGCAAACGCGATAACAACCAACGCCGCAAAAAAGCGGGAAAGTAATACAAAAGGTTTATTCATGGGTTTGTTCATTATATTTGAAAAAAGTATTGATTCCAAAACTTTTCTATTTTACTTCTTATATATTATATCACGTATTTTTGCCTTTTCAACAAAGAAAACTCGTTTTGACCAAATATTTGCAGAAATAACCAAAAATTACAATTTGAGTTGCGAGTTGCGAGTAGCGAGTTGCGAGAAGAGTAATTCCTCACTACTGCCTACTGCCTCTTGCCTACTGCCTACTCCAACTCCTCACTTCCAACTTCTAACTAGTGTACATACGTTCACTATTTCACTTTATCTCAACGTTGGTATAATACTATAAACCTTAAACTAAAATTATTAGCCATGAACAAGATACTTTACGCTGCCGCGGCGGCGCTGTTGATTATATCCGCGTCGAGCGCCTTTGGGGCGGAGTCCGGGACGATTAACCTGACGGTCGTTGATCAGGAGACGGGCAAGCCGATTCCGTTTCGACTGTACCTGAAAACGCCGAAGGGAACAGGGCGGCGTTTGCCGGGGCTTCCGTTCTGGACGGATCACAACACGATTGATTCCGGTCGTCTTGACCTCAAGCTGCCGACGGGATACTACGAATTCGAGATTGAGTCCAGCCCGGAGTACACGACTCGCAATGGGCGTTTGGACATGCCTCGCAACGGGACGGACGCTCAGACGGTTTCCCTGCAGCGCGTCGGTCGGATGCGGGAAGAGGGCTGGGCGTGCGCCGATCTGGATAACTGGCGATCCGTTTTGGAAACGCCGGTTCTGTTTCGGGCGGAGGGGCTGGATTTCGTCCCGATTGTAACGTGGGACAACTCCGGCAAAAACTATTGGGAAAGCAATAAGCTGCCGCGCCCTCTGATTTCGTCCGTCGGACGGGGCTGTTACATTTACCCGATGGCGGGTCGGTACGAGGTTTCCGGCTGCTGCGTCAATATTTTCAATCTGCCGGCGCCGGTTTTGTCTCAAGACGAAAAATCCAAACGGGCGGACGCCGTTGGCTATTTGCAGTCCATTAAACAGCAGTATCCAGACGCCTGGATTGACTGCGCCAATATCGCCATGGACGACTTGCCGATTCTCGTCGCGCTGGGGTTGATTGATTCCGTAGAAATTCTCGACGCCTGCGTCGGGCGGACGTACATGGACGTCCCGGAACAAGGGCGCCCCTACGACCGCGAATTGTATCCTAACCTCAAAGACCAGGTCAGATGGAAGCAGAGCATTTACTTCCATCTGCTCAACTGCGGGTACAAAATCCCGCCGACAGCCGGGTCAGGGTCGGGGAAATCGAAAAACCCGCTGGGATACAATCGCGTTTACGTCAAGCTGGATTCTCAATGGTCGGTTCCGGACTTTTGGGAATGTCTGAAAAAAGGACAAGCGGTTGTTACAAACGGACCGCTCATCACGCCGACGGTCAACGGGTTCCCCCCCGGGCACGTTTTCAAAGGGAAAACGGAATACAACGGCAAACACGCGCTGCTGTCGCTGGAACTGAACCTGACGCTGGCAACCCGCGAGCAGATAGACTATATTGAGATTATCAAAAACGGAGAGGTTTACAAAACGTACCGCATGGACGACGCCCAAAAGGACGCCGACAACAAGCTGCCATCCGTCGATTTCGAGGACAGCGGCTGGTTTCTCGTCCGCGTTGTAACGGAAACGCCCGATGTGTACCGCTGCGCCATCTCCGCCCCGTTTTTCGTCGAGTTTGACGGTAAACCGTACGTCAATCGTCAATCCGTTCAGTATTTCCAAAAATGGATGGTCGATTTAGGCAAAAAATTACAAGAACAAAAAGACCGACTTCCTCCAGAAACGTTCAAAGTCCAAGCCCAGCGCTGGAAAGAAGCGCGCGACGTTTGGCTGAGCAAGTAGGCAGTAGGCAATAGGCAGTAGGCAGTAAGGATGAACGCGAAGCGTCAACTCCTCACTCCTCACTCCTAACTCCTAACTCAAACCATCATAGATTTTAACAATACCCATAACGATGCTCCACACTCCCTATACCGCAGAAGATTTTTCCGTCAACCCGTTGATGTTTTATTACGAAACGACTCGCGCGTGCGACCTGGTTTGCAAGCACTGCCGGGCGGAAGCGCAGCACGACCCGCACCCGGACGAGCTGACGCACGAGCAGTCGCTGGCTCTGATACGTCAGGCGGCGCAGTTCCCCCGCAAGCCGAACATCTGCTTTACCGGCGGCGACCCGCTCAAGCGAGCGGATATTTTTGAACTCATTGAGCTGGCGCGAAGTCTGGATATAACCGCCGCGCTGACGCCGTCTGCAACGCCGCTGGCGACTTACGACGCGTTCAAAAGAGCGAAACAGGCGGGGGTTCATGCGATTGGAATCAGTCTCGACGGCGCGGACGCGCCCATGCACGACGCCTTTCGCGGCTGGGAAGGCTCGTTCGAGAAAACGCAAGCCATGCTCTCTTACGCGAAGGAACTCAATCTGCCAGTCCAGGTCAATACGAGTTTGTGTCAGCGCAACTTCGGGCAATTGGATCAAATCGCCCAACTGCTCAAAGATAAACAGATTGCCATGTGGTCGGTGTTCTTCCTGGTTCCCGTTGGACGCGGAACGGAAGAGCCGCGCTTGACGCCGGATCAGTACAGAATCGCGTTCGACAAGCTGCATAAATACAGTCTGACGATGCCCTACGGGGTCAAGACGACGGAAGCCCCGCATTATCGGCGCTTCGTATTAGAACAGGGCGACAACCCGCTGGCGCCGCCCAAAGCCGGACATGGCGGACGCGGCAAGGCGTACGCCGCCCCGCTGGGTGTAACAGACGGTCGGGGCATCATGTTTATCGGACACAACGGCGAGATCTATCCCGCCGGGTTCCTGCCGCTGTGCTGTGGACGGTTCCCGCAGGATTCTGTTATAGACGTCTATCAGAACCACCCGACGTTTGTCGCGCTGCATAATCCAGACAACTACAAGGGCAAATGCGGAGAGTGCAAGTACCGATTCCAATGCGGCGGCAGCCGCGCCCGCGCCTTTGCCGTTACCGGCGACCCGCTGGAAACGGAACCGGACTGCTTCTACGAGAGTTAAAAAGTTGCGAGTAGCGAGTTGCGAGTTGCGAGAAGATGAAACCAAGCGTTTCTGTAGTTCAGTTAGCACACGGATTTTACGGATTAGACGGATATTCGCCGATTGGTTAATTGTCGTTCCCGCCGGATTCTCTCCCCTTGCTAAAGTTTTTTGGAAAGGTGAGTTTGAGGGGAAGAACCTTTTTTTCAAAAAAGGGCGGCGAGACGCGCTCTCAACCTCCCGCTCTCCCTTATTGACACTCTCTGTTTATGGAGTATAATATCGGAATAATTAGAACATCGGAAATTGACTGTTCGTCGGGCGTCCGACGTCGGCAATTTTTAACAAGGATTATTTACTGAAGGAATTTTAACGATGGAAATCATTCATGACAGCGCCGCGTCGCTGGATCCGTTGAAGGGTAAAACTGTTGCCATTATGGGTTTTGGAGCGCAAGGCCGCAACCAGGCGTTGTGCCTGCGAGAATCGGGCGTTCACGTTATTATCGGCGTTCGACAGGGCAAGTCCTTTGAAGCCGCCAAAGAAGACGGATTCGAGGTAATGAGCGTTAAAGAAGCCGCTGAAAAGGCTGACCTGATTCAGATTCTGCTTCCGGACGAACGACACGGCGAAGTCTACAAGAACGAAATCGAAGCTGGGCTCAAGCCGGGCAACACGCTGTGCTGCTCTCACGGGTTCGCGTACACGTTCAATACGATTGTTCCGCCCAAAGACGTCAACGTGATCATGGTTGCGCCGAAAAGCCCTGGAACCGAAGTTTATCGTCGGTTCATGGAAGGGTTTGGCGTTCCCGGTTTGATTGCCGTTCATCAAAACGCCACCGGCGACGCTCGCGACATCGCTTTGGCGTACGCCAAAGGCTTGGGCTTGACCCGCGCGGGCATTCTGGAATGCACCATGCAGCAGGAAACCTACGAAGACCTCTTCGGCGAACAGAACGTTCTGTGCGGCGGCATCGTCGACCTGATGCTGTGCGGCTTTGAAGTCCTTATCGAAGCTGGCTATCCGCCGGAGATGGCGTATTTTGAATGCATTCACGAATCCAAGCTGATCGTCGACCTGATTTACGAAGGCGGCATCCAGAAGATGAACGCCGTCATTTCCAACACGGCGGAATGGGGCGAATACAGCAACGGCCCGTTCATTCTTCCTCACGAACAGATGAAGGCGTTGATGAGAGAATCGCTTCGCCGCGTCGAGTCCGGCGAATTCGCGAAGAAGTGGCTGGCGGAAGCCGCCGCTGGCGCACCCAACCTCAACGCCAAACGCGCCGCTCTGGCAGAACACCCGGCGGAAATCACCGGCGCCCGCATTCGCTCGATGTTTGAAAAGAAATAGTCCAGCGATAACGCGCAGTCTGCGATAATACATCTCAGAAAAAAAGAAGACGATGAGCGATTAATTCCGTTCATCGTCTTTGTTTTGACATGACGCGATTGTGTCTTATCGTCAGAATTTGAATACCGAAATATTTTGGTCAAAGATAGCTTCTGTCAGCTCTTTAAACCGTTTTTTGTTATGCTCGTCCATTTGGATTGTTCGCGGTTTGGGGAAATTCAACTTTGTTTTGAGTTCTTGAATTTGCGCTGTGCGGACGTCGTCTGGCGCGGACTTGTCGAACTGGAACGAGTCGCCCAGCTTTTCTCGGATGCGCTGTTGAGCGATCGTGAAAAACGGCGGGTTGTCCGATTCCAGCAGCGGGATATTCGCATAAAGCGAATTGGCAAACAAAACGGACATGTCCTCGATGGAATCCGATTCGGAGACGTAAGATTCCTGTTCGAGAAAACGAGCGAGTCGAACTTGAGCTTCCGGTTCCAGCTGACTTAAATCCAGATTTTGAGCGTACGCGTGGAAGTTGATTCCCTCTTTTTGAATTCGATTCATGGCGGCGACGCGTTTCATATAGACGTCGCTGGACAAATCGTCTATGAGTTGTTTGTACTCGTTTTGAACATTGGGGTTAATCGGAACGCTTTTGGAAATGGCGTTGTAAATCCGATGGATGTTATTCTGTTCGTTGGTAAACACTGAGGGATTGTAGTACTTCATCAGTTCAAACAAATCTTTTTTGCAGCTGTCTGGAATGATGATAAACAGCTCCCACAGATTTTTAACCTGATATTCCAGCAGGGTGTTTTCGTCCGTCTGAGCCAGGAATTGAATAACCCCGGACTTGTCCTGAAGCAGAACGATTATCGGGAAAATCTGATCGGACTTTTTGGCTTCCTCGGTTTTTTGCTCTTCTTCTTTCTTCTGGTCGTCTTCCTTCTTTTGCTCGTCCGATTTTTGCTCAGCTTTCTTTTCTTCCTCTTTCTTTGCCTCTTCTTTTTTCTTTGCTTCTTCAACAGCGTTTTTGATTTGAATGGGCGCAGCCGCATTCAGCCTTAAAACGCCCGAACCGGTAATGCGAACCGGACCGTTGTTTTGAACGCCGCCTTCTTTAGGTTTTACATGCATCAGACACATCGCGTAATCATAACCGTTAACCCGCAAAGAAAGGTTGATGTCGGGATATTTTGTGATGTAGTCCACCTTGACGAGTTTGTCGCCCAACGGTTCGAAAAGAAGAATTCTTGCGGCGCTTCCTGAGGTCATCGTTGAACGGTACGTGCTGGTAGCTGTCGATGCAAATTTCAGCTGACCATTGATAACCTGCGCTTTTCCGTATGATGAGGGTAGCTGAGCGTTGACAGCCGCCGCAGAGACGAGAACGATGCACAGCGCAAGGCTGCAAATTCTGCTGACTCTGTACGAGGACGAAGCAATGTAACGAAATAATGCGATGTTGTTTTTCATTTTCTTTGAGCGCATTCGCGCTTGATCTTATTGGATATGTGTAACTTTATACGGAAGTTTCCCTTTATTATCGGGTAAAACGAAAATAATTTCAACCCCCTGATTATTTGTACAGTACGCCTGAGCGGTGTCCGGACCGAGGATGTAAAACGCGGTTGCGAGGGCGTCGGCTTTGGCGGCGGCGAAAAAATCGTAGTCGGAATTCGAGGGTTGAACGGGAACGATAACCGTCGCGGAATAAACAATCGGCGAGTCGGGCAGGGTGGATGCCGGGTAACCGGTTAGCGGGTCGATGATGTGTCCGTAACGCTTCCCGCCGGCGCGGAAGAACTGCGTTTGCGATCCGCTGGTTGCCAGCGCCTGGTTGTGCAGCCGAATCGTTTCCAGCCGCGTCGATTCTCTGTTTTTCGGCGACGTTTGCCGCAGCGGGTTGTGCAGCCCAACTTCCCAGCCGTCTGCGTCGGCTCGGTTTCCCATCGCGACAACGCTGCTGGCGCCGCCGTGAAAGAGGAAGTCTGTTACGCCGCAGTCGAACAGGAACCGG
>JAZMZV010000210.1:0-16286 GCA_045586185.1 Thermoguttaceae bacterium | reverse complement strand
AAAGTTACCAATCCCAATAATGAAAACAACAGAACGTTCTATAAAGACGGCGTTGGTACGTTGGAATTCACAGCCGACAACACATTTAACGGCTCAGTGGGGATTAGAGAAGGCGTTTTGAGACTGTCCGGCGCGGGATCTCTTGGTACCAGTACTGTAACAATTAGCGACAGCGCCACGCTGGAATTTGCTGTTGAAAACGAAAAATGGTTTACCAACACTGTTTCCGGGACTGGAACGATTCGCAAGACTGGAGACGGCGTTTTGTATCTCAACGGAACGTCAGACAATCCGATTGCATCCTCGGCGCTTTTTGTCGAAGAAGGCTCGCTGATGTTTAAAGGAAACTATGCTGGAGATCTGACCGTAAACGCGGGAACCTTGCTTTCGCCCGGCAACTCTGTTGGCGATTTGATTGTTAACGGCGCGGTTACTATTAACGGCGGCGCGACCTTGCTTCTGGAACAGGACGACACGGGCATGGACAAGCTCGTTGCCGATTACTTTACTGTTGCGAACAATTCCATAATTGAATTGTCAATGACCTCTCCTGCTCCAGGAGCAACGTATGACGTTATCGTTCAGTCTGACGGCGCTTTTTCTGAAGATCTGCAAGACGCATCGTACTGGATCGATCTCATTGACGGCGGACTTCCCTATTATTTGGATTTGTATGTTGTTGGCGGCAATACGGTTCGTTTATACGTTGATCCAAACGCCGTTCCTGAACCGTCGACGTGGGCGCTGCTGGTTCTTGGCGTTGCAGGGTTGATGTACTGGCGCAAACGCAAGTAATTCGTAATTTCGCAAGCGTAACGATTTTAGAACGCGGGAGGAAACTCCCGCTTTTTTATAGACTCATTTCTTATAATGGAGCTGACGTTTACGATAATTCTGCTGGGGTCAATAGCCGCCATGCTGCTGGGAATCGCCAAAACGGGCGTTCCCGGGCTGGGCATGTTCGGGTCGCTGTTGATGATTTCGACCTTTGCCGGACATGAGATGTTCGCGTCCGGGGCGGTTGTACCGCTGTTGATAATCGGCGACCTGGCGGCTTGCTGGTATTACGGTCGAAATCGTCAGCGGGGAATTCTCCACAAAATTTTCCCGCCGCTGGGCGTTGGTCTGGTCTTGGGAATGGGCGTTTTGTGCGTCATGGAGAACTCGCAGTTCAAGCTGACCGTCGGCGTTTTGGCGGTGAGCATTTTGCTGTTTGAATTTGTCCGAAAACGTTTAGGCTGGACGGCGATTTCCAGGACGCGCCTTTTCGGCTGGTTTTGCGGAATCATGGCGGGGCTGACGACCATGCTGGGCAACGCGGCGGGTCCGGTCGTTTCCGCGTTTTTTGCCTCTCAGGATTTGGACAAACAGAAGTTCATGGGGACGTCGTCCGTTTTTACGCTGTGCATGAACACGACGAAAATCCCGCTGCTCATTGCCGCCACGGCGATTAAGACTCACATGGGATTCGAGGCGGCGGAGGCGCAGATTATTACCCCGACAACGTTCTGGCTGACGCTGGTTTTCCTGCCGGGGCTGGCGCTGGGCGCGTTCATCGGGCGGCGCCTGTTCCTGCTCATTCCGGAAAAGGTCTTTATCCCGCTGATTCTAACGCTCAACTTTATTACAGCGGTTCATATTCTTGTAACAGCGTTATAGAGCGGCTGCTAATCTTTTTTGCCGTCCAGATACTGACGCAGAAAGTCAACTTGAGTTTCGTTCATTAACTGCGGCGTCCTTTGGGATTTGGGATTCGTTCTCCAGAGCTGGAGCTGATATTTGCGGGTCTGGGCGAAGTCCCAGTTGTTCGTTTTACCCAGCCAGCAGGTAATAACCGATCCGGTGCGCCCCATTCCGCCCCAGCAGTGGACGCAAACAACGCGCCCGTCTGCTATGAGTTCGTTAATCTTGGCGAGGATGTTGTCCATGTATTTCGGACTCGGAGGGGGAGTCATATCTGGAATGGGAAACGACCATCGACGAACGCCGTCTGGCAGAAACTGCTCGTATGGATGCAACTCGCCCGGCTCTGTCAGGTCGATGAAATCGGTGATTCCGAACTCGATCATCGCCGCCAGCTTTTCGCTGGAATCGACGTCGTAGATCATAATCGGGTATTCAGACGCGTACAGCTGGTCGGTAACTTTATAGGAAAACTTTGCCGGAACAGGGGTTTTGGGGGGTGCGTATCCATATAAACCTCTCGATTCTTTTATCAGAATAGCATTGTTCTAATCAGTCTATTGCATTATACAAAGACGTCGAAAAGAATCAATAGGAGGATGGATTAGTAAATTCTTTTCGTAGCCCCCAGATTTATCTGGGGGACTTGATAAACATTCCTCTCCAAAACGCTTCCCCTCCAAACCCTTCCCCCGTTCCGGATGGAACGGGGGAAGGGTTTGGAATTTGTGCGTTAAAACAATTGTTATGTAACGTTTGATCCCACGCCTAAAGGCGTGGGCTACGACATTTTGATTTTCATTTGTCGGTATTTCCCCGAAAACGCTATTGCATACGATCTCGATATGGTGTATAATACACAAAAGTTTGAATTAAACAAACCGAGAAGTATCGCTGTATTATATATGAGTTCCGAAAAACAAGTTCCGACGCCCTCCCCTGTTCCGCTGTCGAGATACGCCCTTTTTGCCGCAGTTGCGGCAGGCGGGTTGGCGGCGGATCTGTATTCCAAATGGCTGGTATTCGCCAGGCTGGGAATGCCGGGAGAATACATCCCGACCGCGCCAACGGCATCCAAAATGACGTCCGTCTGGTGGCTGTGGGACAACGTAGTCGGATTCCAAACCAGCCTCAACGAGGGCGCGTTGTTTGGCATGGGACAAGGGATGATTCCGCTGTTTACCATCATGTCGTTTTTGGCGATCGCGTTCCTGATTGCGTGGCTGACGTGGTTTCGCGGCGCTCAATCCCGGTTTATAACGGTTATTGCCGGTATGATGACGGCGGGAATTCTGGGCAACCTGTACGACCGGATGGGGCTTCATCATTTGATTTGGAATTACCCCAGCGAGCTGCACGAAGTCGGTCAGCCGGTTTACGCCGTTCGAGACTGGATTCTGGTTATGATCGGCGACTGGCCCTGGCCCAACTTCAACATTGCAGATTCCCTGCTGGTCGTTAGCGTTTCGCTGCTGTTTATTGCAACGATTTTTTGTCCAAAATTGTTCGAAAACAACAAAACCAGTCAAAACGCCGTCGAGAAAGACGCTCAAAAAGCAGCCGATTCTCAATAATAAGTTCGAGAATTTAATAATTTCAGAAAAATAATAGTTTAGTTTTTGAACAAATTTGCGATCCATGCGTATAGATAACAGAAAGGTTGACGAGCTTCGGCCGGTGAAGGTAGTTCGTCGGTTTACGAAGACGTCAGCTGGCAGCGTTTTGATTAGCGCGGGGGACACGGTGGTCCTGTGTACAGCCAGTATAGCAACGGAGTTGCCGGGCTGGATCAAGCCAGAGGAAGGCAAGGGCTGGATTACAGCTGAGTACAATATGCTTCCCGGCAGTACTCCAACCCGGAAAAAGCGCGATCGCGACGGTCATTTAGACGGTCGCAGCGCCGAAATTCAGCGTCTTATCGGTCGTTCGCTCCGCGCAACGCTTGACCGGGTCGCTTTGGGGCCTCGGCTGATAACGCTGGATTGCGACGTCCTTCAGGCGGACGGCGGAACCAGAACTCTTTCCATAACCGGCGCGATGATTGCTCTGATTGACGCCTTGGCTACAATTCCTGACTTGGCGTCTTATCCGCTGACGGATTCTGTTTCCGCGGTCAGCGTCGGGCTGATTGCCTCTGCGCCGATGTTGGATTTGTGCTATCAGGAAGACGTTCGGGCGGAAGTCGACATGAACGTTGCCATGACCGGTTCCGGCAAGTTCATCGAGGTTCAGGGGACGGGCGAACACGCTTTGTTTGATAGAAGTCAGTTGAACGATCTGCTTAACCTTGCGGAAAAGGGATGTCGGGAACTGACCCAAATTCAGAAAGACGCCCTCGGGGCAGACTGGCCGTTTTAACCAGTTTTGAAATCATTGATAAATTAAACTTCGATTTACAAATAATTATTCCTACTATCGATACAAGGAGATCAAACCATGAAAAAGATTCTTGCTGCCATGATTGCCGTCGGGCTTTGCCTGGCTCTGTGCGGTTCCGCGATGGCTCAGCATCGTGGACCTGGTCCGGGCTACCATCCGGGACTTGCTCCCCATCACGCCCCTGCTCCGGGCTACCGTCCGGGACCAGCGCCTTATCGACCGGTTCCGCCGCCGCCCTATCGTCCGGCTCCTCCGCCGCCCCGTTACTATCGTCCGCTGCCTCCCCCCCCGCCGGCTCCGGTTGTCGTTCCGCTGCCCGCGCCCGCTCCGCTGTACACGCCGGGGTATTATTATCCTCGATCCGGCATTTATCTCAACACTCCAAACGTTGGAATTTCCATCGGGCTGTAAAAGGTTTGCTGGCAGACAGAAATAACATCTACCCTGATGTAGTTAAAAAAGGCGAATTGCTTGCTGCGGTTCGCCTTTTATGTTTAATACAGACGGCGTTTATCTAACCACCTCAAACTCCAGACAGCCAGCGCCCCACGATTGCGGGTCCTGATCTTTCAGTTTGTTGATTAACGCTTGGACTTTATTATAGGAAAGAGAGGATAATCCCGTTATGTTGTCAGTTTTTTCTATATTGAACAGAGGTCTTTCAGTAATGAGAACGTAAATGCCCTCTAAACCGGAGGTCGAGTTTTCTATGAAAGAGCCTTCGGTGAGTTCCGGCATGAAGGATTCAGGAAATCTATACTGAACGCCCTGCTCCACTTTGACAAATGACGTATCAGCCCCGGTTAAAGCGTTGGGAACCAGAATGGTCATCTTTCCGCTTGTTCCCAGATTAATAATTGTAACAAATCCGGATTTTGAAGAGATAAACGAAAAATCCAACGTTTCTCCCTGGCGAAGCGTATTCCATTCTCCGATAACGCCCTGATAGAAAAGCGAACTGGCAGAAATAGCCGTGTTTTTCATTTCGACGCCGCAAACTTCCGTCTGATTTTTCAACAGAATGCTGAAGTCGATTGCGATGTTTTTTTCATTGACAGAAAGCGACGGCCATTTATTTGAATGCGCCATTGCAATGCGTAATTCGTCCTGCTTTCGTTGTCGTTCCTGAGCGGCTTTTAATTTTTCTTCCTCGATGCGTCTTTGAAATTCAGCGTCCTGAGCGAGGCGTCTATTCTCCATTTCCTGGAGTTCCAGCATTTTTAGGCGGCGCTGCTCGCGCATGGCTTCCAGTTTCGCTTCGTGTTCCGCTTTATTTTGGGCGCTGATTCTTCTCTGCTGCTCTTCCTCGAATTCTTTTTGCTGCTTTGCGAGTTCTTCCTGAAGACGCTGCTCTTCCGAAGGCGAGTTCCCTTCGACCGATTCGACAAATTCCAGACTTGTCCCGTCGACATATTTTGTTGCCATGGGAGCGAAATAGTATCGATGCAGAGCCGCTGCGATTGTCGCTCCCGTCAGCCCCGTTTTCCAGTTGTCAAGATTGAGCTTGTGCGCTTCCACCTGCAAAACGTTATAGAACGGCGCTTCCCAAAGGTCGCACAGACTGTCTTCCGTCAATTCTGTATTTTCAGATATGCGTTTGGCGTGACGTCTGAAAAAACGTTCCGGATTCGTAATCTTGACCGCCGCTCGGGCGTTGACGGTAAGCGTATTGCCGTCGGCAAGCGTTAATTCTTCAAAATGAAGATTAACGTAAAATAGCGACTGCGTGAGCTTATAGACGGTGTCGCCGGCTTTGAGCGCGACTCTCGCGTCTTCCTTTGACAAAAGCCACAGCTTGCTTTGCTTGTCCGGGATTTCTTCTTCCAGAATGAACCAGTTGTTTTCGGAATCGGAAAGGTAGTCAGCCAGGATTTTATGTCGTTTGAAAATAAAACCAAATAAACCCAGGTTTGGCAGCGTCAGTTTTTTTGAAATGGAAGCCATGACTGCAAAAGGTGAAGTAACAGACCTCGTCTGGTCTGAGAACGTATTGTACGAATGAGTTTATTCTTCTTCAAGTCTTCGGGCGAAGTCCAAAATCAGAAGATTATATATGCCGTCAGCGACAACCAAACCAATGAAAACCAGCGTTGAGGCTATGTTAGCAAAGTCCGGCGGCATGAGAAAATACAATGCGATTGCGCCGATAACCGTATACAGAACAAGCGTAAATGCGTTGACTCCGTTGGACCGTTTGGCGGCAGCCGACTTGAGGAATCCGATTGTAACAATCGGGAAGATCAAAACAGCCAGAACCCAGATGAGCAGTCTGTGCGGCCAGTTGAGATTTCGGAAACTGTCCAGAGACGATTCTGTTACTTCTGCAACGTTTGCCTTTTTTAGCGAAGCGTTATTGCAGACGTTTTCATAGATGATCGAGCCGTCCTGACCGATGAGATAATATTTAATCTCACCGCTGACAATGCCGGCTGCTTTTTCGATATTGGCAACGCCCCAGATAGTCGCTTGGGCGCCTCTGGCTTTGGCGTACTTGCCAAGCTTGACCGCTTTGTCTGCGTTGAGGTCTTCCGCTTTTGAGCTAAGCGGCAGATTGAGCGCGTCGCTGACTTTTTCCAGCGCGCTTTTATCCATAACGTAGACGCCGTCACACGCCTGTTTTCGAATCGCTTCTGAAATGTATCCGGACGGGTCGGCGCTGAATCGGGCGATTGCAACGGATGTAACGTCGCCTTTGTGTTCGTAAATATCAGAAACAATTGGTTCGGCGGCGTTGTCTACCCAGCGGGCGAAAGACGCGTCCAATGTCGGGCGGGCTGGGCCGTATGTCGTCCAGCCTAACGCCGCCAGATATCCGACGGCAACAAGACCTAAAACGGTAAAGACTAAAGAACGACGCTGTCCGAAACCGTTAACGTTGACTGTAACAGGATTGTCTGCCATGATTCTGTTTCCTCAATAAAGCGTGAAACGAAATAAATCGTGTAACAAATCGTTGATTAAATTGACCCTACTTGCGTTTGACAATTGTCAGACATTCTTTTCCTGTAGAGTCGACGGCTGCATCTTCAAAATAATAGTCCGACGTCTGTACCAGAATCTGGAAAACGTCTTCCACCTGAGAAACGCTCATTTTTAACTCGTTGGCGATGTCGACAGAACGGATGTTGCCAAAACTGCTGTGCTTTGAGCGTTTGTCAACCTCCGCCTTGACGCGGCGAATTCTGGTTGGCTCGTCCCAGACGTATCCCGATTCGGCAAACAGACGCCTGTGGTCAGGCGAATCGGCGGAAACCAGCGATTCGTTGAACGGAGAGCGGATAACGACTTGTCCGGGGAAAAGAATCTTGCCGTCGCAGGCGTCAACCGCTTCCGATTTCAATTCAATCAAATAATCGTCAAAGTGAGAATCTGATAATACGGAATTACTCATTTGTTTCCTTTTGCCAATCGAGGTATTTCTGAACCTGAGCTTTTGTGACGCTGGGCGGAGTAGACTTGAACGAATCGTTCAAATCGCTGTAAAGCAAAACCTGTTCCTGTTTGGGATCGTCAATCAGACGTCCGATGGCTTTCTTTTTGGCGCGTTCGCAAATGCCTTTGATGTCGGCGCCGGAATAGCCCTCCGACTTTTGGGCGAAATCTTTCAGCTTGATATACGGGTCCAACGGAACGTCTTTGAGGTTGAGCTTGAAAATCGCCAGTCGGGCGTCCTCGTCCGGAAGCCCAACGTAAATGCGTTTGCCAAACCGTCCTGGACGCAAAACCGCAGGGTCGATGTCCCATGGGTTGTTGGTTCCGCCCAAAAGCAGAAGCGTATTTTTGCGCTCCTTCAAGCCGTCGGCAAGAATGAGGAAGTCTGTAACAGGACTGACTTTGTCTTCCGCCGAACGCTTTTTCAAAATTGATTCCGCTTCGTCGATGAATATGACAGAGCATTTATGCTCGTCTGCCGCTTCAAACAGCCGGCGCATGTTCTTTTCGGTTTCGCCGACGTATTTGTCTTTAATCTGCGACCCGCTGACGGAAAAGAACGCTGCGTCCAGTTCTCCGGCAACCGCTTTGGCGATGAACGTTTTTCCTGTGCCCGGAGGGCCGAACAACAGAATCCCGCCGCCGGCGGCAATTCCAAACGTCTTGTACAGTTCCGGATGTTTGATAGCGTTGCCGATATCTTCCCGCAAAGCCTCTTTGACGTCTTCCAAGCCGGCGACGTCGTCCAGCTTGACGTTGGGTTTGTCACGAACGAGCCACTCCTCGCCTAAAGTAGAGCCGTTTTCGGAATCGACAGAGCCGGATTTCCCGTCTGCTGTAATTGTCGCGGCTTTGCCAATCTGCTTTTTGATGCTTTTAGCCGTGTCGAGCAAACTGTTGGCGTCTTCGACGTAGGCGTCTGAAACCTCGCCTTCCGTCTGACGCGCCAGCTGCAGACCGTATTCCGCCGCCTTGACGGTGTGAGCGAACGCCAGGGCGAAGTCGCGCTTGTCCAGCGCAGCGACCGCGGCGTCTTCATGCTCTTTCTTTTTGTCTGACAGGAAACTCATTTACTTCTCCGAGGATTCGTTAAGAATGGCATCCATTTTTGCCTGAACGTCGTTGATCGAGGCTTTTGATTTATTGGAAACGTTTTGGGAACCGCCGCCGATATCCAGAGCAACTTCTCCCTGAAGGGAATTGAACAGTGAGTCCACGTCTGGAATGATGTCGGTTTCTTTGACGGACATGCCGTTAATATTCTTTTCGAAGTTCTTTTCCCACATCCGATCCAGTTCAGCGCCGTCGAGGAGTTTGTCGTCGATGTTTTCCATGGCGTCTGCAATGGCGTCAACGTCGACAGTAACAACCTGATTGATCGCTTCCATGGCTTCGGCAAAAACGTTGTTAACGTCCAGCATTTTCAAGCGGGTCAGGTAATTCTGGAAAACCCATTTTCGCTTTTCGAGCTGGTAAATCTGGACTTCAATAGCGCGAAACTTTTGCAGGGAGAGCATAGCCGCCGCCTTTTGACCGATTGAAGCGGCTTTTTTAGCGTCGTCCCACGCCTTGAGCTTGTCTTTGGTCAATTCGTTGATTGAAGTGTTGACCGTGTCGACAGCGTCTTCCGCTTTGGTAAAGGCGCGGCGCTGACGGCGGCGAATTTCTTTTTCGCGTTCCTGTTTGGTTTTGAACAGATTGCTGAATGATTCACTTATTCCCATGTGGAATTCTCCTTGAATTTGAGGGGGATGTGTATAGTGTACGAGTGGAACAGACTGTCTGGACTATTCTTCCAGCTGCTCCTGTTTGGATTCCACCGGTTTTTCCGTTGTTATTACCGGTTCGATTTCTTTGTGAAGCGCTTTCAATTGAGCTTCCAGGGCGCTGACTTCTTCTTCTGACGGCGCAGCGGTTTTTTCAGGCGCGTTATATGTTGGCGCGACTGGTTCTGGAGTTGTGTCCAGCTTTACAGCAGCAGCGGTTTCGCCGTGAAGCTGAGCCAGCTTGGCGTTCAAATCGACAGCTTGTTCTTTTTCGGATGCTGAATACCCGACGTTTTCCAAACGTTTCAGCTCGCGGTCTTGAAGTTGAAGTTCTTTGACGTTGTCTAATAAATCCATTGTCAAAGTTTCCAATTGCTCAGAATCCAGGTCCGATTCCAAAGCTGTTCGATATTCTTTGTATTTGCTGATAACAGTTTGGAGAGAACTGATGTTTCGGAAAATCAAATCGCGCATTCCGGACGTTGATTCAAATGTCTTGAAGAGCGAAAGAATCTCCATTTCTGTAATTTCACGAATCTTCCCGGTTTGAGAATCGCGTTCCTTTTCTTTGAGCAGAATCTCTTCCTGTGTATCCTCAATAGTTCGTTTGAGGTCTTTGAGCTTGTCTTGTTGGGACTTGAGCTTGTCTTCACACTTTTTGATGTTGGCAGTAATCTCCTCAATCTTTTGGTCGGTTGGATTTTTCCACCAGCCCAGCCATTCCATCAGGCGTCGAAAACTTAAAAAAATCGACAACATAACTTCACTTCTCTTTCTTTTGTTGATTTGTTGACGAAAAATAAACTCGGAATTATATTTATTTTACAGCCTGTTTTTAGTTTTTCAATAGGTTTAAACGAATTTCCAGAAAGAATGTAACCAAAAAAACGGAAAATTTTTCAATATCTATATGGATTATTCGACTGCAATGAAGTAATTTATTGTTTACGCAGTCTTGCAATTACTCGATGTTTTCTGTATAATACGGATAAAAACTCAATGGAATCGACTGCAAAAATTGCCTTTTTTATTCAACATAGAAGATGTAACTCCCATGAATAGAAGAACTATGCTTCAAGTTGGCGCGATGGCGCCGCTGGCGGTTTTGAACTTGCCTCAGACGTCAGACGCCCAAGGGTTGGGGCAGATGGGCAAACCCATGTCGACAGAAGGCTTTGGAACGCCGACGCCCGTTGCGCTTGACAACCCGTCGATCGTCTGGCGCGAAGCGAAGTGTCAGATGTGCGACCATTGTCAGAAGTCGTGCGGCGCTTTGCAGTCGGTTCGCGGCTTTTACGATATCAAGGTTACGAAAAAGCCGATTTGCATCCATTGCGGACAGTGTACGAATCTGTGCAAGTCCGGCGCCATGACGGAACGGTACGTCTACCCCGGTTTGGGTCGAGCGATCAAAGCGCCTGGCGTAACGTCGGCGATTTCCGTCGCCCCAGCGGTTCGGGTGTCGTTGGGTGAACTGTTCGGATACCCGGCAGGAACCAACGTCGAAGGAAAAACCGTTGCCGCGTTGAAGGAACTGGGGTTCGATTACGTCTTCGATACGACTTTCGGCGCGGATTTGACGGTAGTCGAGGAAGCGAAAGAGTTTATCAAACGTCTGGAATCGAACGAAAAGCGTAAATTCCCGATGTTTACGTCCTGCTGCCCGGGCTGGGTGTCGTTTGCGGAATACTGGTTCCCGGAGTTTCTGCCGTATCTTTCGACGTCGAAAAGCCCGATGCTCATGCAGGGCGCGTTGATTAAGTCCATGTTCGCCAAAGAGATGAATCTGGACCCGTCTAAAATCGTCTCGGCTCTGGTCGCTCCGTGTACGGCGAAGAAGTACGAAATAACTCGCCCGGAAATGAACGCCGCTGGCGCTCTGGCGGGCGCCGAATCTGTTCGCGACATGGATTGGGCGATTACCGTCCGGGAATTGGGACGCTGGATTGACGAGTCCGGAATTGACTTTGAGGACTTGGATCCGGCGCCGTTCGATTCCGTCATGAGCCACGAGACGGACGCCGGTCTGATTTTTGGCGCAACCGGCGGCGTCATGGAGGCGACTTTGCGGACGGCGTACTGGTATATCAACGACAAGCCCGCCCCGCCGCAGCTTCAGGAGTTTACCGCCATTCGCGGCATGGACGGCGTCAAAGAGGCGGAAGTTGACCTCGGCAAAGCCGGGAAAATCAAAGTCGCTGCGGTCCACGGCGGGGCGAACGCCAGAGCGCTGCTGACGAAGATTCGCGACGGGGAAGTCAAGTACGATTTCGTCGAAGTCATGATTTGCCCCGGCGGGTGCATTGGCGGCGGCGGTCAGCCAATCGTTAAAGGGCGCGAAGCGTTTCAAGCCGTCCGACAAGCCCGAATCAAGGGCCTGTACGGCATGATCAGCGGCGACAAACCCCGGCTGGCGCACGAAAACCCGGACGTTCAGCGCGCCTATTCCGAGTTCCTGTCCAAAGACGGCGCTAACCTTAGCGAAGAATTGCTTCATACAACAGCTTACGTCGATCGCTCAGGCGAGCTTGAAGGACAGATCTGACGCGAAGCGTCATACTATTCCCTACTCCCTATTCCCTATTCCCTAACATTTTTCCCCTTCGTCCGTAATAACCTGTAGAACAACTTGATATCCAATTGTTTCAATAAATAATAATGACGCAAATTCCCAGCGATTTACTTCCTTTTTACGATCAGATACATCGATACGCGTTTCGCGTAACGGGGTCTCGCGATGAGGCGGACGACGTAACACAGGAAGTCTTTTTACGGTATCTCGGTTCCGGGAAATCGTATCAGGGCGACCAGCTTCGCAACTATCTGTATCGAACAGCGAGGAACTACATGATAGATCAGCATAGACGCAGGACGCTTCACGCGAAACTCACGTCCGACGAGAACAGCGAGTCGTCGCTGGCGTACCGAAGTCTGTTTACCCCGCCGACGTCGCCGGATCAAAGCGTCCAGACGTCGGAACTGCAGGCGATCGTCCGTCGACAAGTCAATCGGCTTTCGCCCCAAAAACAGGAAATTCTCCATCTGCGGTACGACGAGCAGATGAAGGCGAAAGACATTGCGGAGGTCGTTGGTCTGTCGTATGGAAACGTTCGGCGAATACTGTCAGAAACAATAGCTCAATTATCAAAGGAATTGGAAGCGTATAAATAAGAGATAATCCTGCCATGGAAAACAATAATTTAGAAGAACTGCTGGTTTTGTACGCTCTGGGAGAGTTGGAGCCGGACGAGGCGTTGGCTGTCGAGGAAGAACTGCAAAAGCGTCCGGAATTGGCTGAAAAGATAGAAAAAGTTCGCCGCGCAGACGGGCTGCTGTCAGACGTCTTTGCCCAGTCGGACGAAGCCGCTCAGCAGACGATTGCAAAGGAATCTGTCAAACCGAATGTTGCTGATAAAACGGAAACGTCTCATCGTCTGGCTCGTCGATTTGCGTTTGCCTCTGCGGCGCTGGCGCTGGTTTTTGTGGTTGGCGCCCTGCTCTATCCGCAATTTGTCAGCAATGACGTACAGGTTGCTATGACGACTCAAGAGAGTTCAGAGAACAAGTCCGTTTCGCTGGATACTGTTACAGAAGGCGTCAAGATGGAAGAGCCGGCGCCAGCGGCTCAGGAATCGGTTCTGGAAGAAGCTCAGGAAAAACCGATGAAATTCGCCTTAAATGCGATGGACGACGCTGACGTTGCTGAGGAAGTCGTTGAGGAAGAAGCCGTTGCCGAAGATATTGCTCTGGAAGCAGGAACTGCTGATGCGGATATGGCAGAAGACGATATGGATATTCTTTCTGCCGCCCCTGCCTTTGCGCCCATGAATGCTGCTGCGCCTGCGCCGGCAGCAGCGCCTGCGGCTGCCCCGCCGATGGAAAATAACGTTTCTTTGGGCGATGCGCCTGCTGTTAGAGCGGCTAAATCGCCGGAGCCGGAAGAAGAAGCTCATGCTCAGTATTTTATGAGAAACGCGTTATATGACGTTCCCAGTCAGAAAACCGCCGACGGCATGGCTCCGATCAAGGGAGAGATTCCGCCGATGAAAGAGGAGCTTCTTCAAGAGTCCACTCTGGGCGATATGGCGGTTGATCAAATGAACAAACGGCTGGAAAATCAGCGAAAAGTTCAGGCGGAAAAGAGCGCTTTTAAAAAGAGCAGACAGAAGGGAATCGCTTTGGACGACGAATCAGCGTCTGCTCCTGGTTCATACGTTATTCTTCAAAAGAGCGTGATGGAAGGAAATCGACTCCCCAATCCGGAAAGCATCAAAGTTGAACAGTGGCTCAATTATTTCGGAGTCGCTGAACCCGTAAAAGCGAAAGCGCAAGAACTCAAGAGCGAAACGACAGACAACAAAGACGCGCAATTCGCCAAGGCGGTGAATCAGTTTGCCGCAGCGCTTTCCAGCCCTGAACCCGCAGACGTCAAGGCGTTTGAGGAAGTTCTGGAGTTGCTCAAAGATTCCGTCGGCGACGACGCGAAACGCCAGGAATTCAAGACGATTGTCGAAAAGACGATTGAGATTGTAAAGAAGCGTTCAGAGTAACGCCTCTCGTTCCAGTTCCAGCAGCGCCGATTTGACGTCCAGCCCGAGGGCGAATCCGGTTAAACGGCTGTTGGAACCGACGACTCTGTGACAGGGAATAAAAATCGGGATCGGGTTGGCGTTGCAGGCTTGTCCGACGGCGCGCGCCGCGTTCGGGTTCCCGATTCTTTTCGCGATTTCTCCGTAGGTTGCCGTCTGCCCGTAGGGAATGTGTAACAACTCTTTCCAGACGTGCCGCTGAAATGCCGTCCCCTGTGGACGCAGCGGCAAATCAAATGTCTGTCGTCGCCCGGCAAAAAACTCTTCCAACTGCCGCTGCGCTTCTCGTTCCAGGGCGTTTGAAGATGCAACGTCCGATTCAGAAACAACAACGCAGTCGTTGGTTGAGTAGTTCAGTTCAACGACTGCGTTGTCTTTAATAACGATATGCCAGTTTTGCGAGTTCAGGCAATCGTTGATCATCTTGTCAGGTCGTCCAGTTCGTTAACCAGCGTGGCGAAGTATTCCATGGCGGAATCGACCGGGGCGGGCGTGGACATGTCAACCCCGGCGCCTTTGAGCAGTTCGAGCGGTTCTTTGCTGCAGCCGCCTTTGAGGAACCCGAGGTAATCGTTGCGTTCCTTAACGCCGCCGTTGAGAACGCGGTTGGAAAGCGCAATCGCCGCCGACATGCCCGTCGCGTACTTGTAGACGTAAAACGCGCGGTAAAAATGCGGGATTCGCAAGCTTTCCAGTTCCAGCAAGTCGTCAACGACGAAGTCCGGGCCGAAGTATTTGTCCAGCAAGACACGGTAGATTTTTCGGAACAGGTCCAGCGTCAGCGACTGCCCTGCTTCGGCGGCGGCGTGAGCGTCGCGTTCAAACTCGGCAAACATGGTCTGACGGAAAATCGTCGCTTTCATTGCGTCAATTTGACGGTTAATCAAATACGCCTTGAGCTTTTTGTCGTTCCCCGCCTGCGAGAAGAGCAGATGGTGCAAAAGCTGCTCGTTAAACGTGCTGGCGACTTCCGCGACAAACAACTCGTAATCGTGATAGGTAAACGGCTGCGTGTGACAGGAGTAGTACGAGTGCATGGAATGCCCGCCCTCGTGAGCGAGTGTAAAAACGTGATCCAGTACGGATTCCTGATAGTTCATCAAGATGTACGGGAAGCCGTCAAACGCTCCGCAGGAGAACGCGCCGGAACTCTTGCCGCGGTTTTCGTACTTGTCGCACCAGCGTTCAGTTGTCAAGCCCTTGGTGATAATCGAAACGTACTCGTCGCCCAGCGGCGCAACCGCCTGAGAAACCAGGTCAACCGCCTCTTTCCACGTGCGGTGAACGTCCAATCCCTGAACGATTGGGACGTATGTGTCGTACATGTGCAAGTCCGGCAGCTTCATCGCCCGCTGACGAATAGCGTAGTATTTGTACAGCGTCGGCAGATGACGGTTGATGGACTCGACCAGAGAGTCAAAAACGGTAACGGGAATGAACTCGTCAAACAGAGCCATCTCCCGAGCAGACTGGAATTTCCGAACCTGAGCGTAGTAGACGTCTTTCTGAATGGACGCTTCCAGCGTCGCGGCAACCGTATGAGCGTGATCTTCAAACGTCTTGTAGTACTGCTCAAACGCCTGCTTTCTGACGGCTCGCTTGGGACCGTGCAGCAGTGCGCTGAACGTGGCATGTGACAGTTCAATCTTTTGCCCTTGATGATCTTTAATGACGCCGAAACGCATGTCGACGTCGGTCAGTTGGTCGAAGATTTTGCTGGCGCTGCGCGCCATTTCGCCCTGCATTGCAAGGAGTTTTTCTTCCGACTGGGAAAGCGTGTGCGGCTTGTATCGCCAAATGCGGTTGAGCGCCAAGGCGTACTTTTTGAGTTTGGGGTCAGCGACAATCGCTTTGAACTTTGCCGCCGAGAGCGACAGAATTTCCGGCTCGATAAAGCTGGTCATGGCGTTCGCCTTGACAGAGACGGAAACGAACCGCCCATAACGATCCATCGCTTCGCCGTCGCCGGCGTCCTGAGCCGTTTTTAAGAACGCGTAGTTTCCCAACCGTTCGCCCATGCGATTGATCTTGTCCAGAAACTTGTACAAGTCCAAAATCGCGTCGACTGTGGAAAGCGTTCCCTTGAACGATTCGACCTTTGAAATCTGTTTTTGATACTTTTTGAACTCCTGTTCCCAGGCATCGTCTGACGCGAACAGAGAGGTCAAATCCCATGTATCTTCCGGTTTAACGTCTTTGCGTTCCGGTAATTGTTTAACGTCCATTGTGTCCTTTCTTTTAAAAGTTGCGAGTTGCGAGTAGCGAGTTGCGAGACGGCGAGGCGCCGTTCCCAGTCCGCGCTTCCGCGCGAGAGCCGAAAACCGCTCCCGTTGGTCGCTTGCGATATCTATTTCCTACTGGTCAAGTGCAAGCGGAAAGTCCCCACTTAAGTGCAAGCGAAAAGTCCCCGCCCGATGACAAATTTTATAATTTAATT
>JAZMZV010000209.1:0-3535 GCA_045586185.1 Thermoguttaceae bacterium | reverse complement strand
TGTCTTTAGACTCCGCGGAAGCCTCTGACGTCATGAACGGCTCGTCGCTGGATATCAACTCTACGCTCGACTCGTCTTCCGGCGTTTCTCAAGACGCGGGCAACGTTTTGGACATCGGCGAAGAAGACCTCGTTTTGGGAGAATCCGACGTTATGAGCGACGTTACGCTCAACGGGGAAAGCAGCGGCATCAACCTCTACAAACCGGAAGGCGACAGCGGCATTTCTCTTGACGACAACGAACTCAGCGGCGCGCTCGACGCCGGCAGCGTTGCCATGAATTCCGATTCGCTCAACGTCAATTTGGACGACCTCGTTTTAGACGACGACAGTCTTTCCATTATCGAAGGCGCCTCCAGCGCGTCCCTCCCGGAAGAAGGAAACGAATTCACGCTGACCACCACGCCGGACGACGTCGAAGACGAATCCGAAACGGGTTCTCAGGTTATCGCTCTGTCGGAAAACAGCAGCGACTTCAGCGACCCGCTTATGGGCGTTGGTCCTGGCGCGATTGAAGGCGCGGCAGAAGGCGTCGACATGGGCATTGACTCTTCCGTTCCAGCTGGCGAACCCGGTTTATACGGCGGCGTTCTTCCTCCAGACGTTACTCCGGAGCTTATCGAAGTCGCTCGAGAAGTCGGGAAGAAAGACAAACCGTACACGATTCTCAACGTTATCGGTCTGTTCCTTTGCGTTGTCATGCTGACCATGACGCTTATCATGTCTGTTGACCTGATTCGCAACATGTGGAGCTGGCAGGGTACATACCAAATCAACAGCAATTTGATGGACTGGCTGTTGAGCTACTTCAACTAAAATCCATTTTTCATTCCAAAAACTCCTTTTTTGAAAAACGCCAGCGTAGACGTTACTGTTTGCGCTGACGTTATTTTTATAGCCAGTCGACGTCCAGGCCTCCCCGCTCGCCATCAACGATCCCTCTGAAAATTTGAACGAAATATTCTCTTTCCGATGAAATATCTGAAATTCGCTATTGTATTTGTTTGATTAATCGTGTAAAATTGATTGCATGAACTATATATTTTGTTTGATTTCAAAGCATCGTATTTTACCAACTCCCAAAATCATGACAATTAACAAACAGGACGCCCGCGAAGCGATTCTCAATCACGTCAAAAGAATTAATTACACCCCGGTCAAAGCGTCACGGCTGGCGCAGCAGGTCGGTTTCGCCAAACACGATTTGGACGCCGTCAAGCGGCTGATTAAAGACTTGATTTCCGAAGGCGTTCTGCGTTACGGCAGCGGACACAGAATCCGGGCGGCGGAACAGCAGGTCAAGGTGGACAAGTCCGAGAAAACGATTACCGGCGTCTATTTCCGGAAAGGACCCGGGCGCGGCGTGGTGCGTCAGCCTGGTTTGGACAAGACCAAGCAAAACGAGATTTCCATCAAGGGCGACGACGTTCTCAACGCCTCTGACAGAGACACCGTTTCCGTCGTTCTGGACGGGAATCGTCTAAACAGAAAAGGGCAGCGAATTGGGCGAATTGTCGACGTTCTGGAACGACAAACGAAAAACTTCGTCGGCACGTTCAAGTTCATCGGCGCGTCTGGATACGTCGAAGTGGACGGCGGCTTGTTTGATAAACCGATTTGGGTCGGCGACGCCCGCAGTAAAAACATCGAAGAAGACACAAAAGTCGTTATCGAGATGGTTCGATTCCCCGAGGGCGAACGTCAGGGCGAGGGCGTCATTACGGAAATTCTCGGTCCCCGCGGCGTCCCGGAAGTCGATACAATGTCGGTTATTCGCCGGTACGAACTGCCCTACAAGTTCCCGGAAGAGGTTCTCGCTTACACGCGTCAAATTATCAACCGGTATCCGGAAACGATTCCACCCAATCGAACTGACCTGACAAACAGAGCGTACATCATTACGATAGACCCTGAAGACGCTCAGGATTTCGACGACGCGATTTCTCTGGAACGGCTCTCGAACGGCTCTGTAATTTTGGGCGTTCACATTGCAGACGTGTCGTACTTTGTCGACGAGGGTTCCGTATTGGATCAGGAAGCCCGCATGCGCGGCAACAGCGTCTATCTGCCAGACCGCGTCCTGCCGATGCTGCCGGAACAGATTTGCAACTCGATGGCGTCCCTGCAGCCCAACCAAAACCGTTTCTGCAAGTCCGTTTTCATGGAATACACGCCTGACGGCATTCGCACCAACGTCGAGATTAAAAACACCGTGATTCGTTCTGCGGAACGTCTGAACTACGAGCAGGTGGATCAGTATTTCAATACCGGTAACGCTAGCATTGCCACCCAAACCAAAGCGCTGCTGAGCGACCTGCGTTCGCTGGCGCTGACGCTTCGCCGCCGACGGGATGAAAAAGGCTGTCTGCACCTCAACCTGCCGGAAGCCAAAATCCTGTACAACGCCAAGGGCGAGATTACCGGCGTCAAAAAAGAAGTTACTACCGAAAGTCACAGTCTGATTGAAGAGTTTATGGTCTCCGCCAACGAAGCGGTCGCCGAATTCCTCACTCAAAAGGGCGAAACGTTTATTCGGCGAATTCACCTCCCGCCGATACCCAAAAAGGTGGATCGATTCGACAGCTTTGTTTCAGAGCTGGGAATCCATGAAATTGAGGGGAAAGTTCAGTACCGCATTCAGGACGTTTTGCAAAAAACGGCTGGCACACCTTATGAATACCCGGTTCATCAGGCGGCTTTGCGCGCCATGCAGCGAGCGGAATACTCGCCCGCTCAGGAAGGGCATTTTGCCTTGGCGTCGTCGTGCTACTGTCACTTTACGTCGCCTATCAGACGCTATTCAGACTTGACCGTCCACCGTCTGTTACAGGCGATTATCACCGGAACAAAACCCAACCGTCATCTGGACGAAATCGGTTTTTTGGCGGAACATCTCACCGACACGGAACAGCGGGCGGAAGACGCTGAACGCGACATCGTCGCTCTGAAAATCGCCAAATACATGGAAACGCAAATCGGCAAAGAAATGACCGCCGTCATTTCCGGCGTTGCCAAGACAGGCATTTTCGTTCAGGGAACGGAAATTCCATTTGAAAGCCTGCTGACGTCCAACGACTTGCCGGACGACGAATACTACTTTGAAGAAGCTCTTCAGACCTTCACCGGATACAAAGCGGAAAACTGCTTCCGACTGGGCGACAAACTCGCTCTGCGGCTGGAAGGAGTCGAATACACATCTGAAGGGCCGCAGCTCAAGTTCAAATTCCTCCGCGTTGTACAGCGCGTCAAACCGATCAGCTCCGACGGCGCTCCGCTGTCCGGCTCCGCTCAACGGGTAAGAAACAACCGTCAGTTTACCCCGCTGTCCAAAGACTGGATGACTCTTTCAAAGAGAATCAAGCCGAAGAATAAGAGGAACGTTAAGTAAGGCAATAGGGAATAGGGAATAGGGAGTAGGGGTCAAGTGCAAGCGAAAAGTCCCCACTTGGGGAAAATTTTTGTGTCATTGGGTGGCGACTTTATGCTTGCACTTTTAGGGTGACTACTTGTATACTATAATTAATGGTTTTTGTGTA
>JAZMZV010000208.1:0-47541 GCA_045586185.1 Thermoguttaceae bacterium | reverse complement strand
CCTACTCCCTATTCCCTACTGCCTACTCCCTAACCCGATAATTTCTTAAAATTTTGATATTTTTTCCTGTTTCCCCTCGACTTTTATTCAAGATTGCTATATAATGAGGTCAAAATAAGCGTCTACGGCGCCATTATCAGTGGTCAGCGGTTAGTTTTTAGTAGTTAGGACGCAAGCGATTCATCAAAACTAACCACTTACCACTAATTACTTACCACTTACCACTTTATTATCATGAAACGCATTGTTTTGCTATTGACCGCCATAACGGCAGTCGTTTCGTCCTTTACGGTACAGGGCGAAGAAACGCCGCGCTATTTAGGTCCTTGTTCAATTTGTCAGAGTTCAGATGGAGCTTTCCTGTTTGTTGTTAATATGGACGGCAAGTCCGTTAGCAAAGTTGACTTGGCAGGAAAGAGCGTTGCCGCTGAATTCCCTACGCCAGCGACGCCGACAGGAATCGCCATATCTAAAGACGACAAAACCCTTTACGTAACCGTAACCCGACCGGAAGGCGAGTTGCTGGTCATGTCGGCAGAAAACGGGGCAGTCGAGAAGGCGATTGCCGTTGGGCACACGCCTTGTTCTCCCTGCTTAACTCCTGACGGGAAACGTGTTTACGTCTGCAACCAGTTCAATAATAACGTTTCCGTGGTTGACCTGGAACAGGGCAAAGAAATCGCCAAAGTTGGAGTTGTTCGCGAACCGGTTTCCTGCGATATAACCCCTGATGGCAAAACGGTTTTCGTTGCCAACTTCATTCCCAACGACCGCGCTGACGGCTACGACGTTGCATCGGAAATCGGCGTTATCGACACCGCAACCAATACCGCGACGTCCATTCGCCTGATTAACGGCTGTTCTTCTGTTCATGAGATTCGCGTTTCGCCAGACGGAAAATACGCTTACGCAACCAACATTCTGGCTCGATACCAAATGCCAACCACTCAGGTGGAACGCGGCTGGATGAACACAAACGCCCTGGCGGTTATTGACGTCGAAGCCAAAAAGCTGGTGAACGTCGTTCTTCTGGACGACATCGACCTGGGCGCCGCCAACCCGTACGGAATCGCGTTCACGCCAGACTCCAAAACGCTGCTGGTAACTCATTCCGGAACGTCGGAAATGAGCATTATCGACAACGAAAAAATGATTGAAAAACTCTTGGCGATGCCGGAAAAGACCACTGAAAATGCGGGCATTTACACGGCGGCGACTGCGGCGGACGTTCCCAACGACCTTTCGTTTTTGGTCGGAATGAGAAACCGCGTCCGACTCAAGGGCGTCGCTCCTCGATCAATCGTTGTAACAGACAATAAAGCGTATACGCCGCTGTATTTCTCGGACGAAATCGACATTGTCAATTTGCGCTCCAAACGCTGCACCGGTAAAATCGAGCTTGGACCGCAGCAGGAAATGACTAAAGTTCGCAAAGGACAGATGTTCTTCGGCGACGCCTCGCTGTGCTTCCAGCAATGGCAATCATGTGCGACGTGCCATCCTAACGCTCGCGTTGACGCCCTCAACTGGGATTTGATGAACGACGGCATGGGCAACCCGAAAAACGCCAAGTCTCTGTTCCGTTCAGACAAAACCCCGCCGACCATGATTTCCGGAATTCGTCCAGACCATCACGCCTGCGTTCGCAAGGGAATTCAGTTTATTCAGTTCGCCGTTCGACCGGAAGAGGACGCTCAGTGCATCGACGAATTCATCGAAGCTATGGAAGCCGTCCCCAGTCCGTATCTGGTAAACGGCAAGCTGTCCGAAAAAGCTCTCAAAGGGAAAGAAGTCTTCAAAAAAGCCAAGTGCGACGTCTGCCACGGCGGAGAATACTACACCGACATGCAAATGCACAACGTCAAAACCCGCGCTGAATTCGACCAGCGAGACGACTGGGATACGCCAACTCTGCTGGAAGTCTGGAGAACGGCTCCGTATCTCCATGATGGACGCTACGTTACTATGAAAGAACTTTTCGTTGAAGGAAAGCACGAACTTCAGGACGTTCAACTTACAGAAGAAGAAATTGACGCTCTTTGCGAATACGTTCTGTCTCTGTAAACGGCGTGATTTTAACAAACAAAAAAACGGCAAGAGGAATCAAATCTTCTCGCCGTTTTTATTTATCTTTTATGCTTGGAGTTTTATGCTCCAGACTACCAGGCGTATTCCAACGACACTGTCATGCCTTGCAGGAATTCCGTTGTATCGTTATCGATAGCATATCGATCATTGATGCCTTGAACTACCTGGCTTGTTGCTTGAGCAACGCCTGTAACCCACATAATGTTATACTGGAAGCGACCTGTCAAACGCTTGCTGAATCGGTAGTTTGCCCAAATGCCGATATCAGCCAAACCTGCCAGCTGACCTTCAGCGGATTTTACGGAATCAGGCATCCATGAAGCGTTATACGTACGATCCGACCAGTTGTACAAAGGAGCTAATTTCCAGTTTATGCCCCAATTCCACATACAGTGTTGATCAATGAGTTCTGCTCCAATTTGGAAACCAAGCATGTTATTGTCGGTCTCGCAATCTAAGAAGTATCCATCTGAAAGATTGCTCAGCAGACCATAGTCATTTTGATCAAAATATCGAATTCCGACAAGCATGTTTCCTGTCCAACCCTGACGGCATTGTCTTTGAACGCGTCCGTTTGGAAGGTATACCATCTTGTCATGAAGCGTTCCACGCGGCTGAATGCGAAGATTAAGCTCAAAGGAATTGACTCTGGAACGAACCTTGTATTCCATTTCGTCAATATCTTGCTCGCCTTCTTCGTCCAGACCGTAAAACAGATACCTGTTGGTCATGTTCCATTCGTTAAGTCCCCAGAATTCAAATTCGAGGAAGAAATTGACGTTCTTGGCATTGCGGCCTAAATAACGTTTTGCTCGAATATCCAAACCGGCGGAAATATCAAATGACGTGTCCTTTTCAACGGCGTATCCTTGTATTGTCGAAACGGAGCTGACATATCCTAAAACTTGAGGAATTTCCCGAATATATTCTGGAGCTTCGCGATGTAAAATTTTGGTTCCAATTTCAAAAGACCAAAGCTTTGGATTGCCATATCCGCCGCCGCAAAGCTGACATCCCGGGCTGTTAAGAATCGTATCTCCCGCCGCGCCTTTTGGTCCGGAAGGCTGCAGTGTGCGCGGATCTATTTTTTCCGGTCCGCTGTTAGGCATCCCTCCCATCGGCTGTGGAAGAATTCCAGGAGAATACTCGTCAAAATCATATTTGGGATTGCCGTAACGGTCAGTCGTACGAACATAATAATCGCCGCGTTTCTCAAACGGACCGGTGGGATTGATTGCTACAGCAGGATTTGTCGTAATATTATCTGTATGAGAAATATCCTCTGGCTGGGTTACGACAGTATCATAGCTTGCTGTTGCAGTTCCCGACGGAACAGCTGTTTGAGCTGCTGGGGTCGGAGGAGAGTTATAGTCATAATAGACGCCGCCTTCAACTGGAATAGCCGGTACGCCAGAGACGCCTTGCCCATAAATGGCAGCTCCGCTACTGGTAAATGCGACTATAATTGCCAAGATGGTCGGCATTTTTCGGACGCGGGCAGCTATGCGCTTATACCATTGGTTCACTGATTTCACGGTTTATCCTCCATAATAAATTGTCTGCTGGCAATCGGGTTGCTATCCTGGTGCAGACAACCGTCAAATGAAATACTTCTGGATATAAAAATCCAGTTCTATAATTGATTCATCGACATTTTATGTTTCAGAAAATAGAAATATCCTAAATAATTCCAAAAATCATTCAAAAATCAATCTTTTGCAACTGACGCATTTTGCCTATTTACCACATTCTCTCTGCTGTCAACTCCTCACTCCTCACTTCTAACTCCTAACTTTTCTGGCGCCCCCCCTGAAAGAAATAGCTATTTCTGCTAAAATATCAGTGTAATAATATATAAGGACTTGAAAACAGCTTTTGAATCGATAAGATTATTAATAGAGAATAATCCTCTCGATCAAACGCTGTCAGTCGTTGGCGAATAGAAACATTACCCATATTCCCATATCCTGTCAACCGCTGCGATAACGCAGTTCGGCGCACGCCATTTTAATTATCCACAAAAACCATGAGTACAGATTCCAATTCCTCGACATCCAGCGCAGCTGGTAAAAAAAGCCGAGTCCCCGGGTGCGACAATCCCGCCGATATTCAGACAATCCGCAAGATGCTCCAGGGTCAGCAGTACGCGGCGGCAATGAGTTTCATCAACGCCGTTTTGGAAAAGAACCCGAATCAGCCAGACATTCTGGACGTGAAGTGCCACCTGCTTTATCTTAAATGCATGAAAGATATTAGCGGCGGCAATTTGGAATCGATTTCTGCCTGGAACGAAGCGGTTGAGCAGTTCCTTGCTCAGTTCCCGGACAACCCGTTGGCTCTGGCGTGGAAAAGCCTCGCCTGTTCCAACAACGGAGACGTCGACGCGGGTTACGATTATCTGGAAAAGTGCTTTATCAACCATTATCCGGAAATGAACCCCACCGGGATGCTGGCGGCGTTAAGTTCTCTGAGCCAAAACGAACTCAACGAAGGGTTTATTCCCGCCGCGCTGTTTTTGATGAGCCTCCGCGCCACGTTCTTCGATCAGCTCAAGGCGACTCAAGAGTACGAAATGACGCACCGGATGCAGCTGCGAATTCTCAGCGATTCCAGCCTCGCGTTACCCTTGCGCCAGACGTATTCGTTCTATCAGACCAATAGCCGCGGCGCGCTGACGGCGGATTTCACCGCGGCGCAGCAACTGGTTTCCACCTTCCATTGGCTCGAAGCGGCGCAGGCGTTTGAGAAAATCGCCAATGACGACCCGACGGAACTGAATTCCGCATACAACGCTGCAATTCTGTATCTTAACCGCAGCAAAATCGCAGACGCCTCTCGCATGTTCAAGCTGTACTCTGAGCGCGAGCCGGAACTCAACCGCAAAATCGACGCTCTGGCAACGGCGCTGTTGCTGTCGAAATCGCCGCTGGAAGACAACATGCCGCTGTACGACTTCCAGTACAAAGTTACAGATCAGGACAGACTGCGAGAACTGCTCTTGAGTTCAAACCGCCTGATTTCGCAGAACGTCCCGGCAGAAAACTTCGACGGCCCGCCGCCGCTGTTTATCGGCTCGCTGCTCGATCAACCCAAACAGACGTCGTGGTCTGAATCCCTCACGTTTGAAGACATCCCGCTCGTTCTCGGCTCTGTCGCCCTTTGGGGAAAGAGAACTGACCGTGACGCGATTCTGGAATTCTCGTCGATTCTGGAATGCGACCGGGAAGACGTTTACGCTCTGGTTAAGGAAACCTTTGGCGACTGCATCGAAGGCGATCCGCAGGCTGTTACAATGGAAGCGCCGTCTGTTACAATCGACTCCTTTACCCGTCCGCAGGCGTTCCCGGACAACACGCCTCAAGATAAAATCAATCAGCTTCAGCGCGAGCATTACAACGACTTGCTGCTCAATTGCTGGCCGGATCTCTGCCTTGGCGTTTTAGGCGCGTCCTTGCGTCAGGCGGCGGCAGACAAACAAAAGCAGCCGCTGGTTCGAGCGGTTATCAAAGTTGTCGAATACCTGCTCGGCGCCGGCAATCCGCTGTTGGATTTCGACGCGCTGTATGCCGCGTTGAACCTCAAGCCGCTCCCGGCTCTGACGGTGGAATCCAGCGACTTGGCGTCGCTCCCGCCGACCCTGTACGGCGCAGTCGACCTCAAATCGCTTTCCGACAGCGACCTGGCGATGCTTTACGCCCGTTACAATCCGTACGGAACGGACAGCGTCATGCACAAGCTGGCTCAGGAAATCGTCAGCCGAGACACGCTTTCCGTCGACATCCGTCAGACGGCGTACGTCAAGCTGTGCCTGTCTCCCAACGGCCTTGTTCCGGAAAACATTCAGCAAGGCAAAGACTTCTGCAAAGCCAACAACATTTCCGATTCCTATTTCGACATGATGGAACTGCAGACGATGTTCCTGTCAGGAAACATGGCGGAAATGGAAAAGAAGATGCACCAGATTTATCAGGATCACAAGGACGAACCGCAGACCATGCAGGCGCTGATGAACTTCGTCCAGCAAATCCAGCAGATGTCGGAAATGGCGGCTCGCGGACAAGCCCCGAACCCGGCGGACTTGTCAGCGACCACCCCGGAACCGCCGCAGCAGACGACGTCCGGACTGTGGACGCCCGATTCCCCCAACCCACCCGCCAGCCCCGCGCCGGAAGAAAAGAAAAGCTCTATCTGGCTGCCGGACTGATTTGTAACAGATAAATACTACTCACAACTCGTAACTCGCTCCGTGGGTTAAAACCCACGGCTATTAATATTGAACCGCTACGCGGTTCTAGCGGAAACGCAAGCGCCTCACAAATACTACTCGCAACTCGCTACTCGCAACTCGCAACTTTAGATTATGAAAATTGGACTAGCAGGATATTCCGGCTCTGGAAAGAGTACGTTGTTTCATTGGTTGACCGGCATCGCGCCGGACTTGGCTCTGTCGCATAAAGAGCAGAGCGCCATGGTTCCCATTCCCGACGAGCGATTCGCTCCGCTGTGCGAACTGTACAAGCCGAAAAAGGTAACGCACGCCAATCTGGAACTGGTCGACACGCCCGGCTTGAACCGCAACCACGAAGGCGCGCCCGCGATTTTGGCGCACATTCGCGAGGCGGACTGTCTCGTGCTGGTCGTCGGCGCGTTTGACAAGTCCGACCCGGTCGCTGACTACAATTCCTTTACCGAAGACCTGCTTCTGGCGGATATGGAAGTCGTTTCCAACCGTTTGGAACGTCTGGAAGCCCAGCTCAAACGACCTCTTCAAAAACCGGAAAAAGAAAAGCTCCTGTTTGAACAGGCGGTTTTGCAGAAGGTTCTCGCCGGCTTGGAAAACGAAAAGGCGGTGTCGCTGGACGACATGACCGAAGACGAGCAGAAATGCACTCGCGCCTTCCGTCTGTTCAGCGAAAAGCCGAGAATGGTCGTCGTCAACTGCGGCGACGACGAGTCCGACCTTCACCGGTTTGACAACTGCATTGAAGGCGTCAAGGTTTTCGCCGCGCCCGTTTCCCTTCAGCTGGAACTGGACGGCATGTCGCCGGAAGAAAGCCAGGCGCTCATCGAGGAGATGGGGCTTCAGACGGCGAACAAAGACGAACTGGTTCGGCTCATGCTGGACGAGTCCGGACAGATGACGTTCTTCACCGCCGGGGAACCGGAAGTGCGAACCTGGATTCTCAAAAAGGGCGGAACCGCACTCGACGCCGCTGCCAGCATTCACACCGACCTGGCGCGCGGGTTTATTCGAGCGGAAGTCATGACCGTTACCGACCTCCTGGCGGCGGGCAGCGAGCGCGAAGTCAAAGCCCGAAACCAGCTCCGTCAGGAACCCAAAGGATACGTCGTCAAAGACGGCGACATCCTGTTGATTCGGTTTAGCGTCTGAGTGCCTAGTGCTTAGTACCTAGTGCTTAGCGCTTAGTGAGAGTAGCGCTTGCGCCTATGCACTATGCACTATGCACTTCCCCCTCTCTAACTTGACAAAAGTAAAAATAACGATAGAATAAGAAATCGGAATGCGGGACTTTTCAGCCCCGTATTTCGAATTTTTCATTTCGAATTTACCACATACCCCCCATTCAAATCATGGACAAAGAATTATCGATCATGCCTTGCCTGGACATGCGAAACGGTCGCGTTGTCAAGGGCGTGCATTTTGTAGACATTATCGACGCCGGCGACCCGGTCGAATGCGCCAAGGCGTACTGCGCCGCCGGAGCGGATCAGCTGGCTTTGCTGGATATTACCGCCACGGTAGAAAATCGCTCTACCATGCTGGACGTTGTTAAAAAGGTTGCTGCGGCAACGACGGTTCCGTTTACCGTCGGCGGTGGAATTGGCGACGTCAAAACAGCCGCCGCCGTTCTCAACGCCGGAGCCAACCGCGTTTCGATTTCCTCTGCCGCGTTCCGAAAGCCCGATCTGATTCCGGAACTGATTAAAGAATTCGGGGTCGACGCCGTTACAGCCGCCATCGACGTAGACGTCAACGCGGAACTCCCCTCAGGATATGAAGTCTATATTGACGGCGGACGCACAGCCACCGGCGCGGACGCAGTCGAATTCGCCAAAAAGCTCGACGGATTCGGCGTCAACGTCATTCTCCCGACCAGCAAGTCCGGCGACGGCGCGCGCACCGGATACGATCTGCCGGTAATTCGAGCCATGGCGAAGGCGTGCAGCGCTCAAATCGTCGCCTCCGGCGGAGCGGGTAACATGCAGCATTTCGCCGACGCCGTCGAAGCGGGAGCCACCATCCTCCTGGCGGCAAGCGTGTTCCATTTCCAGATGATTAAAATCCCGGAACTCAAAGCGTTCCTGAAAGAAAAAGGATATAAGGTTAGATAGTTGCGAGTTACGAGTTGCGAGTTGCGAGAATCGTAACTCCTCACTCCTCCCTCCTAACTCCTAACTAACTCCCACTCATTTTTCCCCATTACCCATTGCCCTCTCATGTCCACACCCGTATTAAAGACCAATTTACCGTTTCCCGTTCGCAGCGGGAAAGTTCGCGACGTTTATGATTTCGGAGACGAAGTTCTGCTCGTCTCAACAGACCGCATCAGCGCTTTTGACTGGATTCTGCCGGCGGGCATTCCCGACAAAGGGCGCGTCCTGACGCAGATTTCCGCGTTCTGGTTTGACCTCTTCGGCGGCGACAACCACAAGATTACTTGTGACGTCAACGAAATGCCGCAGCTCAAAGGACTCGACACGACCGACCTGGCGGGCCGTTCGATGCTATGCAGAAAGACGAAAATCGTCCCGATGGAATGCATCGTCCGCGGCTATCTGACCGGTTCCGGCTGGAAAGAATATCAGAAGAGCGGTTCCGTTTGCGGAATTGAACTTCCCAAAGATCTCAAAGAAAGCGCGAAGCTGGAAAACCCGATTTTCACGCCGTCCACCAAGGCGGAAGAAGGACACGACATCAACATTTCCTTCGAGCAGATGGCGAACGAGATTGGCGTCGCGCTGGCGGAAGAGCTTCGCGAACGCAGCATTGAAATCTTCCTCCGCGGCAGCGAGTATGCGGAATCCAAAGGCATTCTCATTGCAGACACGAAGTTTGAATGGGGCGTCCTGGACGGCAAACTGATTCTGGCGGACGAAGTCCTCACGCCGGACAGCAGCCGATTCTGGCCCGCCGACCAGTACGAAGAAGGACGCAGCCAGCCCTCGTTCGACAAACAGTTTGTTCGCGACTGGCTGACCAATGAGTCCGGCTGGGATAAGAACAGCGAACCGCCGACCCTCCCGCAGGACATTATCGACAAAACCCGCGCGAAGTACGTCGAAGCCTACGAACGCCTCACCGGAAAAGAATTCCCGTGGAAATAGAAGACGTTTCTACGCCGCGAAGTGTGCATTCCAAACTGACGCAGCCGGAAACCTCCTCCGGATGTAGCCCGGCTTCGGGCTACTCTGCCGCGACCTACTAAAAATCTGTTTCGCAGTCGAAAACGTCGTGAACTCTCCCTCGCCGGAACTTCGTTTTTCCCTTGACGGCTTTCGCCGTCAAGTTGTAGCCCGGAGCCGGGCTACATCCAAGGGTGGGCGTCTCCTTCGCAATACTACATTTCACCCTTCTGGCGGAAAATTTACCAGCTCTTTCCATTGCTCAGTCGCGCTGGAAAGAGGCCAGTCCTGCGGCGTTTGAACGGTTGTTTGACCCCATCTCAAACCGACAGGATTGTTTAAAATGTACTGTCGAGTATTGGCTTTATGATTTGACCCGCGAATCATTCGATCAAAGTAGTTGGGATACCAAACGGAATCGACAAAATCAGGATTATTGGCAACCGCTTGTTTATACGACGCTGTTTCCATGATACGACGGCTGGTAAAGCTTTTCCATGACTCGACAACGTCTTTTAATGCGTACCCGTAATATTGGTTAATTAATAAATGAACGTGATTAGGCATTATTACCCATTCTAAGATGTCGTATGCCTTTTTATGATGATAAAACCAATTTTCCAATATAATCGGGAAAACGTCGTCTGCGGTTAAAATCCCACAGCCGCTTCCGTTATGAACCCATTCTTCAACTAAATGCCCCATATAGGAGCGTCGGCGTTCTTTTGGAACGATTGCAACCTTTTCTAATAATTCTTTTAACTGATATTTAGGTAAACTGTCCCAAAGACGGTATGTTATATATTGCAGTCTTTCAGGATAGTCCCAGTGTGGTAAATTGTGGTGTTTATACGTGCGTTTATGTTGATTCTCTTTTCGCATAATAATTATTTCACGCCGCGAAGTGTGCATACAAAACTGACGTAAGCCGGAAACCTCCTCCGGAGGTAGCCCGGCTTCAGGGCGGCGAGGCGCCGCTCCCAGTCCGCGCTGCCGCGCGATTGCCAAAATCCGCTCCCGTTGGTCGCTTGCGTTAAACGCTTGAAGTGTGCATACCAAATCGACGTAGCCGGAAACCTCCTCCGGATGTAGCCCGGCTTCGGGCTACACTGCTAATACTACGAAAAACCAATTTCGTAGCCGAAAATATTCGTCATTTTCTCTCTACGTTGTCTCCCCCTTTCGGCGTTTTTTTCCCTTGACGGCTTACGCCGTCAAGTTGTAGCCCGGAGCCGGGCTACATCCAAGGGAGGGTATCTGCTTACGCAATAATCAATCCCCCCCTACCAGCTTCTACTCATTTATTCCCCGGTTGAAATTCTTCGGCATTTGACCGGTTTGCCGTCTTGAGTTGCGATGTACAGTTCGCATTTGCGGATATAGTACGTCCAGCCGTCGGTAAGACCGACGAGGATTCTGTTGACGCCCGGGGCGGCGGTAAACGCGCCGTGTTTACCAAGTTCGAGTCGTTTACCGTTGAGCCAGACGTATTTCATCTGAGATTTCAGATTCGATTTCAAAACGCACGCAACGGGAGCGTCGGCGCCGTCCGGGCACGCAAACTCAAAGGCGTAGACCAACGACGGCTGCTGAACGCCGTTCTCGAATTGGCGCGTTGCCTCCACGACGTACGCCGCCGTTTGAGCGTTGGAAACGGTCTGACGCCATTGTCCAAACGGCGTGTCGTTGACCGGTTTGAGTTCAGCGCCGGGCGCGGACAGCGGCGCGAATGTCTCGTCCGTCAGGTCGGATTCTGCAACGCAACCAGTAAAGAGAGCGACGTCGCGCGGCAGGGCTTTGGGGGTAAACGGCTGACGAACCGTACATTCGCTGTAAAGCCGTTTCTGACCGCCTTGCTGGAAGTTCATTTCACAAACGCAATACAGATCGTCGTCGTTGAACTGCGGGTCGGAGCTAAACGCGCCCAGCGGGAAGCAGAACGAGGCGTCCTCGCCGTTGCCGAGATGGTCTTTTCCCGTCAGTTCCTGTAACGATTTGCGAATCACGCCGGTTTCCCATTTCAGAGGAAGACGGAACGCAAAGTCTGCGTCGGACAGAGCGGCGCCCGTCTCGTTTTTCAGACTGCCGCAAATGCGGTTGGTTTTCGCGTCGAGCTGAATTTCAAAACGAAGCCCCGGGAATTTGGGAGAGACGAACCCGTTGGACTCGTTGGCGCGTCCGATGACAGCTGGGACAGACCCGTTGGCGCTCAGCATGAACTCGCCCTGATCGGAAACGGTCAACGCGTCTTTGCAGACAACCGATTTCGGCGCTGGCTCAACTTTGAATCCCTGATCGACTGCCGCGCCGAGAATGAACGGAGCGGGTCGGACGATTTCAAATGTAACAGTCTTGCCGTCCGCTGACTGACCGACTTTTTGAATCTTGCAGTTCAAACTCGTCAGGCGATACGCAGCGTACTCGTTGTTGGTGCAGTACCAAACGTCCGGGCGGTTTGACTGCGCCGCGATAATTTTCGATAGACGGTCAAACCCGTCTTTTCCGCTCTTGTCCTGCCAGGCGTGAACGCCCAGGACAAAATACGGCCCGCAGAAGTCCAGCTTACCGGCGGCAAGGCGATCCAGCCCGCCCTGAAATTCTCGGTTAAAGACCTCGGCTTGCGGGTCTCGGTCATTGGCGCCAAACAGGTAGCAGGCGACCATTTCCGACTTGTCCAGATTAAGTTCATTGAAAACGCGTTCCGACTCCGAGATGGTATGCATTTCACTGCGAAGCAGACAGCGCGCCATCTTCCCGATGGAGTCCGGGTCGGCGATAGACGGACTCAGCCCGTTGGGAAACGTAAACCCGACGACGCACTGGTCTGTCGCGGCTTCCAGCGTAACGCGGTTGTTGAGAATCTGATAGAACATCGCGTTGGGCGTTGTCAGGTTAAGCGACGGGTGAGTGTTGGTATGGGAACCGATGCCTGACCCATGATCGACAAACGGCTTGACGACGTGTTGAACGTAGTTGTCGTCGATGCTGTTGAGATAGAACGTCGCTTTCCAGCCGTTCTCGCTCATCGTCTTGTTCATAAGACGATGATTCCAGTTCGTGTCGTCCCATCGGGCGGACAGCGCCAGCGTCTTGCCGACTGGCAGCGCCGTTGGCGTCAGAGTCGCCTTTGCCGCGTCTTCCGCCGACGCAAATTCAACTGTAACAACGTCCTTGACGCTCGGCGCGGAATCGATACTGTTACACCATCCCAGCGACCCAAAACAAACGTTCAGCGCAGCAATTGCCGCTGCAATTCCGTAAATCATACGCGTTCTCATAACCAGAACCCCTTTCTGTAAATGCAAAAAACAAAGTTATACTCTAACTGTTAGAATATTATACAGAAATCTTTTTGGGGATTCAAGTGGGCGGGGGAGATTCATGTATAAGATGAGCAACAACATTGTATTGTCAGGAACAACTGTAGTATACCCGTCTGCTGCTTAAAGAAAGATATGTTGCTTAAAGAAAGAGGAGCGTTGAACCTGCAGCTATTATCGCGCCCTTACCACGGGGATTAGAATAGCATACAAGACAACGCCCCAGAACAAAAAGATTTAGGAGTGCAGTCCTGTCAAACCAACTTCTAATAATCCGGGTAAAACCAGGTGGTAATCTGCGACAAATTGGTTTAGTATTTGACTACGTAAACGATTTGGATAATCAAATGACAGTCTAATCGTTTACCGACTGTAACTTGTAGGTTAAGATAACCGAGAACAAATTAAGCTTATAATTATTATTGCTAATATCTGATAATTCGCAAGGGGGGGAACGATAATTTTATGAAGATTTTAGTTATTTCTTTTAAGAGCGGTTTGTTTATGCCATATTTTTCATAATTAGAAAAACGCTTCATCTTTGATATGTATATATAGAATCAGTGGTAATAAGAGCGCGATATTGATTTAATGTCATATTGAAATGAAAATATTTCGTCAAAAAGAAGAATTTGACAAAAGCGCGATCCGTTTATTTGTTTTCTTCTTCCTCTTCTTCCAGCTCGCCGGCGAAGATTTGGCAGTAGGAATCGTACCGGCGGGCGTCGATAAGACCGTTTCCGACGGCGGCTTTGACGGCGCAGCCCGTTTCGTGGGTATGCGTGCAGTCGTCAAACTGGCATTGGCTGACAAACGGGCGAATATCCCGATAGAACCCGGCGACCTCTTCCGGAATGACGTCCCAGAGATGGAACGAACGGATGCCGGGCGTGTCGAGAACGTAAGATGTAACAGCGTCAGAGGCGTTGATTTTGTACAGCCGGGCGGCGGTTGTCGTATGCTTGCCCTTTTCGTTTTCGTCGCTGACCTGCTGCGTTCTGAGTTGAAGCGTCGGGTCAACGGCGTTGAGCAGCGACGATTTCCCCACCCCGCTTTGTCCGGTAACGACAGACGCCTTTCCCGCCAGAGCGCGTTTGAATTCCTCGATTCCCTGTCCGGTTTTCGTTGACAGGAACAGGACGTCCAGCCCCATCGACGCGTACACGCCCGCCAGCGGCTGAAACGCAGCTGGGTCAACGAGGTCAATTTTGTTAATACAGACAATCGGCTTGAGGTTGACTTTCTCAGCGGTGAGAATAATGCGGTCAATGAGATTCGGCTTGATTTCCGGTTCGGCGGCGGAAGCGATAATAAACGCTTGGTCAATATTGGCGGCGATGACGTGCTGTTTCTTCCAGCTCGTTCGGCACAAGACGCCTTGCCGCGGCTCGATTCGTTCAATAAACCCTTCGTTTATGTCGCTTTGCGGAGCCGGTCTGAACAGAACGCGGTCGCCCGCCACGACCGGGTTGCGCTGTCCCGTAGAAAGCGTTTTGAGCAGACGCCGAATCTGACATCGATAGACGTCGCCGGTCAGGTCGTCGGAAACGAAACTGTTCAACCCATGCGTCGAGAGAATTCGCCCAGTGCGGCAGAGCGACAGATCGACTTCCAGTTCCACGTTAAACCCGGTAGACGCATCCGACTTGAGAGCCTCGCCTTTAACGGTCAGCTTTTTAGACTGCTTGCCGCGCCCGACAATGCGTTCGCTGGACGCCTCGTTTTCCAGCGTCGATCCGCCGTTTTCCTCGTACTGACGAAGCCAGTCGTTTTTACGCGGCGGCGCATTGCGGTTCTTACGGAAGTTGGCGCGGATCTTTTTGGACATGGAAAACGTTGAGAATAGCAAATAGATGAAAGGCGGTAATGGAGCGACCAGCGGGAGCGGAATTACGCATTCGCCGTCAGGCGAACAAACTCGCAACTCGCTATTATTGAACCGCTGCGCGGTTCTTCCGGGGGCTTACGCACCCCGGCTCGTTACTCGCAACTAAAAAAAGGAGACCGGAAAAACTCTCGTTTTCCTGTCTCCTTTGCAAACCGGAGCAGCCAGGATTCGAACCTGCGGAAGGAGTACTCCTTCATCGGTTTAGCAAACCGACGCTTTCGGCCACTCAGCCACCGCTCCAGAGGTTTTGGAATCTGCGTATTTGTTCCTGCTAGCGAACAATCGCGTATTTTGATACCATAAACTTACTTCTAATTTACCACAATTTCTTTTTTTTACAAGGGAGAGCCAACGCCAAAACCAGCAAGATTTCGCTTTACAACGAAAAAAATACCGGAAATTTCCAAAAAACCTCCCATTTTTACATTATAACCGTTGCAATTCCGCTGGGAATCGATTATACTTTATATAAAGCAGTTGTAAGTGGTAAGTTTTAAGTGGTAAGGACGCAAAGTTCTTTACTAAACACTAACCACTTGCCACTAACCACTTTTTTGCAATTCGCAACTTTAACTTTATTTAATTATAATCCACGAAAGGAGACACTTATGTCCAGTCGTTTTTCACGTCGTGATTTTTTGAAGACCGGCGCAGTTGCCGCTTCTTTGGCAGCCGCTAACGTTTCCGTTCCCGCATTCTGCCAGGATAAAGCCCCCAGCGATAAACTCAATATCGCTTTCGTCGGGACCGCCGGCATGCGAGGCGCAGATCACTTCAAAGCGATTAACGCCGCTCACGAAAACATCGTTGCTATTTGCGACGTCGACTCCAAACTGTTAAATGCCGCTGGCAAACAGTTCGCGCCGCAAGCGCAGAAGTTCGCGGACTTCCGCAAGATGCTCGAAGAAGTCAAAGACCTCGACGCCGTTCTGATTACTACGCCAGACCACACTCACGCCGCCCCGGCTGTGATGGCTATGAAGATGGGTCTTCACTGCTACTGCGAAAAGCCGCTGGCTCACGACATTCGCGAAGCTCGCGTTATGCAGGAAGTTGCCGCTGAAAAGAAAGTCTGCACCCAGATGGGAACTCAGATTCATGCGGAAGACAACTATCGACGCGTTGTTGAAATGGTTCAGTCCGGCGCAGTCGGCAAGGTTCACGACGTTTACGTCTGGTGCGGAAAAGGCTGGGGCTTGACGCCTGACGCCAAACGCCCGACCGACACGCCGCCCGTCCCCGCCAATCTCGATTGGGATCTGTGGGTCGGACCCGCTCCGTTCCGTCCGTATAATCCCTGCTATCTGCCCGCCAACTGGCGTAAATGGTGGGATTTCGGCAACGGTACGCTGGGCGACATGGCGGCTCACATCATGGACCTGGCGTTCTGGGCGCTCAAGCTCAAGAACTGCAAGACGATTAAAATCGTTGACGGTCCGGAACGCAACCCGGAAGGCTGCCCGCTCAACCTCGAAATGGACTACACGTTCGAAGAAGACGGCGAACAGCCGGCTGTCAATCTGCACTGGCTCGACGGCGGAAAGCGTCCGGAAATCCTCAAGCAGAAGAACATCCCGGATCGCTTCATGGGCGTTCTGTTCGACGGCGAAAAGGGACAGCTCTTTGCCGACTACGGCTCTCGCGTTCTGTATCCGGAAGCCAACTTCAAAGATTACAAAGCTCCGGAACCCTGGATTGCCAAATCGCTCGGACATCACAACGAATGGCTGCAGGCGATTCGCGACAACAAGCCGGAAGACTGCCTTTGCCGGTTCAGCTACGGCGGCCGCCTGACGGAAACGATTCTGCTTGGCGCTTTGGCTTACCGCACTGGCGAAGAACTCGTCTGGGACGCTGACGCCATGAAGACGAACTCCGAAGCCGCCAACGCTCTGCTCGCCGTTCCGTACCGCGAAGGATGGACGCTGTAGTAATTCGGAATGCGTAATTCGGAATTCGGAATTACGCAAGGCTCTCCGCATAGATTATTCTAATTTAATGTCTTTCTCCCCTTGCTAAAGTTTTTTGGAAAGGGGAGTTTGAGGGGAAGAACCTTTTTTTCAAAAAAGGTTTTCCCCTCTTTTTTTATTGAATAAAAATCTCGTTATAATTCCCTTGAAAAAACTTCCCTAAAAAGGGAGCCAGCTTGCTGGCGACCGCAAGTTTTTTCAAGGCGGGCGGAACGCCCGCGAAAGAAATGGAAGGCGGTAATGTAGAGACCAACGGGAGCGGAATTACGCAGTTCGCCGACAGGCGAACCGAAACGCCGGAATTATGATGCCGCATTGGTTTCACCAACCGATGAAAGGCGGTAACGTAGCGAGTGAAACGAGCGAAGTTACGCTTTGTTCGAAGTGTGAAATACCGTATTGCGTAAGCCGAAAACGCCCCTTGGATGTAGCCCGTCCTCGGGCTACTTGCCAGAACAAGAAATAACCTTTTTCGCAGGAAAACCCGCGCGAACAACCGGCTCGCGGCAGTCCCCTGCCGCCGAAAAAATCTCACGCAAAGTTCGCGAAGTTCGCAAAAAAAATCGGACGCAACGCGTTCCGCTAAAACTGAGTGAAACCACGAGAAATCTATTGGTCAGATTCTTTGGCTCCATGTTCAATAAGCCAATCGTACATTTCATCAGTCCCTCCCCAAACAGCAGAATGTAAGACGGTTCTTCCCAAATTGTCTTTTGCGTTGACGTCCAATCCTTTTTCAACCAGCCATTTTACCAACTCCAGATTTCCGCTTTCAGCAGCAGAATGTAAGACGGATTCTCCCAAATTGTCTTTTGCATTGACATCCATTCCTTTATCAACCAGCCATTTAACTAATTCCAAATTACCGCTGCGGGCGGCGCAAAACAAGACTGAAACTACGCCATCCTCTTTTGAGCTGATATCCATTCCTTTTTCAACCAGCCATTTTACCTGCGCAAAATTTCCGTTCCAGGCGGCAATATGCAAGACCGTTGCTTCCTCCGTATCTTTGGCATTAATATCCAGTCCTTTATCAACCAGCCATTTAATCAGTTCCAGATTGTTACTTTCGGCGGCGCTGTGCAAAACCGTGCGTTCAACGCCATTTTTAATCTTGACGTCCATTCCCATTTCAATGAGCCATTTAACCAAATCCAGATTGCCACTTTCTGCGGCAAAATGTAAGACCGTATTATCAACATCGTCTTTTGCGTTGATATCCAGTCCTTTTTCGATGAGCCATTGAACCAGTTCCAAATTCCCACTGCGGGCGGCGCTATGCAAGACAGTCCTTTCAAACATATCTTTTGAGTTAACGTCCAGCCCTTTTTTGATTAGCCATTTAACCAATTCCAAATTCCCGCTTTCGGCAGCAGAATGTAAAACAACCTCATACAATTCATTTTCTAAACCAAGATCCACGCCGTGATCGAACAACCATTTTACCAGTTCGAGATTTCCACTTCTTGCGGCAAAGTACAAAAAACAATCTCCGCCATCATCGCTTGCATTGACGTCTGCACCTTTTTCAACTAAATATTTAGCCACTTCCAGATTCCCGCTTTGGTAGGCATGGTGCAATGCTGTTCTTGAAACATTATCTTTTACATTGACGTCTGCGCCGCGTTCTATGAGCAGCTTAACTCTATCCAGATTTCCTGTCATCGCAGCATAATGAAGAATATTGCAACCGCATTTGCCTTGATAACCGAAATCAAACTTTTCGGTTTGAAACATTTGTTCAAAACATTCGACGCTTGCTCTGCCAAATCTGTCTATAGCGTTCTTTGACCGTGTCTCTCCATTAGGATTCTCTGCTCCATAGCAGACGCCCCAAAAAACGCCTAACAGGATTAAGCATTCGCACAAAATATTACGAATTATCACAAGACGGCTTTTCATATAATTACCCTTTTCAATTAAGGATGTTACACAATTGATTTTTAACAACTCTTTTTTTATATACGCAATTTGAATTGTTTTCAAGTGGGATTGTTATATTTTTTGAAAATTTTTGGGGATTGTTTAGTAACAGAGGGTAACAGAACGAAAGTTTTTTTGTTTTTCTGTTGCGGACAGGATGTCCGCGAACCCGCGGGGCGGAGCGGTTGGCACGTTCAGAAGATTTTTGGAGGCTTCCGCTTATCCTTGACGGCAAAGCCGTCAAGTTGTAGCCCGGGGACGGGCTACATCCAAGGGAGGTTTTTGGCTGCGTCGTTTTGGTATGTACGCTTCAAACGTTTTGTTCGCCTGACGACGAATGCGTAATTCCGTTCGCTTCGCTCACTCCATTACCGCCTTCCATTTAAACCAATCGGCGCGAATCCGTTTCATCCGTAAAATCCGTGTGCGGACTGACCCGCTCATAACCAATGCGGAGCGCGAAGCGTAACTCCTCACTCCTCACCCCTAACTCCTAACTGTCAAAACCTCCGACTTTACGAATTACTCATTTAATCTTCTCCCCCCTCTTGTTTTTTATTTTTCAGTTAGATATACTGTAAGAAGTTCTAGTATTAGAAACCCCATTCCCCCGTTATTCGAGATACAAAAGGAGAATATTCATGTCCAGTCGTTTTTCCCGCCGTGACTTTTTGAAAGCTGGGACGACAGCCGCTGCGCTGTCGGCTGTCAGCGTTGCCGTTCCCGCCTACTGTCAGGACAAAGCCCCCAGTTCCAAGCTGAATCTGGTAATTGTCGGACCTGCCGGTCGAGGCGCAGCTAACTATCACGCTGTGCTGTCCGAAAACATCCTCGCTTTGTGCGACATTGATATGAACAGACTTAACAATGCAGCGAAAGCCGCTCCTCAGGCGCAAAAGTTCCAGGATTACCGCAAAATGCTCGAAACCGTCAAGGACATTGACGGCATCGTCGTTTCTACGCCTGACCACACCCACGCCGGACCGTCTGTGATGGCAATGCGAATGGGAATCAACTGCTATTGCGAAAAGCCGCTGACTCACGATATTCGCGAAGCCCGAGTTATGCAGGAAGTCGCCGCTGAGAAGAACCTCTGCACGCAGATGGGCACGCAAATTCACGCGGAAGACAACTATCGACGCGTTGTCGAAATGGTACAGTCCGGCGCCGTCGGCAAGGTGCACGACGTTTACGTCTGGTGCGGAAAAGGCTGGGGGTTCCCGGCTGACGCCAAACGTCCAACCGACGCGCCTGCCGTTCCCGCTCACATTGATTGGGATTGCTGGATCGGTCCCGCCGCGATGCGCCCGTATAACCCGTGCTATCTGCCAGCCAACTGGCGCAAATGGTGGGATTTCGGCAACGGCACGCTGGGCGACATGGCGGCTCACATCATGGACCTGGCGTTCTGGGCGCTCAAGCTCAAAAACTGCAAGACAATCAAAGTCGTTGACGGTCCTGCGGTCAACCCGGAATGCTGCCCGCTCAACTTGGAAATCGACTACACGTTTGAAGCCGATGGCGAACAGCCGGCTGTCAATCTGCACTGGCTTGACGGCGGAAAGCGTCCGGACATCCTCAAGCAGAAGAACATCCCCGACCGCTTTATGGGCGTTCTGTTCGACGGCGAAAAAGGACAGCTCTTTGCCGACTATACAAGCCGCGTTCTCTACCCGGTTGAGAACTTCAAAAACTATCAAGCTCCGCAACCCTGGATTGCCAAATCCATCGGACATCATCAGGAATGGCTGCAGGCGATTCGCGACAACAAACCGGAAGATTGCCTTTGCCGGTTCAGCTACGGCGGCCGCCTGACGGAAACGATTCTCCTTGGCGCTTTAGCGTACCGTACTGGCGAAGAACTCGTCTGGGACGCCGACGCCATGAAGACGAACTCCGAAACCGCCAACGCGATGATTGAAGTTCCGTACAGAGAAGGATGGACGCTGTGAGAGTTAGGAGTGAGGGGTGAGGAGTGAGGAGTTGGCTCTTCGCGCTCCGCAAAGGTTGTTTGCGGGTCAGTCCGTTCACGGATTTGACGGATGAAACGGATTCGCGCCGATTGGTTATTTCCGCTTCTAAATGTAATCCTCTCCCCTTACTAAAGTTTTTTGGAAAGGGGAGTTTGAGGGGAAGAACCTTTTTTTCAAAAAAGGTTTTCCCCTCATAATAAAGCTTGAAAAAACTTCTCTAAAAAGGGAGCCAGCTTGCTGGCGACCGAAAGTTTTTTCAAGCCGGCGAGGCGCCGCTCCCGATCCGCGCTACCGCGCGAGACGTACTGCAATCGCTCCCGTTGGTCGCTTGCATTGTTGATAATACTAAAGGTTTTCCCCTCTTTTTATAGCTATCAATTCATCTTACTTCTGAATTGTAATAAACGACAGCGAGTGCGGCGGGAGGGTAATCGCGCCGTCTTTTACGGTCAAAGTTTGTTTGACGGGTACAACGCGATTTTCCGCGCCAACGTCGTTGTAATCGTCTGGGGAGGAACCGCAGAGAATCGTCGCCTCGACTTGAGTCGGAACGCTGCCGACAAGGGAAACGAAATCCAGCTGAAGTTGAACGTCTTTGGACGGGTCTTTATTTACCGCCGCCAAAACGAAACGGGTTCGCTCGTTATTGGAACTCAAAACGGCGTCAACTTTATCTGTTGACGTATCCTTCCATAAAAGCAGTTCCGAATTCAGATGGATTGGCAGTACGTTCTGTTCGAGTAAATTGGTATACATCCAAAAGACGTGATACGTCGTTCTTTTAACAATTCCCTTTGGATAGACGTACAGCGCGCCGCGGGTATTGACAATCGGGGAGAAACACGCGATTTTCACGTCGTCGCAGCGGCGCAGGCAGGAATTGAGAAAACAGGCGGAAAACAGGGCGTCAGCCATCGTGTAAGTGGAATTGATGTCGTTTTTGTCACGGGCGGGGATGTCCATATAGGTGCGGCCGTGTCCGGGATGATGCCAGCCGCGAAGGTTCCATTCGTCAAAGGCGATGTGAACGCGCCCTCTTAGGCGAGCCTTTTCCAGCACGCCAATTGTACGGACGATGCTGTCTTCCGGGGATTTTGTTCTGAGCATGCAATCCATGTACGGGGAAGGATTGTTGTGATGAGCCAAGCCGTCCCAGTACCCGTGAATGGAAACGTATTTGAGCAAGTACCCCGCCTTGTTGAGAAGCGGGAGCGTCCAGTTTTCGTCGGGCAGCGCGGCGGCAAAGAGCTGGACGTCCGGGTCGGTAAAGATCATCATTTTCCCGGATTCCCGAACCATCAAAGACCACTCTTCCGCTGTCTTCGCGCCGACTTCCCAACTGCCGTAGTTTTCGTTTCCGATGCTCCAGTACTTAACTTTGAACGGTTCTTTATCTCCGTGCGCCTGACGCATGCGTCCGAACTTGCCGATGTTGAGATTGCAGTACTCGACCCAATCGCTCATCTCTTCCGGCGTACCCGTCCCGGCGTTTGTGCAGATGTACGGCTCACAGCCGACAAGGCGGCACCATTTGACAAACTCTGCCGTGCCGAACGTGTTGGGATCTTCTACGCGCCACGCCTTGTCGTAGAACGGCTGGCGATTCGGTCCGACCCCGTCAATCCAGTGGTATGACGACACAAAGCAGCCGCCGGGCCAGCGAACGATCGGCGTTTTAATTTCCTGCAGCGCGGCGATAACGTCTTTTCTAAATCCGTTTTCATCTGATAGCTCTGACCCCGGCTCGTAAAGACCGCCGTAAACCTGGCGATGAAAATGCTCGATAAAATGACCAAAGATCATCGGATCGTATTTCATCAATTGAGCGTCTTTGAAGACGGAAACCGAATTGGCTCCTGTAACGGGCGCGACGTCCGATTGACAAATGTAATCGACTTTGATGTGTCCCCACGCTCCGCCGGCTTTTTTATCAAAAATGACGATTTGAGCCGTCTTGCCCTGATAGGCTTTGACGTCCCAAAATCTCTGAACCAGCCCTTCGTTTCCAACGCGGGGAACGTTAAACAAACCTGTCGTTTCAGCAACTTTTTGACCGTCAACGTAAAGTGCGACGCCGGTTTCTCCGGGGAACGCGCCGCCGCCGACAAGGAACGTGACGTAATTGCGTTCAATCGTAAATTTCGGAGACGTTAGCGTTCCGGTTGACGAGTCGTCTTTAGGCGCAGCAAGCGTGTTGACAAGAGATCGACCGTGAAATCCAAATACAAAACCCATTCCGCCGCGATACAGCGAACGGGATTCGCCTACTGTAAAGGCGTCGCCCTGAGCCGTCCAGTTGTCCAGCGTTTCGTTTTCAAAGTCCGCAACTACAATATCAGGTCGAACCGTTTCCGCCCATGCTGAATTACAACATGCAGCGGTAAATAACAGCGCCGATAAAAACGTTTGAATAAATGCTCTCATGAATTTGCCCTTTCATACTAACGTTAAAGCGATTAAAAACGGCGGCGGCTAACCGAGGAGCCGACAACCGAATGACAATCGTTTCAGACAGAACCGATTCCCGTCTTCTATAGTAAATTTTAATAAGATTTAACCCCGGCGTCAATGCACTATTCCGCAAATTTTATTGCATTATTGCGAGAGGGAAAAACTGACGTAATAAAAAGAATGTACGAAGAAAAAGAGGCGTTTCTACAGAACTGTAACTTGGTTCAACAGAAACGCCTCTCGAACACGATAGATTTACTTGCGCTTTCGGAAATACATCAGCCCGGCGGCGCCGAGAATCAGCAACGCCCATGTGGACGGTTCCGGAACGGTTGACGTTGTGTTCATCAGCGACATCAGCTCTGTCCTCGTCAAGGTGCGATCCCAAACGCCAGCGTAGTCCATATAACCGTTGCAGCTGCCGTGTCCGTTACCCCAAATCTCAAACAGCAGAAAATGCTGATCGCCGGAATTGTTGTTATGAAATTGCGTGTTGCCCGGCAATTTGTAAGACGTAGACGCCAGCTCTTCTCCCGTTAATGAATCGAATGCAAACAGAGTTAATATCGACGGCTCGCTGTTGTCGTCTTCTCCTTTTTCAAAAACAACAGCCAGATCGTACCATTTACCCGGCTCCAGACGGAACTCGTTAACTGTTGCAGAATCAGCGTTGTCTAAGGTTTCATTATCGATGCTATTCAAAAAGTATTCCTGATACTCGCCATGAGGATCAGTTTGATACTCGTCATGTGGATTATAACCGTAGAAATAAGGTCTGCCGTTGTCAACAAGCGCCAAAGAATAATGCGTTCCGCTGGTGTATCTTCCTCCTGTGCGAATTAAATCGTCAGCTTGTTCTGTACCTCCGGTTTTAAACGAATCCATATTAATTCGCGTTGCCAGAGTAAAAGAGTCTTTGCCGATGTTGCATAAATCAACGCTGTCGATATATGCCCATGCGTTTGAAGACGGTTGATCGTGAAGATAAAAGCCGTTTGAGTTAAGCGTCTTATCCAATGCGGAATCCGCTTCTGTTGCAATCGTAAAATTGGTGTTGTTAGTGAAATTGCGTCCGCTTCCAGACAGGTCAAGACGGGAAGAATTGCCGAAATCCCAGTACCCCTGCGCGGATTCGATAACCGAATCCGTTTGAGCGGCTTTGCTTAGCGTATCGGTTCTGTCATAGTTGCTGTTACTGGAAATTTTCCCCATCTTACTTTCCGCTTTGACCTGGGTTGGTCCCATCGCGCCGTCATAGACGTTAAACTGAGAATACGCAGCGTTAGCATACCAGTCTTGAGTCCAATGGGATTTACCTAAAAAGTTCTCTGAACCGCTAACTGATGACAACGAAACCGCTTCCGTTGCAGAACCGATTTTCATCCCGTTGACATAATAAGACAAAAGAGTCGAATTGTCGGCTATCTTCTCAGCTGTTACAGTTAATAAATACTCTTGACCAACATTTAACTTATAAAAACCGGGATGCGCCGCCGATGCAACCGCATGAAAATGCGTGTAAGAATCTGCATTGTGTCCATTCCATGAGAAACAGTTAAAGAAACGGGAATTATCTGTTGTAGAACCGATGTCCCAAACGCGGCTGTATCTGAGCAGATCGTTGGGCGTAACCCACGTTTCGAGCGTGATTGCGGTTTTCGAACCAAGCACGTCAGCGGGCAATTCAATATATGCGCCGTCTGAGGTTGTTGTTCCGTTGAGAGTTAAAAGACCGTTTTGATAGGTTGCAGAGCCTGCGCCCGCAGTGTAAAACGTTGCGTCTGCCGTCCCTGTGGCTGCGTTCGTTACACTTGTTCCCGTTGGCACAACGCCTTCCGGCAAATCCTCAAAGGTATACGAATGCGTCAGCGTTTGAGCTTCTGCTGAAACACAAAACAATACCGCTAATAAAAGCGCCGATAAAAACGTTTGAATAAATACTCGCATGTAAACATTCCTCCACGTATAAAGGATAACGCAATCAATAACAACGACGGCAAAATATAAAACCGTCTACAGAGTGCAACCCCTTAAAATATTGGGTTGCAATAAACTCTCGCATAATTATAATTGTCATAAATTTTATGTCAATTCAAAATTGCGCAGAAATACATGTACTTTTGCGCAAGATGTACAGAAATATATGTTCTACTTGAAATTACCCGAAAATGAACTATTAGCTCCTGGCTGCCAGCCGCTAGTTTGGTTATCCCTATTTCTTGCGATAACGCACGAATCAGATTTATCAAGCTAAAAGCTGTCTTGCAACAACAGGCGCACAGTTGCCAGACGAGTCTTAAAAATATTTCTCTCCCCTCTTGCTTTTTCTTTTTCAGACAGGTATACTGAAAGTAATGAAGTTGACAGCCGCGAGTGATCAGTGGTAAGGGCGCAAGCGTTCCTCTCTAACAACTTGCCGCTAACCGCTTATTTCTCGCAATTATTAACCCCCTTTCCATTTACCCTGCCATGACAACTCATTTTTCCCGCCGAGATTTTTTGAAGTCAAGCGCCGTCGTCGCCGCTTCTTTAGCCGCGATAAACGTTGCCGTTCCCGCGTACTGTCAAGACAAAGCGCCCAGTTCAAAACTGAACCTGGCGATTATCGGCGTCGCCAATCGCGCGTCAGCAAACTATCACGCCGTTTTGGGCGAGAACATCGTCGCTCTGTGCGACATCGACGCGCGGTTTCTGGATACCGCCGCCAAGTCGGCTCCGAAGGCGCAGAAGTTTGCCGACTATCGCAAGCTGCTCGAAAGCGTCAAAGACCTGGACGCCGTTGTCGTCTCGACGCCTGACCATACGCACGCGCCGGCGTCTGTGATGGCTATGAAAATGGGGCTTCACTGTTACTGCGAAAAGCCGTTGGCGCACAGCATTTACGAAACCCGGTTGATGCAAACCGTCGCGGAAGAAAAGAACCTCTGCACTCAAATGGGCACGCAGATTCATGCGGAAGACACGTACCGCCGCGTTGTCGAAATCGTTCAGTCCGGCGCGATCGGCAAGGTTCGCAACGTTTATATCTGGTTTAGAAACGCCTGGGGCTATGAGCCGGACGCTCAGCTTCCGACGGATACGCCGCCTGTTCCGGACTATGTAAACTGGGACTGCTGGCTCGGCCCGGCGCAGTATCGACCGTATAATCCCTGTTATCTTCCCCGGGCGTGGCGCAAATGGTGGGCGTTCGGCAGCGGTACGATGGGAGATATGGGAACCCACCTGCTGGACTTGGCGTTCTGGGCGCTCAAGCTGAAAAACTGCAAGACGATTAAAGCCGTCGACGGTCCAAAAGTCAATCCGGAAACGACTCCGCTGAGCCTGGAAATTGAGTACGGCTTCGAAGCAGATGGGGAGCAGCCTGCGTGCACCGTCCATTGGCTTGACGGCGGGAAATGCCCTGACATCCTCAAAGAAAAGAACATTCCCGAACGGTACAAAGCCGTCCTGTTCGACGGCGAGAAGGGGCAACTGGTTGCCGACTACGACTATTTCGCCCTGTATCCGGAAGAAGAATTCAAGTCGTATCAGGCGCCCAAACCCTGGATTCCCAAGTCCATTGGACATCACAACGAATGGCTTCAGGCGATTCGCGACAACAAGCCGGAAGACTGCCTCTGCCGGTTTAGCTACGGCGGACGTCTGACGGAAACCGTTCTCTTAGGAACCCTGGCATACCGAACCGGAGAAGACCTCGTCTGGGACGCCAAAGCCATGACGACGAACTCCACCGCCGCGAACTCTATGCTGGAAATTCCGTATAGAGAAGGGTGGACGCTGTAGGAAATTGCGAGTTGCGAGAGTTTCGCCAACCATATTAACAATTATTCATAAGTATACCAATGAATCAATCAATATATTCCTTGCCTGAGATTGAAAGAATCCTTTCGCCGGTGTTTTCAGAATATCCGGTTAAAAAAGCGATCTTGTTTGGTTCTTACGCCAAAGGGCTTGCAGAACCAAACAGCGACGTGGATATTCTTGTTGACAGCGGACTGAAAGGGCTTTCGTTTTTTGGTCTGCTGGAAGACGTTGCAACAGCGCTTGATAAAAACGTGGATTTGCTCGACATTACACAAATTGAGCCAGATTCTGACATTCATTTGGAAATTGTAAAATCCGGAGTGGTTATTTATGAAAAGTAAAGATAAACAGGTTCTTCAGAAGATTTACAATCATATAAAATCCATTCTTCGGTACTGTATGGATTGTACATCGCTGGACGATTTTCAGGCAAATTCCATGTGTGTTGAAGCCTGCGTTTTTAATCTCATGCAAATCGGCGAACTGGCAAAGACTGAATTGTCAGACGAGATTAAACTCAGCATGACTTCTATCCCCTGGAAACAGATTTACGGCTTGCGTAACCGAATCGTTCACGGCTATTCCGGCGTTGACATGAATATAATCTGGGACGTAATTCAAAATGATTTAGTCCCTTTAAAAAACGAACTTGAAAAATATCTGGAACAATAATTGATTTCTCTCGCTCCAATCTTACCCAACAGTAATAGCAGGTAAAGAAGAAATTGCTGGAATAATTATTCTTCTTTACCTTGCCTCTATCTTTTAAAACTTTTAACTATTATTATCTGACTTGTTTGCCAAATATCTAGCTTATACATAAATATATCTTTAAAATAATATCAAATTTCTCGAAAAAAATTTAAAATTCTAAAATTCAGTGTATAATATAGTAAAGTATGATACTATAGTGTATCTGTATATATCCGTATACATTAACGATTATCGTTTCATTACAAACAGTCAATCGTTCGAGGGCTTTACGTTCAAGGTAAATCCGGGAACGACGATTTTTGTATCCGGCGCAGAATTTAAAGCAGACGTTTTGGTTTCCGGCAGCGGCAACAGCGAAAGCCGCGGCGCGATGCGTATCGCCAACGCCTTCAGCGGCGATATGACCGTCTTTGGAAATACCATTATCGGCATTGACGGAACGCAGACCATTTCCGGCGCGATTACTTCCGGCGCCGCCAGCGGAGAAGAAGTCATTTTGACGATAAACCATACAAACAACAGTGGATCGGGAACGTTCAGCAAATCGATTTCCGACGGCGACACCGGTTCCAAACTGGGAATGACGATTAATAAGGGAACGCAGACGTTCTCTGGCGCGTTGTCCTATTCTGGACCGACGACAATCAATGCCAATTCGACGCTGACGCTCACCGGCGACGGCGCGAATCTGGCTGCCTCCAGAGCTGCAACTGTCAACGGAACGCTCAACTTCACAGCTTACACCGGCGAGTCCGCCATGAAGCTCAACAACCTTTCCGGAAGCGGCGCTGTTACAGGAACGGATCTGAACCTGATTCTCAACAACGATACCAACACGACCTATACGGGTACAATCAACATCGGAACCGGAACGATTACCAAAGACGGCGAAGGAAAGCTTACGATTCAGGGAGCTGCGGGAAGACTGACAGCCAGCGCCTATACTATCAACGACGGCGTTTTGTCGATTGAATCCGCCAACCTGATTGGAACGGCTCCGTCAGTTAGCGTAGCTCAATCCGGAACTCTTTCCTTGAAATTCGACAGCGGAAGCGCAACGCGATTCGACGCAACCAACCTGTCCGGAGCCGGCGTTTTGGAAATGGTTCTGTACAACGGGACGGGCAACACCTATTTAGACAATCTTAATTCAACGAACTTTACCGGCGTTGTCTCTCTGGTTCAGGGCGGCGCTCGCAACGGCAACAAACTCAATACCGGAGGACTGCCTTACGAGGACGTTACATTTATCGTCAATCCTGACACAACGCTCTTTGCAGCTGGCAACTTCAAAGGAGACGTCATTCTCTACGGCATGGGCAACAGCGAAAACCGCGGCGCTGTACGACTTGGCAACACCGTCAGCGGCGACATTACCGTCATGACGGATACGCTTATCGGCTGCGACTGGGGCGCCAATACTACCTATCACGTCGATAGCGACATCGTTGCCGGCGCGGAATCCGGCGAGGTTACTGTTCAACTCAAGACGACTGGCAATACCGCTATAATGGACTTCTCAGGCAGTCTTTCAGACGGAGAATCCGGCGCGGCGTTAGGCTTCCGGGTTTTGAGCTGCGTTACACCGCACGTTTTCTCAGGAGATTTGTCCTATACCGGAGCGACAACTCTCGATGCTGGCTCCGGTTTGAAATTGACAGGCGACGGAGCCAATCTGGTTAACTCCAGAGACGTCGTTGTCAACGGCGCACTCGACTTTGCCGGGTATACCGGGGAAGCCGCCATGCAGTTCAACAACCTTACCGGAACCAACGGCGCGATTACCGGCGGCAATAACGATTTGATTCTCAACATCGAAAAAGACACTGCGTATTCGGGAACAATTCAAATTGGAACAGGAACGCTTACCAAATCCGGCATGGGCAATCTCAAACTGTTGGGAGCCAACGACAGCGACCTCGTCGCTGGTACGTTCAACGTCGACGCGGGTCGGTTAGACGTCAAAGAATTCTTCACTGGAAACATCAATGTTAATAATAGCGCGATTCTCTCGCCCGGCAACTCCATTGGAACTCTGCGAGCCAACGGCGACTTCGCTCTTGACGGCGGAACGCTGTTAATGGAAATTGGCGGTCCAACAACTGCTGACAGCGACCAGCTGTTTGTTACTGGCAATTTGAGTTTAGCTGACGATTCGACCATTCTGTTACAGTTTACAGACGATTATCAGCTCGCTCCCAACGCTCCATTTGAAGTTATTCTGGAAGTAGACGGCAGCAAACCGCTGGACGTACTGAGTTTTGTTGATTCTGGCTATTTCACCAATTTGAGTTACGCCTTTAACGATGATCTTAACGCCTGGGTCATTTCCGGTCAAGTCGATCCGAACGCCGTTCCGGAACCGTCGACGTGGGCTCTGCTGATTCTCGGCGCGTTTGGCTTGGCGTTGGCGCGAAGATTTCAAAAACGCTCTAAGTAACAACGTTCTAAATGTCAATTGAACGATTCCTGCAGCTATCGTTAAGTGGTCAGATTGTTCTGGCCGCTTTTTTGCTCTTTCTGGGGCAAGGGCTGGAATGGATAGCTCTTGCTGTGGCGTTGTTTGTTCTGGTTGCTTTTCTGCTGGTTGACAAATACAAAATCTTTCAGCTCAATCCGCTTGGATTAAACGTCCTGACGCTTTTAGTTGCCGGCTTCTGTATTTACAACTTGTTTTTTTATGCTGCGCCGTTTCAAATTGTAACAAGCACCGCAAACGCTTTGCTGCTTATGGAGCTGATTCTTCTTTTACGAAAAAAGACGTTTCATACCTATTGGTTGATTTTTCTGCTCAGTATATTTCAGGTTGTTGTCGGGTCGGCTTTTCGACAGCAAACCAGTTTTGGACTTCTGCTGCTTTTGTTTACGACAATAGCCCTGATTTCTCTGACGACGTTGACGTTTTACCGTCAGGCGGAAGAGTTAACAGAAGTCAATGATTCCGTTAAAGATAAAAAAACGAAAGAGAAAATGGCTGACGAGGATTCGGAGTCGCTCTTGCGTAGTTCCGTTCGCAACGCTCAACAGCGCGGTAAACAGTTTCCGTTTTGTTTCTCTTTGACGTGGAAACTGATAGCAACCGGTTTGTTTTCCCTTTTAATTTCCGTACTGTTTTTTTTCTTAATGCCTCGTTTTGGCGAAGGAGCCTATTTGGGATTTCCCGGACGCGGGACTGGCGCTCCAACGTCAATTGGTTTTAACGACGTTATTCGACTGGGCGATTTGGGACCGCGGCAAAAGGATTCTACAATCGTTTGTCAGGTCAAGCTCTTTGAAGGCGACACGGAAACTCCGGCGCAAAATCCGTCTCAGCTTTACCTTCGCGGCGTAACAGTCAACTTGTATGAAAACCGTCAATGGCGATCTCAAAATCATTCGGATCGGGATTTTTTTCCTCAACCAAACAAGCGTCTGAAGAAGTACGATAATCTGAAAACGACTGTTACAGATGAAAATGGGGCCCAGTCCGACTTGACAACGCGAATTCAATACGACATTCAGCCAACAGACCGTCTGGAAGCGTTTGCCGTTTGGCCGTTCTATCCCCGCGATCTGGTTCAGTTCCGAATTGCGTTTACGTTTAACGTTTTGGATCAACGTCTAAACAGAAGGGATTTCATTGCTCGACAGCGGCACGTTTTTGAACTCTACGCGCCGTCCGTTCAACACGGCGTTCAGACAGAAATAGTTCCCAAACTGTATCCCCAGGAATTCACACCGCTGCTCCAGGCGCCCAATGACGAGAACGGAGATCCACTCGTTCCGTCCGCTCGTAAGCTGGCGGAGAAATGGTTGGAAGAAGCTGGTCTGACAGTTGAAAAAGACGGCGTGGAAAAAGTCGCTCGTCAGCTGTGCAGAAAACTGCGCGATTCCGGCGAATACGTCTACAGTCTTAACCCTCAAGCGCGAAACCGAAATCTCGACCCGTTGGAAGATTTTCTGTCCGAACACAAAGTTGGACATTGCGAGTTTTTTGCCTCCGCATTGACCATGCTTCTTCGCAGCGTTAACATTCCCGCTCAGCCGGTTATCGGATACGCGACAAATGAATACAATAAATACGGTAATTATTATACCGTCCGGCAGCGACACGCTCACGCCTGGGTTGACGTCTGGATTCCGCCCAATCAGCTTGATCTGGATTATGATCAGCCGGCGCCAGCGATTGTAACAGCTGACAATTTCAATTCTTACAAAAAAACGTGGTCTGAGCGAGATTGGTTTTATGGCGGCTGGCTGCGGCTGGATCCCACGCCGTCTGTCAGTGAAGAGGAAACGCAGATCAACGCCTTTGTTGACTGGTTTGGCAGTCTGTTTGACTGGATGAACGTTCAGTGGGAGAAGTACATGATCAAAATGGATCCCAAAACTCAGCAGGCGCAGGTCTACGATCCGATTCGGCATTTATGGGATAACTCTAAGCTATATCGATGGTTACGCGATTTTTTCCGCAAGACGTCCATCAAAAAATTCTTGACCGTCTTGATTTTAGTTTTAATTGGGTTATACTGGACTATAAAGCTGTTGAGCGCAGTATGGGAATGGCTTCAAATTCGGGTCAAATTTAAGGGTTCCAGATTGAGGGTCATTGAGACGCGCGTCGAGTTTTACAGACGCTTTGAAAAGGCGCTTCGTCGTCGGGGATTTACCCGTCGAGCTGATCAGACTCCGCTGGAATTCGCCTTGGAACTGGAAGGGCTTCCTCAGTTTGCCGGCTGGACAATCCGTCCGAAAGAGATTGCCATGAAATACTACGCCGTCCGATACGGGGGAGAAACGGTTTCCCCAGAATGGATTAAAGCTGTTAAAGCAAGTCTGAGGAAATAGGGAGTAGGGTATAGGGAATAGTAATTCGCCTTCGGCATATTTAAATTCTACTCCCTACTCCCTATTCCCCACTCCCTAACTACCATGAAACATCTACTATCTCTGTTGATCCTTATTGCCGTTTTGACGGTTCCGCTGTACGCAGACGACGCGGAAAAGACGTCGCTGTTTACAACGCCGGTTTTTTTACAGATTCCGTCTGAAACGTCAATCGGCGCGGTTTGGGGCGTCAACGGTCCAGCGGCGGGGTTCGTAGAATACTCAACCAGAGAAGACCTGTCGGACGCAAAACGAGTCTACGCCTGCGTTCCTCCGCTGCGGTCGATTCAGGAAAAGGTTCTGTCTGTTCGCATTCGCGGTCTGGAGCCGAATACAAAATACTACTATCGCGCTGCGACCATGTCGGTTGACTATCCCAACGCTTACCACGTCAAAGTGGGAAAGCCGGAATTCAGCGCCGTTCATTCGTTTACCACGATGGGCGAAAAAGCCCGGTCAGAGTTTGCCGTTATCAACGACACGCATTCAGAATACGACACCGTCAAGGCGGTTCACAAAAAGCTCAAAGCCCTTCAGCCGCCGGTTGTCGTTTGGAACGGCGACGCCGCAGATCAGTATAAATCCGAGGATAAAGCTGTCAACTCGATTCTTATCCTGACTGGTCGAGCAATGGCGGAGAACTACGCGTTCCTGTTCGTTCCCGGCAACCACGATTATCGCGGCGCATGGGTCAGAAATCTGGATACGGTTCTCCTGACCCGGAACCCGGAAGAACGCGATTCCAAATACTGGGCGCTGGGACGAAACTTCGCCGTCCGTCAGGGCGACATCGCCTTAATCGGCATGGATACCGGCGAAAGCAAATCGGACGACAACCCGGACTTGCAGGGCTTGGCAGAATTCGAGTCGTATCGGGAACTGCAAACGCAATGGCTCAAAGAGACGCTGGAACGACCGGATATAAAGTCCGCGCCGTTCATTGTTGCGTTCTGTCACATCCCGATGATTATTCCGCGCGACGATACCGTCCCCGGTCAGAGTGATTCATACGTATGGAGCAGGGCGACCTCGTACCAATGGGGTCAGCTGTTCAAACAGCACGGCGTTCAGGCGGTTATAACCGCTCATAAACACCGCTATCGATGTGATGAACCAACGGCAGATCGTCCATGGACGCACTTCGTTGGCGGAGGAAAAAGTCCCAGAACAGCAACCGTCTTTCACGGAACCGTCGAAGACGACAAGCTGATAATTCGCGTTTATCGAGTTGGCGACGCTTCCGTCATTGGAGAATATACGTTTAATCCGAGAAAACCTGAATAGTTGCGAGAAACGCTTTCTCCATTCCCTATTCCCTACTCCCTACCCCTAAATTACTGCCATGAAACACTTACTATCCTTACTGTCCCTTGTTGCCGTTTTTACGGCTCCCCTTTTCGCTCAGGACGCGGCTCCGGAAAAGAAGTCGCTCTTTACAACGCCGGTTGTGTTACAGATTCCGTCTGAAACGTCGATCGGCGCGGTCTGGGGCGTCAACGGTCCCGCAGCCGGTTTTGTTGAATACTCCACAAAAGAAGACCTGTCGGACGCGAAACGAGTTTACGCCTGCGTCCCGCCGCTGCGATCCATTCAGGACAACGTTCTGTCCGTTCGGATTCGCGGTCTGGAACCGAACACGAAGTATTATTATCGCGCTGCGACTATTCCGGTAGACTATCCCAACGCTTACAACGTCAAGGTCGGCAAGCCGGAATTCAGCGCCGTTCATTCGTTTACCACGCTGGGCGACAAAGCCAATGCGTCGTTTGCCGTAATAAATGACACGCACGCTAATTTCCCGACGTTTAAGGTTCTGGACAAGAAGGTCAAAAGCCTCAATCCAACGGTTTTGATTTGGAACGGCGACACGGGCGAAATGACCTCGGAACAGTACGCGGTTCAAACGCTGCTCAACCCCGGCGGATGCGCCATTGCTGAAGATTACGGCATTCTGTTTGTGGCGGGTAACCACGACAACCGCGGTCCGTGGGTGAGAAACATCGATAAGGTTCTCATTAAACGGAACCCGGAAGAGCGCGATTCCAAGTACTGGTCGCTGGGTCGCAACTTTGCCGTTCGCGTTGGCGAGATGGCTATTATCGGTTTGGATACCGGCGAGGACAAGCCGGACGCTCACCCGGTTTTCCAGGGACTGGCGGAATTCGAGCCGTATCGGGAACTGCAGACGCAATGGCTTAAAGAGACGCTGGAACGTCCGGAAATCAAGTCCGCGCCGTTTATCGTTGCGTTCTGTCACATTCCGATTTTCGACAGTGACCCAAATTCAAATCCCGGCAATATCATGGAAGGGTTCGCCTACTGGCAAAAGCCGTGTTCTGAAATGTGGTCGCCGCTGTTCAAACAGTACGGCGTTCAGGCGGTCATTACCGCTCACATGCATCATTTCCGTTATGACGAGCCGACTGAAGACCGCCCGTGGGCGCAGTTTGTCGGCGGCGGACACTCGTTAGCCGATCGCTACGACACCGCTACCGTTATCAGCGGAACCGTTGAAGACGGCGAACTGGTTATTCGCGTTTATAAGATGAGCGACGACTCTATTATTAAGGAAGTTAAATTTGAGAAACGAGAGCTTTAATTATCAATTAGCAATGAGCAATTAGCAATTATTGTGAGGCGCTTTGCGTCAATTGCTAATTGCTAATTGACAATTGCTAATTCCCCCCCACTACTATGACTATCAAAATTCAAACCATATCCGATCCGATGATGGATCAAAACGCGTACATCGTTAATCTGGACGGCAGTTCAGAGTGCGTCGTTATTGATCCCGGCATGTCCGGTAAAGAGGTTGTTTCGACGCTGGAAGCACAGAAACTCAAACCGGTTGCGTTGTTATGCACTCACGGGCATTTTGACCACATCTGGGGCGTGGACGCTCTCCGCAAAGCGTTTCCGGGCGTTCCGACGTACATCGGCGCTAAAGACGCGGACAAGTTCGAAAACCCGCGCGGCAACCTGTCTGTCGATTTCGATATTCCGACTTCCATTCCCTCCGCTGAAAAGACCGTAAGTCATGGCGACATGCTGTCTTTAGCCGGGCTGGAATTCGAGGTTCGAGAAACTCCAGGACATTCCGCCGGACACGTTATTTATATTCTTCGAGAAGAGACGCCCGCCGGCGGGGTCAAGACAATGCTTTTCTGCGGCGACGTTCTGTTTGCTGGAAGTATTGGCCGTTCAGACTTTTATGACGGCAATACGGACGAGCTAATCAATAGTATCAAAACACAAATACTGACGCTGCCAGACAATACGATTGTCTATTCCGGACACATGAGAAATACAACTGTTGAACGGGAAAGGATTTATAATCCGTATTTTTGAGTTGCGAGTAACGAGTAGCGAGTGGCGAGAGGATTATTTGAGGCGCTTTGCGTTTCTCGCAACTCGCAACTCTCAACTCGCTACTCAATTTTCAGAATTTTTCCAAAAATTTTGAAAATTGGGATTGCACGATTTCGACCTTTGGGGTATATTAGAGCTTTGCCTGCTTGGAACAAACATACCAGATGTTTTATTCGGACGACATAAAAGAACAGATTCGCGAAAAGATTGATATTGTCGACCTGGTCGGCAAGTATCTTCCCCTGCAGCGTCAGGGGCGGCTTTTCGTTGCGCGCTGTCCGTGGCATGATGACCGCAAGCCGAGCTTGCAGGTCAACCCAGAACGGCAGTCGTTCAAATGCTGGGTCTGCGACATCGGCGGGGATATCTTCTCCTTCGTCATGAAGATGGAAGGCTGCGATTTCCCCGAAGCCAAGAGAATCCTGGCGGAAATGGCTGGCATCGAGCTGCCGGAGTATCACAAATCGTCTGGCGGATTCAGCCATCGTCATTTTGACCCGTCCGAAGCCCCGGAAGAAGTCGACGCCTACGAACCCAGCCCGGAAGAACTCAACGGTCCGCTGTTAACCTCCAAGCCCGCGTCGGCAGACAACGATTCGTCAAACGCCCCAAACGTTCCCTCAGACAACGCCCCCCTGACGGAATCCCCCCTACCGCTGGAACCGAGTAGCGAGAATACGCAAAGCGCCTCACAAAATCCTCTCGCAACTCGCAACTCGCAACTCGCAACTAACAAATCCACGCCGCGTCAAACGCTGTTCAAAGTCCTTTCCTGGGTTGAAAAGCAGTATCACGAAAGTTTGCTGTACGACCCGATGGGAGAACGCGCCCGGAACTACCTTCGCAATCGAGGCATTACGGACGAAAGTATTGAGAAGTTTCAGCTGGGATACTGCCCGGAACCGCAGAACTGGCTGGTCGGCAAAGTCAACAACGTTCCGCGACGAATTCGGCTCCTGACAGAAGCGGGAATTTTATCGACCGGGAATTACGGCGGCATGTACGACCGATTCCGAGATCGCGTCATGTTCCCGATTCACAACGCCATGGGGCAGTGTATCGCCTTTGGCGGACGAATGATGGACGACACGACGGTCGTCAGCAAAGCAAAATACATCAACTCGCCGGAAACGGCTCTGTTTTCCAAAAGAAAACAGCTTTATGGGCTGGACATCGCCAAAACGTCAATGACGCGCAGCCGGCGCGCGTTGGTGGTGGAAGGGTACATGGACTGCATCGTCTGCCATCAGTTCGGGTTTACCGACACGGTCGCGGTACTCGGCACGGCGTTGGGATCAAAACATATTGAAACGCTTCGTCATTACGTTGACAAAGTCATTTTAATGCTGGACGGCGACGCCGCCGGGCAGAAGCGAACCAGCGAGGTTTTGGAACTGTTCATTTCCCAAAACATGGACTTGCAGGTTGTAACGCTTCCGCAAGAGCAAGCCCCGGACGGGTCTATTCCCAAAGATCCGGCGGAATACCTCCTGGCGTGGGGAAAGGACAAGCTGGAAGAGCTTATCCAAACCAAAGGTAAAAGCGCGTTGGATCACGCCGTTGATTTTTACACGCGCGGCGTAGACATCCGCAACGACATTCACGGGGCGCAGCAGGCGCTGGACAAGATCATGGAATTGATGGCAAAGATTCCATTGGAGCCTCAAGCGCGCGGCGCAGACCCACAATTCAGAGAACATCAAATCCTGCTCAATTTGGCAGTGCGGTTCCGAATGGAGCCGTCAGACGTTGTTGCTCGTTTGAAGAGTTTTCGTCAGAAGCTCAAAGCGAATCCTCATCGCAACTGGGACGATTACGACGACGAGCCGGACGAGTCAGAACAGACAACGCAGGAACAAAATATTGAAGCCGTTCTCAATGGCGAGTATCCTTCCGAATGGGGGATTCAATCGCCTTACGAACGCGAACTGTTCGAGCTGCTTTTGAATTATCCGCAAACATGGCCGGTGGTTCATCAAAGCGTTATGGCAGAGGACTTGCGCTTTGCGCCCGCTCGACAGGCTTATCAACTCATTCAACTGTGGACTGACCAGGGAAATGAATTCACTGTTGAGTTCCTGTTGGACAACCTTGCAGACCCGCGCATGAAAGCGTGGGTTGTTCAGCGGCAAGAAGCCGGCAGCCAAACATCGGTTGCAGACCCGTTTGAACCGTTGAACGAATTGCTGGTGAATTTCAGAAATTATCGAATTGACCAGCAAAAACCGGAGATTCTGGGACAGATTCAGGAATCCGACCCCGGACAGGCGGCGATTCCCTGGGACCAGATTCTTCACAATTTGAGAACGCGTCACGGCATAAGCGATCCCACGGATGGGACCGACCGCGGCGACGACCCGGAAAACAATCCGCCTTTTTAAAGATCAGCGTTTACCAAATTCTTGCATTAGACTTTTCGTCACGGTAAACAAAAATCTTTAGTAAAAGCGCAGGTTTTTCGGAATTCACCCTGAAGCGTCATGGAGGATGCGTCGGTATGACAGCTTTTTATTCTCAAGGTTTAAATTCGTCTTTCTCGAATTCCGGAAACGCCGTTCTGGAAGAACCGTCTGAAAAAAATCAATCCCTTTTTGATTCCCCCGACAACGAATCAGAGCTTTGGTCTGAAGCGCTCGTTTCCGAAGAAGAAGCCGCTGTTTTGGAAGAGGAAACGAGAGGCTCCGGCGCCGGTCGATGGAACTCCGACCCGGTTAAAGTCTACATGAACCAGATGGCGAAACTGCCTCTGCTGACACGCGAGGAAGAAGTCGAGCTGGCAAAGAAAATCGAAAAGGCTCGCCGCGCATTTCGCGCCGCTTTGTTAGGGTCTTACACCGTCATGCGCTACGCGTTCAACATGCTCAAAAAGGTTCAAAACGGAACTCTCGCCTTTGATCGCAACATCCGCATTTCTCTTTCCGAACGGCTGACAAAAGGCAAGATTCGTCAGCGTCTGGAACCGAACCTGAAAACGCTGGAAAAAATGTTGACTCGCCAGCGCAAAAACTACCGCGCGCTTATTGACGTCAACATTGAAGAAGATAAACGAAAAGAACTGCTCAAACAGAATCGCCGCAACAGCAAAAAAATGGTCTTCCTGGCAGAAGAACTCTCTCTGCGTTCCCGCCGCGTTAAAAGCATGCTCAAACAACTGACCAACATGTCACAGCGGATGACCGAAATCTCTCAGGAACTGAAAAGCTCTTATCTGCCGGAAGAAACAAGAAAAGCGCTGCGAAAAGAACTTCATTCTTTGATGATGACGACTCTGGAAGGACCGAAAACGCTCGCCCGCCGTCTGGTAAAAGTCAACGCTCAGCTGGCGCAGTATGAAGAACTTAAAAAGCAGCTGACCAACAGCAACCTGCGTCTGGTCGTCTCGGTCGCCAAAAAATACCGCAACCGGGGCATGAGCTTCCTCGACCTGATTCAGGAAGGATCAACAGGACTCATGAGAGCGGTTGACAAGTACGAGTACCGCCGCGGATTCAAATTCTCGACGTATGCAACGTGGTGGATTCGCCAGTCGATTACCCGCGCCATCGCCGACCATGGCAGAACGATTCGCATTCCCGTTCACATGATCGAAGCTATGGGACGCATTCGCGCTGCGTCCAACGAATTGTTACAGGAAACCGGACGCGAGCCGTCCATGCTGGAAGCGGGCATGCGCGTCAATCTGACCCCGAAAAAAATCGCACGACTCATTCCGTTAACCGCTCCCACGGTCAGCATCGACCGCAACGTTGGCGAGAACGAAGACAACAGCATCAGCGAATTCATCGTTGACGACACCGTTGACCGCCCGGAACGCTGCGCCGTAAACGATATGCTTCGTCAAAAACTGGAAGACCTTCTCAAAACTCTTACCCCGCGAGAACGCGACGTCATTCGATACCGTTACGGCATCGGCGCGTCCTACGCCTATACACTGGAAGAAATCGGACGCATTTTCCGAGTTACTCGAGAACGCGTTCGACAGATCGAAACCAAAGCTCTGGAAAAGCTCCAGAATCCGCAGCGCTTAACCCAGCTTAGAGGGTTCCTGGATTAAGATAAATGCAAAGAGGGTCGGCGATAAACCGACCCTCCGTTGAATTATACGATCGTATTTTCGTTTACGATTACTTTCTTTTGCGAACGAACATCAATCCCGCGGCGCCGAGAATGAGCAGCGCCCACGTCGACGGTTCTGGAATGGCGTTGGCGTCGATATTTACACGAACAAGGTTCCCGTCAATAATAGACAGACCCATATAATACGGAAGTCCGCCGTCAATGAGATTCGTCCAGTACGATTCATTTAGTTGGTCGCCAGTAAACGTTCCCTCTGATAGAGCGATAATATCGTACGTTGCGCCGGGAATAAGCGCGCCAATTGCCAATTGAATTATAGCGTTGTCGTCATCAAAATCAAAAGACTTGGCGATAAGCTTATCCATGCCGCTGTCATCCTGTTCCAACAACAGCGTACCGTCTTCAATCTTAAACGCTCCCTCTATAATCGCTTCGCCAACGGAATTGCCGGGCGAGAAGACTGCGCCGTCGATAACAACAATATCGCCTTTGTAGTCGCCTTTGAAGTCCAGCTCGCCTTCTTGAACCTTGAAAACGTCTGCCTGGAACATGTCGCCGGTTGCGTAAACTTTCAGAGCGCCTGCTCCCGTCTTGAGAACGTTTCCGCCGGACACGGTTGTATTAGCGGTCGTTAAGTCCAAACGGGCTTCGCCTTCGGGAACGTTGTATTCCAAAATCCCATCGCCAGTAATTCCAATGGAGCTGTTCGCCTTGACGGCGTCGCCAGTCAGTACAAGCTTGCCGGCAGAAACCGTCGTGTCGCCGGAATACGTATTGTCACCAGAAAGCGTCAGCGTACCATCGCCGGTTTTTACTAATCCGCCATTGCCGGAAACGACGCCGTCAAGATTCAGCGTTCTGCCCTCGCCGATTTCAAACGTACCGTCTGTATTGAGAGTTACCTGATTGGCAAACGTTGCCGTCTGGAAGTCGCCGTCGGTAAACGAAACGCCTTTCATGCCCGCTCCGTCGATAGTCCAATTCTCGTCGGTAATAACTGGCGAATTGACAAAGTATTCCGGTTCGCCAGAAAAGAAAATTTCCGCAAATCCGACCCGGTCGCCGCCGCTGGCTCCGTACCATCTGAATGCGTTGTCCAGAATCGTCATTCGCGCTTTGCTGAACGAATAATTGTCTCCCAAAGAGAACGTTGCGTACTGGTTGGCGTTTATGGATTGGTCTGTTTTGAACTCGTCGGCAAAAATCAGCTTGCCAGAATCGTCAAACAGTTCCAAAATGAAATCGGTCATCTGGTTGCCCTGAGAGCCGTAACCGCCAATGGAGACGCTGTCATACCTGACGCTTCCCGACGGAATGTTAAAATCAATTATTGACGAATAACCCAGATTGAGGTAGTCGTCGCCGCTGCCGTTGGTGTACCAAACGTCGCCCATGCCAGTTCCCGTACCGTCAAACAGATAGGTCAGAGTGCGAGCAGACCCACGAGTCGCCCCCTCTGTAACAAACGATGCAGACGTTGGACGAACGATATTGTCTGCATGCATCGGTTCATTGTACTTTTCAGGAGTTGTTGCCACGGCTGTATCAATCGTATTGAAATAAACTTCCGCAAAACCGATTCTGTCGCCGCCGCCCCCAACGCCTCTGAAGTTGCTTGTAACAGTCATTTTAACCTTTGCCACGCCGTCAACTTCAGGGAACGAAAAATAGTTATAAACCCCGTTGGATGCATCCCACATTTTAAAGCTGTATTGGGAGGCGTCCGCAACGGAAATTGTGTTTCCATTCGCATCCAGAAATTCCAGATTGAAATTCTTGATGGAGTTGCCGGTAACGTTGTAGGGCTGAACGGAAATGCCGGTAAGTTTTTTAGTACCGCCTAATTCAAACGTAAATACAGGGTTGGGATTCGTACCGTTGTAATAACCATTGGTTGTATCAGCAGCGCTGGAACACCATGTTGAACCTGCATTCCTGTCAAAGAGGTTGCTCACATTGTATCCGTTAAGGTTCCCAACAGTACACGTTCCCGAGGTTGGCGTTACAGTAGAACTGACGTCAAACGTGATATTGCCAATGCCATAGCGGTCGCCGCCGTGATTTTCTGTCATGGTAAATTTGACAAATCTCGCATTCGTTGGAGTTGTAAGATTCAGCGTTGCGCCGTCTATAGAAATATTGCTAAATGTCTGCGTATAAACCGGCGTTCCGGAAAGAGCGGGCGTATCGTAAAATTCCAGCGTCATTGCCTTGACATTATTGCCAGCCGCGCTGTACTTGTCAAGAATAATACTGTTAATCGTCTGAACAGCCCCCAAATCGCAAAGCATAACCGGGGTCGTTCCGTTATACGGCGTATTGTTGGCTTGAGTGCACCACTGCCCAGAGGAGTAACTCATGTTGTAGTTCGTGTAATAACTGTTATTGCCCGCGCCATCCAGAGCGTTTACGCGAACCGCATAAATTACCTCCGCCTGAGCAAGGGACGCTGCACACACGAGAGCCAAAAGACTCAAAACAATTGTCTGGTACGTTTTCATGATTGTTATTTTATGGAAAACAGGTTAAATCTATATGACTGCTATCGATATATTAATATAATATCGATTCTCATATATTTTAACATGGATTTCAGAAAACGTCAACAAAAAAGTATAAAAAAGTTGAAAAAAGAATAAAATAATTAAACAGATTAATTTGATTCTAAAAAGAGCTAAAAACAACGGGGAGCTTTTCGCTCCCCGCCGGTTTTGTTTTTAGAGCAGATTTGTAAACGCTCTGAGATTAGTTAAGCAGTTCCTTGACAGAGGACGCCAGACCGGCAATGCCCTGAATCTGGCTCGGGATGATGATCTTGGTCGCCTGACCGTCCGCTGCCTTCTGGAAGGCTTCGAGGCTCTTGAGGGTAATAACTTGGTCAGACGGATTGGATTCGTTGAGCAGTCGGATACCGTCCGCCAATGCCTTTTGAACCAGAAGGATAGCCTGCGCCTGACCTTCCGCTTCGCGAATTTCTTTTTCTCGCTGGGCTTCAGCGCGGAGAATGACCGTTTGCTTTTCAGCTTCCGCTGTGAGGATTCGCGCCTGCTTTTCGCCTTCGGCAACGAGGATGTCGCTCTTCTTTTTACCTTCCGCCTGAAGAATGGCTTCACGGCGTTCTCGTTCCGCTCTCATCTGCTTTTCCATCGCTTCACGGATCTGCTTCGGCGGTTCGATGTTTTTCAGTTCAACGCGATTGACTTTGATGCCCCATCGGTCGGTAGCGCGGTCAAGCGTTTCCGTAATCTTGGAGTTGATAACGTCTCTGGATGTGAGCGTTTGGTCAAGCTCCATTTCGCCGATGATGTTACGCAGCGTCGTCGCCGACAGGTTTTCAATCGCCTTGTACGGATTTTCAACGCCGTAAGTGTAAAGCTTGGAATCTGTTACGACACAGAAGACGACGGTGTCAATCAAAATTGTAACGTTGTCTTTGGTAATCACCGGCTGCGGTTTGAAGTCGAAAACCTGTTCCTTGACCGAAACCTTTTTGGCAATCTGATCAATGAACGGAATGAGCAGGTGAAGACCGGCTTTCCAGGAAGCGCGGTACGTGCCAAGGCGTTCGACGACGAATTCGCTTGCCTGCGGGACAATGCGAACGCAGTACAGAATAGCGATAATCATCAACACCAGAATAAAGCCTAATACTGTATACATTAAACTTGTACCCATTTGTTTCCTCCAAAATGTAAAAAGGGTTATTTAAGTTTTGAAAGCCTCCAAAAAACACTCTAAACGGCTTTCATTCTAAAAATACGTATTATTTCGGTCTGACGAACAGCGTTACGCCTTCAATCCTTTCAATAACGACAATCGTGTTGGCGGGGATGTTTGTATTTGTTACTGATTTTGCCGCCCACGACTGACCGTCTACCAAAGCGCGACCAGAACCGGTTATTACGTCCAATTCGGATTCCGTCATCCCTTCATGACCAACCAGGCTGTCGGTATTGGTGGGAGTGTAGCTGCTGTTGCGCTTTTTAACATACGGAATCATGATAACTCCGATAACGCCTGACGTCAAAACAAAAATTGCGAACTGCCAAAGGAAGGGAACGTTAAAATATGCCGCGACAAACGAGGCAATTCCTCCAATGACAAACCACAGAGAAACCAGGGCAAACGTGTTAAGCTCTATAATCGCCGCCAAAACGACTATTGTTCCCCAGAGAATCATCTGCATTTGGATTTCCGTCAGTTCCCATAAATTGAAGTCAGGCATTGCGTGATCCTTTCAAATTATTGTTGATGATAATGCTATCTTAACTCCTCTATCTGTATTATACGAAATTGTAGCCCATAAATAACGGGATTTTTACGTTTTTTTGAAAATTTTAAAAATTTTTTTATTTTCCCCGGTTTATCACGGGTTTTTCTGCCGTCTATTTATGTTATATAGACGCTTTTCTCTCTTTGCGTTCCCCGGACGTTACTTGTCCAGCGGAACCCAAACCGGCTTGTCCGGCAGAGCATCGGCGGAAAACGTCTCATCGCCGTCAACGTAAACGCGAAGCCCCTTGCCTTTTCCGTAGTGCTCTCCGGTGGAATCGTACAGAATTGTTACGCTGCGGCTGTGATACGGCAAGTTGTCCAGACAGAAATACGGAACCGCCCTGTCCGTCAGCGGGAAGAGCTCAAACCCGTTTTCCAGCGATGGGCGCAGACCAATGAGCGAGTTGACGACAATATCGCAAAACGTCGAATGGTTGTAGTCTTTGCCGCGTTCGTAACCTCCTTTGCCGGGTTTCCAGCCCCAATCCTTGAGCCTTGTTCTGGCAATCCAGTCCCCGGTTTGCGGGTTGATGTTTTCGTCGATCCACGGGACAGTCTTTCCGTCTTCCCGGACGCGGGTATGGGATCGGACGTAGCAGTCCAGCGTTTTGCGAAACGCCGACTGCAGCTCTTGCGTCTCGAGTCCGGCGGCAGCGTCGCGATTAATCAGATTCCCCAGCGCCGTGAGCGTCATACTGGTCAAATACGGCCAGCTGGGACCGTTCCATTGACATTCGTGGTTGGCGTACTCAATTTTGAATCCGGGATGACGCTGTTCCGCCGTCGTCGGCCCGAAAGGCGCGAAAAAGCCCTGCGGATCCGTCAGCTGCGACCACGCGACGGTATACTCCGCCGGCGGGAGCGACGCGTTGTCTGCATACCACGGCGAGAACCCGTGCTGTTCCCGGACGTCTTTGAGCTGAAGCGGCTCGCCTGCCGACTTCGTTCTCGGCGCGACCTTATAGAATTGAGCGTCTTTGTCCCACATTTTGCTGTTGACCCGTTCCCGCAGCTGGGCGGCTTCGTCCGCGTAACGCTTTGCGATTTCGTCTTGCCCGGACAGCTTGGCAATTCGGGAGATCGCCAGCGCGTCCATGTACATGTACGTATTGATCTGCGCTCGATACCCGCTCCCGCCGATGGAACATTCCCCGCCGTCCAGACCGTCAATCTGCCAGAACAGCCCGTTGGGGTCTAAACGCATCTTCTTCCATTCTTCGTAGTTGCTAATCAGATCCGGCAGGAGTTCTTTTGCCAGCGAGACATCGCCGGTTGCCAGCGCGTACTGCCAGAGAGAATCGGCAATCCAAAAACTGTACGTCCGAACCGCGCCGCCTTTGCGAAGCCAAAAGACAGCGTAGTCGTTGAGAACTCGGCGGTCTTTAATCCATCGCAGCTCCCGAAAATGATGACCCGCCGCGCAGGAAATCGCGTTTTCTTTTCCAGACCAGCCCACCTTCGGCAGGAATTCCGTTACCACAAAAGAGCCGTCCGCCGCTCGCTTGATATGTTTCCGAACCGTCCAGAGACGAAAATACCACGTCCGTTCGAGGTCTTTGTCGGGATAGTCCAGCAAAGGCGCTGTTGCCTTGAGAAAATCCCAGGCTTTGTCGTTGGGATAGACGTTTTTGGTCAGTTCCTCGTCGTCGGAATTGAACTGGTCTATATAATGCTTGAAATCCTCTGCCTTGAGAACCGCGCCCTGCGACGAGTCCGATTCCGCCGCCGGTTCCGGGAACCCGAGATCTTCCCCTTTGTGAATCGCCAGCCCGATCAGTTCCACGCCGCCGTTGCGTCCGTTGTACCACAAGCGCCACAGATCCGCCTGTTTGTCGTAAATGGCAAACGGCTTGTAACACGCGCTGGCGTCCCACGATCCCGAGTCCGGACCGATAATCGGATTGGTCGGCAGCTCTTCCCAGCCTGTTATGCCGTCTTTGGAACGCGCAATCCCGATTCGCGCCAGATGTTCGTTTTCAAAACCAATATAGAACATATAGTACATGCCCTTATAGGGAAACACTTGAGCGGCGGTTACTTTATGCTGTTCCCATTTGACGTTTTTATTCGCCTTGAAAATCGGGTTGCCGGGATGTTTCGTCCAGTGGACGCCGTCCGGACTTGTCGCGTACCCCAGGGCGTTAGGTTCGTACTGCTCGCCGGCGGAATACCACATTTTGAACGTCTTTTCCGACTCGTCCCAAAGAACGTGAGGACACATTACCGCAACGCCTTCCCACGGCAGTTGAGAGACAAGAATCGGCTCGCTCTGAACCCGCGTCCAGTTGACGCCGTCCGGACTGACCGCGTACCCGATCTTCGACCCGATATTCCCTTTGAGTATCTGCCCGGTGTACCACATGTGATATTTGCCGTCTTTGAACACGACGCCAATCCGATTGACAATCCCTTCCCAGCCGCCAGCAGGCGTCAGAACGATTTTCGGCTCAGACCAATGAACTCCGTCTTTGCTTTCCGTATACCCGATCGACTTTTGAGGACGCCAGGAAAACCACATCTTGAACGCATCGCCTTCCTGCAGAACGCAGATGTCGAAACACGTTCCGAGCTGCCCGCCCAAAACCGGGTTGCCAGAATACTTCTCCCACCCGGTCGACGTCTCCGCCTGAACGGAAATCGGGAAAAACGCTGGCGCTATAAGTAACGCTATAAACAAATGAAACTTAAACGAATTCATAATGTAACCTTTCTGTATATTCGAGAACAACGCAAAGAGCCGCTTATTGCAACTCTTGTCCATTGTACAGATTTTAACATAGCGGGAATCAAAATGCAAGCGGTAGGATGAAGAATTGGGGATGGGGGGGACGCTAAAAATGAAAGGCGGTAATCAGGCGAGCCGGGGTGCGTTAGCCCCCGGTAAGCGACGGCTTGCCGTCGCTTAATGGAAGGCGGTAACGGAGCGACCAACGGGAGCGCAGTTACGCTTTAATGGAAGCGTGCATACCCAATCGACGAACGCTTGCGTCGTGGAGTGCGGCGGCTTGACGCCGCCTTGTCCAAAGACCCGCTAAAAAACAACGACGCAGCCAAAAAACCTCCCCCGGATCGCGGACGAAGTCCGCCAAAGAAAACCTTACGCTCTAGTCCGCAAAGAAATGAAGGCGGTAATTGAGCTCTCTGTTCCTATCCCCACGTCTTTAGACGTGGGAGAGAAAAACAATTCAAAAATCGTAGCCCCCAGATATATCTGGGGGACTAGGCAAACGTCCCTCCCCAAGCGCTTCCCTCCCTGTCCCCTCCTCGCCCCTAACGGGGCGAGGAGGGGACAGGAATTAGCGCGTTATATTATTCTTTGGTAATTGATTGTTTTCTGGACTGATGTATAATACTAATATGAACATCAAGTCCTACGAATTACTGATTAAAACCGAAAATATGGCAAAAAGATACGTGTCAAAATATTTGCGTAAAAATCGACACGCTTTTTGTCCCTA
>JAZMZV010000207.1:0-6573 GCA_045586185.1 Thermoguttaceae bacterium | reverse complement strand
TAACACTTCGTTAAAAAATTTCCTCACATCGTCCGTTTCAAAATTCAGCGAAGCGACACCGACCGACGGGAATTTTATAATACCCGATTTATGGTTAAATTTTTACCCTTTTTTAGTCCAAAAAACAATCAATTACCTAAAAAAGAGTCGTTTCCCGTAGGGGATTCGTTTCCAAAAGGGTCGGGAGTAATTAATAATGCATCTTCAATCATGCAGAATATTGCTACGCCTATCGAGAACTTGTATATCTTATTTGCCATGTGTTAATCCTAACAGTACTTTCTATTGATTTCTACCAAACAGTCTTTTATTTATTAAAATAAGCGTTGTACAACAGCCCCACTAAACCATCTTTAACATAAAAAGCGGCTTCTGGAGCTATTGTCATAGCATCAAACATTACCCAAAGTAGAACCAACGCCAGCATCGTTGAAATAATTACAACTGCGCGACGATCTTTTGAACGGAATGGGATGAGCAACGCAAACAACAATAACAAGTGGTGAGAATAATTCTCCCCAAACAATAACGTCACAATAATAAAAACAATAAAATATACCATAGCCCTGAAGGTTCCCGATATTTATTAAATGGTATAAATCTTGTAACGAAATATTCTTTTATAATACAAACATTCGCACGCTGCGAACTGTTACCTCAATAAACGCCTCTGAATAATGTTAGGATTCAGCAATTTCATTTTTCAGATCTTCATAATCCTCAAAAAAGTCGCCAAGCAATTCAACTACTTTTTGAAAATACGGCTGCGCAGATTTTGAATCATCCATGACAGCGTATAAAAAATAACCCATTTCGAGATTACTCTCAATTGATCTGGGATTAATCTCTATTGCTTTGCTTAATTCATTTTGAACATCTTTCAAATCGTGACCATCTTCTGTATTGTCTAATTGAAGACAAATCGCGCGCAAAATGCACGCTTCACTAGAAAGATATTCCTCTGGTATGCTATATAACAGCTTAAGCGCTTCTGAATAATTTTTCTCCTGCATAAATGATCTTGCTCTGTTTATTATTGTCGGCATGGTTTACCTCTTTACAATTCCCTCGTTTTTTACTAAACGGATTTTTATGAAAAAGTTGTAATATGAATTAAATAACCAACAAGAAAGCTGTTTATCATCATACACGCAAATAACAAAGCCACTGAGATAATAATTTGCAAATTTAAATAATAATTTAACAATGTAACAATAAAAGACGTTGGAAAGCCCAAGAAGTAAAATATAAAACCTATAGCTTCTGTGGACTCTGGATCGCTGCCAGATATATAATATAGAATCAAAGCAAAGATTCCAATAAAAATACAAAAAAGAACGCTTGAAAACAAAACATACAAAATTGACCCAGTCAAAGATGGAAATATCTTTTTTACTAACATACACGAACCGAATGCTAGAAAAATAAATATAGCTACGATTATGAAAAATATAAAAGCGCTAACATAGTCCATTTTATATTACCCTTTTAAATGTGGTCCGTCCTTGATTTTTATTAAACTGTAAAAATCAATATTTTGTAACGCGATTTATTTATTACCTAAACATTCGCTCGCTGCAAACTGTTAGCTCTATGATTTTATTATAGCGACTGTTTTGATAGGATACAAGAGAAACAGCAATTTTTTTCAGAATATTTTTAAAAATATCAAAAAATCGGGCGGGAATCGAGGCGGTGGGTTAAAAGCCAAGGCTATCAATATTGAACCCACTTATCAGTCTTTTTTTACTTTGCGGACTTCGCGAACTTTGCGTGAGATTTCTTTGCGATCTTTGCGTTCTTTGCGGCTTAAAATCTGTAGCAGAGGTTTTCAGCGGGGCTTTGTTCCATTGGCAGGCGAGGACGCCTGCGGTCGATGCGGACGTCGACCCTCCTAAACGCAAGCGTCCGCCTTTCATTTCTTTCGCGGACATTGTCAATTTGCGTACCCCATGACCTTCATCCATTCGTAAGAGCGGTCAAACCAACCGCCGGAATGCGGTCCAATCGGGTTCTTGACAAAAGCATGTTTGGTCTTGACGTAAATGTGCATTTCCATCGGGACGCCTTTCTTTTTCATCTGGGTGTAAATAGCAACGGAACCGAGGGAAGAATACCAGTCGTCGTCGCCGTGAATGAGGCACATCGGGGCGCATTTGTCGTCAAAATTGAAGTCCTTGACCATGGGGGAGTCAATACCCTTGTTTGTGTTGGGGCTGTTTTCGCCGTCAACCAAAACGTACGCCGGATAAACCGGAATGGCAAAGTTGAGATGACACGGAACTTTGTCGAGTTCGTCAATCGGTTCGTACGCGGGCGTTTGGGAGTTGACAGAGCAAAGAACCGTCAGATGTCCGCCGGCGGAAAACCCGATCATGCCGATCTTTTCCGGGTCGACGCCCCATTTTGCGGCGTTGTGGCGAACGTGCTTGATCGTTCTTTGAGCGTCCTGCCAGGCGGCGCGGTATTTTTCAACCCCTTCCCGACGCGGAACCCGGTATTCCAGAAGAACGGTTGTAACGCCTTTTTCTTTGAACAGATTGACTATTTTTTCGCCCTCGTATCCCAAAACGAGTTCTTTATACCCGCCGCCTGGACAGATAATCACGCAGGCATCGGTAGTTTTCTTTTCAGGCTGATAGACCGTGAACTTGGGAGCGGGAAAGTCGCCCTTTTCGCCCGGCGCCAGATCGGGCCAGACGGGAAACGTTTCCTGAGCGAAACCGGTTGTAACATACAACGACAACGCCGCAGCGGCGGCAAATAAAAAGCGATTCATTTTAAATCAGGGGGTTAATTGGTACTTATGAACTAAAAAATGGTTTCTTGAGGGACAATTAGTCCCACACGGAAAACACGGATGTAACGGATTTACACCGATTATTTAATCGTAGCTCTGAAGTCATTCTTATAAATCAAAGGCTTATTAATTATTTTAAAAATATAAGAAATAATGGACTTATATTAACCAAAATGAACTTAAATTAACCAATCGGCGAAAATCCGTATTTTCCCGGGGGCTTACGCACCCCGGCTCGCCAAAATCCGTGTGCGGACTGACCTGCACAAACACTAGGCGCCAACTTACTGGAAGAGCCATAATGCCAGAAAGTCTACGGTTGCGAAAGGACGCGCGAACGGTCTGTGATTACAAGCGGGGCGTCGTAAACCGGGATTTCTGTCAATGTGAGCTTGTCGCCGGCGCGCTGAATGTTTTTGTCCGGGATTTTGTAAATACGACCTGTTACAACGTCTACCAGAACGGGTTCTGCAATCTGAGCGTTTTCCAGCGTCCAGGTCGTTTTCCGGACTTCGTTTGACTCGGAGGGAATCTGCGTCCCGTCCCAGAAGACGAGCGCGTCCTGCTTATTCTCGCCGTCGCGGAATGCGAACCACGTTACGTTTTCGTCCGAAACGCTCGCAGCGTATTCCTTCTGACGTTCCAGCGTCAGGTCGAAAAACGACGCAATATTCTGAACAGTATAGTACGCCATTTTCACCTTGGCAAGCGACCGTTTGTTGTTGATCTTCAAAAGCCCTTTTCGGTTGATCTCGCGGCCGGTATGATCGAAGTCGCAAATCGTAAACACGGACGAAACGACGTCGTGTCCCAAATCGCCCAGCATCCGGCGAGCGTCCCATTTCGCCTGCGTCAGTTCGCTCCACGGGTGATTGGAAAGCGCGAATTTATGCGCTGTCTCAGACGGACAGCCGTTTTCCCCCTGCCAGAGTTTCAGCTTGCGCGGGTACGAATCGACGACTTTCTGAAATTCTGTCACGTTTTTGTACGATGTGTCCGGGTTCGGCGCGTAGCCGTGGTAAATGAGCCACGTAAAGAGGTGCATTTTCCCCTCGCGCTGGAATACGTCGAGACACGCCTTTACTTTCGCCGGATTATTCGTCGCCAGCGAAAGCGCCCCGATTCGGGCGTCCGGATTGACGCGAAGAATCGTTTCCGCCGTCCGAATGTTGAACATGGCGATCTGTTCCGGCGTTTTTTTCTTTCCGATGTCCGGCTCGTTCCACATGGCAAAGTCTCGGACTTTCCCTTTATAGCGAGTCGTCAGCGCTTCCACCCATCGATCCCATGCAGCAAGAGCTTCCTCCGAGACTGGGAACCCTGCGCCAAGATCCCAACCTCCGCCGCCGGGATAAATAGGGTTTCCGTAGTCGGTCTCAAGCCAGATTTCCAGCCCGCGAGCAAGAGCGTCGTTAATTATCGCGTCAAGCCACGCGAAATCGTAAATGCCCTTTTTCTTTTCCGTTTTAGCCCAGCCGGCTTGAAGACGAATCCGGCGGATTCCCAACGGCGCGACGTATTCTTTGTACGTGTCCCAGAAAATATAGTCCCGGTCGAGCGTTTCGCAGCCGAGCGTCCAGTTCTGACCAGCTGTGATTTCCGTTACGGATTTCGGTCGAACCGTTCCCAGAACTTGCCAGCCGGCGCCGGGACTAAACGTAGTCTGAACCCGCGTGTCCGAGCGATCCAGCATCTGCCCAAACGCGCTAACCGTTGTCAGGAAGAAACACAAAACAAAAACGGGAAATAATTTTTTCATGACGTTCAGCCCTCCGGCGTTACGATAACATCTTTAATAACAAATTCCAAAGATTATTATAAACCAGATTGGAATTGATTGCAAGTCCTGAAAAACATCGCCCTTCCGACCCGCTGGATCGCGGCTGTCTCAGCCGCAGAAGAAATCTCACGCGGAGGTGCGGAGGATGTTCGCGAAGTGTTTTTAAAGTGAAAAGCTGGAACGTACATCGCGTCCAGAATGGACGCCATTTCTATAACCGTCGACTTTAGTCTACGGGCTGCGAAGCCTACCCCCTCTCATAATCGAGTCCGCCCCTTTTCATTCCCTCCCTCACGCCAAGCGTGAAGGAGGGAATGAAAAGAGTATTTGTCGATTTTTTGTTTTGTTGTCGTCTCCTTCCCCGGAGGTTGAAAACCGCCGGTTATAGAAATGTAACTCCTTCAGGGTTAGAACGAGGGCGGCAGGGACTGCCGCGATCCGGCTCATCCATGTGCGTGATCAGTTCAAAGCGTAACTACGTTCGCTTCGCGAACTCCGTTACCGCCCTCCATTAACCAATCGGCGAAAATCCGTCTAATCCGTAAAATCCGTGTGCGGACTGACCCGCACATAACCAATGCCCCGCACTCCAAAATTCCTCTTGTACAAAAACCGCGTTGGCGATATAATCAGGGTACTGGAAATAGTCAAAGTACGTACATCTGTTAAACCCGAAAGGAGCTTATACATGAACTTTACCGCTAAAACGTTGTTGTTCTTTATGATCGCCGCCTGCGCTGCGACGATTGCAGAAGCGAAGAATACATTCGTCCTCTACGACAGGTTCCTTAACACCCCGGCGCTGTGCTATCGGCTCGACGACGGCTGGGGCGCTATGGGATTTATAAACTGGAACATCAAGGGCGATACGAAATTCGTGATGAGTACAATTCTCTATAACCCATCGAAACATTACATCTATCAGGACATCGGGCCGTACTATGTCGAAAGCGTGCTGTACTTCCCGCAAATTCTCGCGCTGTATCAGAACCCGATGGCTTTTGCTCAGGATCTGGCAAATAAAACCAACGCTGGCATCGTCGTCCCTGGGCTGTCCGGCTTAACCGTAACGGATGCGAAATGGACGCAGGACGTCCCGCAGTTTACCCGAATGATGGCAGGCGCGATGAAAAGCCCCAGCAACCAGGTCAGCGTGTTTGGATTTGAGGGTCATTTTGAATGTACGTACGCCGGGAAAGAGTGCGAAGCCATATTTACGATGTCGCTGGCTGTGAGCATGATGCCGCAGATACGACCGACAGTGCCCGCTTTCGGTCAGGTCATAAAGGTCAACCCCAGACTGATCGTCGCGCCCAAAGGACGCATTCAGCGCGCTCTGCGTGAATGCGGCGCCCAACTGGCGACAGGGTTCTATAACAACCAGTGGTGCGTACAGCGCGACCGCACGTTTGCCGCCTTGGTTCAGGGAACGATTATCGGGCGCAACGAGGGGTTCGCCGGATGGATGAAGACGCAGGAAGAAACGTCTGCTATGCTTGACAGAGTCCGCAAGGCGCGCAGCGAGCAGATCCGCGAGGTCAAGACCGTCGACAATCCGCTTTCCCCAGGCGACAAAATCGAACGTCCCGCGTTCTTTGAACACGCTTGGATAAACAAAGGTCAAGACAAGATGATCCTCAGCGACCAATACCTTGAACCGAACGTCATCCGCCCGCTGATGGAACAGGGCGAATGGATACCGATAGAATAGCGGCGAGGCGCAGCTTAGGTTATGCGTGGGTCAGTCCGCACACGGATTTTACGGATTAGACAGATTTTCGCCGGCGGCGAGGCGCCGCTCCCAATCCGCGCTGCCGCGCGTGACGTGTTATAATCGCTCCCGTTGGTCGCTTTTATATTCTCCCCTTACTAAAGTTTTTTGGAAAGGGGAGTTTGAGGGGAAGAACCTTTTTTTCAAAAAAGGTTTTCCCCTCATAAATTAAACTTGAAAAAACTTCCCTAAAAGGTCGTCAGCTTGCTGGCGACCGAAAGT
>JAZMZV010000206.1:0-45324 GCA_045586185.1 Thermoguttaceae bacterium | reverse complement strand
GTTAAGCCGGACGATGTGCAAATCGTCCAAAATTTCCAATCCCGGCGAGGTTACGTGATTGCCCAGCCCGCTTCGCAAAGCGTAGGAGCGTTCGTCAAACCGCCACGGAATCGGTCCGCCAAAGACAGTTTTGTCGAACATGTGCCGATACTGGATAATCGACTGTTCGTCCAGCATGTCATACATGGGCATTTCCGCCATATTGCGCGACGAAAAACCAATATACCATTCCGCTTCAAAGCTGACTTTATGCACCAGTCCGTGGACGTCAAACAAATCGCTGTTGAAGCAGGGATTCGCTTTCCACATGGGCAGCGACGCGCGAACGCCAACCTGACCGTAAAAGCGGTCTGCGGACGCGGTTTCACTGGCTCCCCACCAGCCGGCTTCGCCCATAACGTACGGAACCAGTTTGACCGCTCCCGCCTGAAACGGCAAATCCAGTTCGTGACGAGTCGTAAATCGACCGCCGGTATTGCCCTGTTCCCATCTAAGATAATCGAAATATTTCTGATTTTCTACGGCTTCCGGATACGATGCCGGACTGAGGTTATAAAGCCCTGCTGACGATGCCGAATACCACGTCAACAGGTCGCCCAAAAGGCTTTCTCCCAGCCAATACGCATTTAAACGAGGAATTTCCTGAGATTCCGTATAGAACCCGTTGACTTTGCCCTGAACGCCGACGTCCCACGAGAAATTCCCGATTTCCTGTCGAAGCTGAATCCGGGTTCGCGGAGTCGGTTTTGTATACCAGTCGTCGCGATAATACTCTTCCATAAAATCGCGGTCGGAAATCAGACCAACTTCCCCGGTCAGCTCAAGCCCGTTGCTGAACTGATGAACGAAATTCCCAAAGAGCTTGTAACGATATTTTACTTCCGGCTCGACGCTTCGGCGACCTTCGCCGAGGTTGTCTTTTCCCCAGTCGTAAATGCCCCAGAAATCGATATTGCCTTTAATCGGACCGGAAAATAACCCGTTATCCCAATAGCGGTCAAATTTGAAATCGGCGCCGTGCCCAATGCCGCGATTGGAGAACGGGTCCAAATGTAGCGTCAAGTCCGTTCCTTCCGGCGGATTGACGCAGTTAAACAGCTCGTAAGCGTTCCAGCCGGTAAACATCTGGAACCCGTATACGCTGTCTGACCCGACTCGCAGCGAAGACAGGTACGGAGTCGGCCGCTCCAGGCGCGTTCGAATGAACGGCCAACGGAAAATTGGCGTGTCAGAAACGTAAATGGATGTATTTTTACCGTTAATATATTGTTGATGTTTTGAGACGGGAACCCCGGCGGCGTCCGTCTTTCGAAAACCGGTTGCCGGGTCGATTTCCTCTGTAACCATGTCTTCAATAAACGCGTCGTCCATCTGGATGCGATACGTTGGTTTGCCCATCTGACTGGAAGTAATATACGCGTTTTTCGCATAAAATTCCCATTGATTGAGCTGATGAACGGTGTCTGCGTTGATTCTCAGCAAACCGTCGTAACCTTCCGCCGGGGTGGTGATTTCCGTATTGAGAATCGTTCCCCGATTGTTCTTCAAATCGTAGAACATTCTCTCGGCGCGAACAACCCGATCTTCAACGGTTTGAGAACCCGCCGCTCGAGCGCCGTATCGGAAAACAATATTGCCTTCCATATAGAACTCAATCGGCTGATCGGCAGAATATGGACGTCTTCCGTTCAGGTCGAGCGCCTGCTGCCCGGTTGTCCAAATAACCAGTTTATCGGTTGAAATCTCCAAGGAATCCGGACGGTCGCCGCTGTCAATAACGACTATAACCCCGCCTGTAATACAGGCAACAGACTGGTTTGTTTCAGGAAAATGTTTCCATGACGTATTGGCGCCGCTGTCGTTCCGAGGCGTTACGGTGATTCTTCTCTGTCCGGATCCTAACGGGAGTTCCATAACGTTGGCGCCCCATTCGTCTGGAATCGCGTCCAATTCATAGCCGCCCAAAGAATCTGTAACAGACGCGGCGTTTTGTCCAACGGGATTGTACACCGGCGCGGCATGCATTTTCTGATCCGAAAGAATCGAGTTGACTCTGGTTGCTGCACTGAGTTCTTTTTTTTCTTGAAGCTCTCTGCAGCGTTCCGCTCGCCAGTACAAATCCGGCATGGTTCCCGGGGTAGACCGCTTTATATTGACCGAGATTTGAGGTCTGTTAAACAACAGGAACTCGCCCAGCCAAACGTAATCGTTAGGATCGGAAGATTGAACGCCGTCTTCTTTTTGATTGATAAATCCTTTGCTGAGCGAGGACGCCGCCTTAACCTGACCTTCCATGTAAACCGTCAGACGATAAGAACCGTTTGCGCCGCCGGAAACAGGTCGTTGGTCGTATTCAAGCCAAAGCGACATCTCCGCCGCTTCCGCTATCGGACGCCCGCCTTGTAACAGCTGACAGTTATTGCGAATAATCCAGATTTCACGCTTTCCCTGCTGGTATGTAAATGCGACGTCGCCTTGAACTGTAACAGGTTTCAGTTCTGGATACTGGGCTATTTCCGCTGTCGCAGCGTTACAGCAAAGAAAACCAAAAGCAAAACACAGAAGTCTGAATATAAATCCATACGCGCGCAACACGACGGCAGACTGCTTCGTCGTCGGCGAGAAAATCTCGGCAGCGTTATGGATTTTCAGCATGTTTTAAAATTATTACGGACTTCGCCCAACCCACAAACGACTATCTGGGTATACTTGGGCGCTTAATACATGATGAGGGAGTATAGAGATTCTTGAAAAATAAATCAAGAGAGAAATTTAGAGAGAATTAATAATTAGCTGTTAGTTGCTAGCTACTAGCTGTTAGCTTGTGTATTTGTAGTTCTCGGCGTCAATTGGCAAAGCTGGAAGCTAAAATTACAAAGCTAGAGGCTAGGAGCTAGAAGCTAGCAGCTTAATTTAGCTGCTCCAAAACCCAATCCGCGATTTGTTCCGGAGTTAATATATCTGTGTCGACGCTTACAGACGCCGTCTGCTTATACCATAGGTTACGTATATTCAGCATTTTAACTATTTCCTCGCGCGGGTCGCTGTCCGTCAGGGCAGGGCGGCGCGTTGCGGTTGTTTCGTCTGAATACATGCGGTTGTAAATCGTTTCCGGAGAAGCCTTAAGCCAGACAACAAATGCTGACTGCTTTAATCGTTCTCTGTTTTCCGGGCGAATAACGATTCCGCCGCCGGTTGCGATAATCGTTTGAGGTCGCAAAAGCAGTTCTGCGGTAACGATTGACTCCAAATCGCGAAACCCGGATTCCCCAGACTGCTGAAAAATCTGCGCGATCGTTTTTCCAGCCGTCCGTTCAATTTCGACGTCGGCATCGACCCAGTTCCAGCCGGGAAGTCGGTTTGCCAACTCTTTGGCGACCGTCGTTTTTCCTGTGGCGCGATAACCGATTAAAGCAATGTTTGTCATTTTGATAGGAACGGATTTATCTGGATTTTAAAATAAAAAAACGGTAAGCTCAGGATAAGGCGTTTTTATCCTGACAGCTTACCGTTAATACGTCAAATACTACTCATTGTCCGGATTGAGGGAGAACAACGGTTTTCCGTCGCCGCCGCCCAAACCGCCTTTGAGTTCGGCAGCCGGAGTCGGCTTGGCGCTCGGAGCGGCGCCTTCTTCAGCAGCGTCCTGAGCAGCTTCTTCTTCGTTGGACCATTCAACGCGTTTGCGGGACAGACCGATCTTGCGTTCTTCAATGTCAACGCGAAGAATCTTGACTTCAATTTCTTCGTCAACGTGAACGACTTCTTCCGGATTGTCAACTTTGTGATCCGCCAGTTCGCTGATGTGCAGCAAACCTTCCAGACCGTCTTCCAAACGAACGAAAACGCCAAAGTTGGTAATCTTGGTAACTTTGCCCTTGACCAGCTGACCAGCGGCAAAACGTTTCGGAATATCGGAAGTCCAAGGATCTTCGGTCATCTGCTTCAGACCCAGGGCAATGCGGCGGTTCTTTTCGTCTACCGAGAGAACCTTGCATTCGATAACCTGATCTCTCTTGACCATTTCAGACGGATGGCTGACTTTGCGAGTCCAGGACATGTCGGAAACGTGAAGAAGACCGTCGATGTTTTCGCGAATCTGGATGAACGCGCCGTAGTTGGTCAGGTTGCGAACCGTACCGGTAACGACTGATCCAACCGGGTATTCCTGAGCGACTTCTTTCCACGGATCGGGAGCGGTCTGCTTCATGCCCAAAGAGATTTCTTTCTTCTCTTTGTTGATTCCCAAAACGACAACTTCGACTTCGTCGCCGAGGCTGACCAGTTCGTTGGGATGATTGATGCGTTTCGTCCAGGACATTTCGGAAATGTGAATAAGTCCTTCGATTCCTTCTTCCAGCTTGGCGAACGCGCCGTAATTGGTGATGCTGACGATCGTTCCCTTGACTTTGGCGCCAACGGGATACTTTTCGGCAACCTGTTCCCACGGGCTGGGCTGCTTCTGCTTCAGACCGAGAGAAATCTTTTCCTTTTCGCGGTCGATGGACAGAATCTTGACCTCGATCTGGTCGTCAATCTTGAGCATTTCAGACGGATGGTTAATGCGTCCCCAAGACATGTCTGTAATGTGGAGCAAACCGTCGATGCCGCCCAGGTCTACAAACGCGCCGAAATCGGCGATGTTCTTGACCGTACCCATGCGAAGTTGACCTTCCTGGAGTTCGGAGAGCAGCTTCTGCTTTTGTTCTTTGCGTTCTTCTTCAATCAAAGCGCGGCGAGAGACAACGATGTTGCGGCGCGCTTCGTCAATTTTGAGAACGACGCATTTAATCGGCTTGCCGATGAAATCAGCAATGTCGCTGGGGCGACGGATGTCAACCTGGGAGGCTGGCAGAAAGACGTTGACGCCAATATCGACCAGCAAACCACCCTTGATTTTGCGGGTAACTTCGCCTTCGACGATGTCGCCCTCGTGAACCTGCTTCATGACGTTTTCCCAAGCTTCGATCTTTTCAGCCTTGCGCTTGGAGAGCATGATCATGTCGCGGCTCTCTTGAGGTTTTTCGGATTCTTCATCTTCTTCGATGAGCGCTTTGACGACCTGACCGATTTGGGGTTCTTCTTCATCTTCGCCCCATTCGTCACGCTTGATTGCGCCTTCGCTCTTTGACCCGATGTCAACCAGGACAAATTCTTTGTCAACGCGAACGATAACGCCTTCGACGATACGGTTAGCGCCAAATTCTTCCGGTGTGCGCCACTCTTTGCCTGCATCCAGATCCTGATTCTCCAACGCCTGGTTGAGTTCAGTTTCCCAATCCGCAAGACCTGCGGCGACATCCAAATTGTGCTCCAAATTACGATTAACCATTGAAAGTTTACCTATGAAACCGATGACAGGGCGCGTCTGACGGTTTCGACTGATTTATCTTGTGGATGCCCTTCTTTTTCGTCGGATCGCTCTGACCCTGCAAAACGAAAAAGAGCTTTAATGTTTTGGCTGCGATTCTATATATTGAGAACTACTCAATTATATCGCAAATACAAAGTCATCTAAATATACCAGATTTAACGAATTTCTCAAGGGGGGGGACGATGAATTGCGAAATTGACAATCCGTAATTACTAATTGTTTGTGAACAAAGAACTTGCAAAACTACAGACGTACATGCAAAAGAAAATGGGCGTGCATGGACTCGAACCATGGACCTCGTCCTTATCAGGGACGCGCTCTAACCAAACTGAGCTACACGCCCGCAAAATCTGGCTGGCTGTGCCAACCCCGGATTTTAACGGCTATAAGAAAAATCTCCTGAAAAAACACTGGGCGTGCATGGACTCGAACCATGGACCTCGTCCTTATCAGGGACGCGCTCTAACCAAACTGAGCTACACGCCCGCAATGTTTCTTTCAAGGAAAATTCTTCCCGTAAGATTTCAATAGGATAAACTTTTTTGAGAAATTGTCAATGGGGAGGGGAGAAAGATTCGAAAAAGGAATGAAAATAACTGAACTTTTAGACGTAAAACCTTAAAATTTGCGGTCTTTACAGAATCGTTTGACGAAAATTTGATTTTTTTACGCTCTTTGCCCTGTACTTTATTGGAATAATACGTTATAATTCTAGTTAAGAATCGTCCCTGCCCTGCGGCGGCGGGGGATAAGCATTATTATCTATAATCAATTGACAATTAACATGTGGTACGATCCGTTTAAATCGATTATTCGTCAAGACGAACCGTTAGCCATGCATACGTGGTTCCAAACCGGCGGCATGGCAGAATTTTACGCTCAACCGGAAACGCAAGCCCAAACGGCAGAATTGGTCGCTGCAGCGTCGGAAGCAGGCATTCCGATTCGATTGCTGGGCGAAGGTTCTAACGTCCTTATTCGCAACGACGGCGTTTCCGGGCTGGTTATCAGTCTGGACAGCCCTGCGTTTAAGGAAATCTCTGTTGAAGGGAACTGTATTAAGGCAGGAGCGGCAGCTCGTCTCGGACGCGTTGTTACTACAGCCGTTCATGCCGGATTGGCGGGGCTGGAAGATTTTATCGGCGTTCCCGGGTCAATCGGCGGAGCGTTGCACGTTCACGTTGCCGCCAACATGACAAAAATCAGCCGTTGTCTTAAGTCAACGCTTGAAATGGATTTTCAAGGCAATACTTTCACCAAAACGGCAGATGAACTTGCCGCCACCTATCAGGACAAGTCCCTCAACTCGCTTATTATCCTTGAAACGCTCTTTGAACTGGAACAGGACGATCCCAAAGCGCTTGCTCAACAGATGCAAAAGCGCTGGATTTTGAAGAAGTCCCAGCAGCCGATGAGCTTTCAATGCTGCGGCCGCATTTTCAAAAGCCCGACAGGCGCGTCGGCTGGCGAATTGATTGACCGCGCTGGACTTAAGGGCGCGCGCATCGGCGGAGCCGTCATTTCAGAACGTCACGCAAACTACATCATTGCTGAACCGGAATGCTCCTCTGAAGATATTATCCGCCTTATTGACCTCGTTCGAGATCAGGTTCATAAACGAACGGACGTTTTGTTGGATCTGGATTTGGAAATTTGGTAATGGAGGCGTTTAGAAGTTGCGAGTTGCGAGTTGCGAGAATAGTTTTGTTTCTCTCTACTCCCTATTCCCTACTCCCTATTCCCTTAAATTCATGCGACTATTATTTATTATTCTGCTGACGCTGTCAACCAGCGTAATGGCTCAAGATTCAGCCCATGACGCTGCTTCGGCGCCCGCTGAAACCGTTCAGAGCCAATCCCCAGCCGCTGCGTCTCAACCGGAAGTTCAAACGCAGTCAACCTTCTGGACGATTATCAGCGCAGGCGGAACAATTGGCATATTGATTTTTGCGTTGTCGATTGTCGGTCTGACGCTGGCGATTGACCAGCTGCGAAAGCTCCGCAAATCTGTATTCATACCAGAAGGATTGGCTCAGCAAACGCGCGAGTTGATTTCTCAGGGACAGCTGTTACAGGCAGATCAGCTCTGTCGGCAGTCGCCCTGTTGTTTGTCATACGTTATTAATGCTGGTTTAACAGAAGCGGATGGAGACTGGACGGACATCGAAAAGGCTCTGGAAGATTCACTGGCGGAGCAGTCGGCTCAGTATGGACGTAAAATTGAAATCTTGTCGGTAATCGGAAACATCGCCCCGATGCTGGGGTTGTTGGGAACGGTCGTCGGCATGGTTTACGCCTTTAGCGAACTGGCGAACACGCAGGGAACTCCCAAACCGGCTGAATTGGCTCAAGGCATTTATCTGGCTCTGGTTACAACAGTTGAAGGGTTGATTGTCGCGATTCCTTCTTTGGCTGCGTTCGCCTATTTCCGAAGCCGTCTGGATCAGATTATTACAGAGGTCGCGTTTCAGGCGCAGTACGTCTTCATTCCGTTAAAGCGACAACTTCGCGCCGGACGTCGCGTAAGCTCTTCCGTTCAGGCTCCGCCAAAAAGGAGCTGATATTGATAAAAGAACTTCGGAGAAATGATAATCTGAAGTTCTTTTATTGTTGATCGTTCTGCCCAAACAGACGTAAAATACTGCTATAGAACAGCAGAATCAAAAAGGCAACCAAAACGGCGACGCCAAATCCGAGCGGGGACACAGGCTTGAATCCGCCGCCAACGTAGAGCGTTGGTAAAAGAATCATGCTGGTCAGCGCGCCTGCGCATCCTACAAAAATTACCGTCATGAGTCCAATCTGGCGGTCGTTAAAAGCTGTAAGAATTTTTGCCGTCAAACCGATGGACATTATAAAACCAATCCAGACGAAAAGACGGCTCATCATCGGAACGGCGTTGTTATTCCATTCTTGAAATCCGTTCCTGGCCTGGTCTGAATCAGCCGCATCTGTTTTCGAAACAGCAAATTCGGAATTGGCAGATTCCAACTCCGAATTCTGAATTTCTGATTCCGAATTTATATTATCGTCCCCCAACGCCGCTGATAAAAAGCTGACGGTCAGAAGAATGAAAAAGCATATCAACAACCGGAAACTGCGAGTTGCAAGCTGCGAGCTGCGAGGAAGCGTAACTTCGTGCGTGTTACTCACGCCGTTACTGCCTTTCATAAACACCTCGCACCTCACTCCTAACTCCTCACGTTTATAAACTCCTTACTGTCAGCTTGTAACAGTTTAGAGTCTCTTGATAGTTTCTTCTTCCGAGGCTTTCTGCAGCGCAGCGCGTTCATTATACAACGGCTGTTCCGAACCGGCGGGGAAATACTGCGTATCGTCTTCCAGATAGTACGGGCTGGGCAACGTCATGCCGCCGACAGTGGACTGGCAACCGACATTCATAACGCTTAAAAGCGTTACAGTAAGCAGTAAACCGGCAAAATACAGCGTTCTCATGGCAAGACTCCAAAAATATTTAAATGTTTTCTTCGTATCGAATTCATTTCCCGGGGAAAATGCTTTATTCAATGGGATTCGTTCGGCTGGAAATACTATAATTCCACAATAATACCGAAAATCGATACATTCTGATGTTTTTTTTATCGTCTGATTCAATGCCATTCTTGAGTCTTGCCAGAGAATATTTTTATCGATTTAAAACTTTTTGCGCCCAAATCGCTAATTTTTCTCGGAAAATTTTGGCATTATGACGAATGTCAACCGGAAAAGACGGGTGTACCAGGAACAGAGTTATGTCTTGCGTCAGCGGACTTGTTTTCGCCAAGTCTCGCATTTTACCAATAAGCTCTTCAGTTTGACTGGCGCTGCTGCAAATAGACGGGGCTTTGGGTTCAATTATCATAACGGGGACGCGAACTGTCGAGTCCGCCGGCGCGTTTTCTTCCGGAACGCCGACCAGAGCGGCGCGGTTGACCAGCTTCGACTGAAGGAAAATGGCTTCCGTCGGGATCGAGAACCAGGTTTTGTCTTTCCCGACAACGCGATGAGCCATGCGTCCGCAAAACCAGAACCGGTCTTTGTCGTCCAGATAGCCGACGTCGCCCATGCGATGCCAGATAAGTTGCGAGTTGCGAGTTGCGAGTTGCGAGACTAACTCCTCACTATTCCCTACTCCCTGATCCCTATTCCCTAAATATTCAACAATCTTGCCGGTCGCGTTGGCGTCCAGACGGGTTACGTACTGGGGAGAAATCTGCGGACCGGTAACGATGAGTTCTCCGATTTCTCCGGGAGGAAGTTCCTCAATCTGGTCAATGGTGGGGATGGGACCGTCAACGATTTTGATAACTTTCCATTGGATTGACGGGAAATGGTTTCCAACGCAAACGCCTGCGCCGACGCGGGTTTTTGGAGCGGTTTCCGACAAGATAGTATTGGAATCGTTGGTCGCGGTCGGGAGAGCTTCTGTGGCTCCGTAGGGCGTATGGACGACTCCGCCTTCCTGAATGCAGTTAACCATTGTCCGCATAACGGGTTCCAAAACCGGCGCGCCGGCAGAAAGAATCATCTTGACGGATTCCAGCCGTTCGCCGTGCTCGGCGCAGTACTGACCGACTTTCTTCCAGATGGCGGGCGATCCAAACGACTGCGTTACTCCCCAGTCGCGAACCGCTTCGATGATGTTGCGCGGATCGACAGACGCCGGGCGGGAAGCGTCCAGATCCGGCAAAACGGCAGTCGAGCCCATGGCGCAGTTGAACAGCCCAAACATCGGAAACCCCGGCAAGTCAATCTGACCGGGCTTGATTCCGTACTGTCGGGCGATTTCGTCAACCTGTTTTTCAAACGTTTTATGCAAGTACAAAACGCCTTTGGACGGACCGGTTGAGCCTGTTGTAAAGATAATCGCCGCCGGGTCGTTCGGTTCCGGTTCAGGAAAAGGCGTATCGGCGACCGTTTGAGCGTCCAGCTTTCTGAACTGAGCCAGCGTTTTCCCGCCCCAAAACCAACGGCGACCGACGGTTACGTTATATTTCGCATGAGGAAACCGTCGACGCATAAAGCAACGAATCGCGTGAACTTTGGAAATGGCGAAGAACCCGTCCGGATCAGCGTCGGTCAGGCATTTGAGCAAATTTTTCCCGCCCATGCCGGGGTCGATTAGAATCATGACCGCGCCGGATTTGAGCAGCCCAAAAACGCTGGCGACAAAATCAATTCCCGGCGTAACCAGAGCCGCGATTTTATGTCCCGGTTTGACGCCCATGCGAATCAGCCCTGCCGCAATTTTGTCGGCATACTCGTTGAGTTCTCGAAACGTGATTGTCTTGTAAACCCGCCCGGAATTCATGACTTTGCAGGTAAAAACGGAACGAGGGCTTTGAAACTCTGCGTTTTTTTCCTTTACATATTTTCTCGTTGGCTGAGCGACGGCGATAACGTCAGGCTGGGTTTGCGCCAGTTTTTCAAGTCGGTGGGCTACGTTCACGGCTAGGGCTTTCTGGTAATCGGTAAAAAGATGAATGAATCGACGGATATTATCGAAATCAAGTATTAATATACCTTAAATATCCCCGGTTGTCAATGGTAAGACCGGGGGGTGTTGTAAACAAAATAATTTTGTTGTATAATATAAAAAGTTGTGAGACGCTTTGCTGCTAATTACGAATTGCGCATTGTAAACTCTCACTCTTAATTCCTGATTTCTAACTGAATAAAATCGCGTTGTTTCCAATTGAATAATTTAAAAGGAGGTTAATACCAGATGAACGAAAGCATGTTTTTATTAGCGCAGGATATGACCATGGGACCGTGGGTGATGATCGGCGGAGCTGTTTGCTGCGGCGGTTTGGTGATTTGCGCAATCGTCTTCTTTTGGGGCGCTGGCGTTTATAATGGACTTATTTCGCTTCGCAATCAGGTGAAGAACGCCTTCGCTCAGATTGACGTTCAGCTCAAACGTCGTTACGACCTGATTCCCAACCTGGTGGAAACCGTCAAGGGATACATGGCGCATGAAAAAGGCACGTTGGAAGCCGTTATCTCTGCTCGCGCCGCAGCTTTTACAGCAAATAAAGCCGCCGCTGCCGATCCAACCAACCCGGAAGCGATGAGAAGTCTGTCTGCCGCGGAATCCAATTTGGGCGGCGCGCTTGGACGTTTGATGGTCGTTTTTGAAAACTATCCGGAGTTGAAAGCCAATCAGAATGTAATGCAGCTTCAGGAAGAACTCACCTCGACAGAAAACAAGATCGGCTTCGCCCGTCAGGCGTACAACGACGTTGTTATGAAGTACAACACTCAACGCGAGGTGTTTCCTGCCAACCTGGTTGCAGGACTTTGCGGATTCTTGCCGTCAACGGAATTCGTCATTGAAAACCCGACAGAAAAAGAAGCTCCCAAAGTGAAGTTTTAATTAGTAATTGTCATCATGTCCACGATGGATTTTTTTGAACATCAAGACCGCGCCAGAAAAGCTACTCGAAGGCTATACTTCTACTATTTTTTAGCGGTCTTGTTTGTGATTGTCGCCTTGAACGTTGGTCTGTTGGGATTTTTATATATTCTCCCTCAAGTATTAGATCCCGACAGCGCCAACGGTTCTTCTGCATTCAGCGTTCTCAGTGCAGAAAACACTTTATACCTTGTATCTTGTATAACAGGCGTTTCCTCCCTGATTATTTTCAGCGGAGCTGGAATTCGCTCCCTCCAGATACGAAGTCTCAATGGAGGACAGGTGGCAGAATCTCTCGGCGGACGTCTGGTGTCAGCCAATACGCGCGACCGCAGGGAACGACAGCTGCTCAATATTGTTGAGGAAATGTCGATTGCTTCCAGAGTTCCCATGCCAAAAGTGTATGTATTGGACAACGAAAAATCAATTAATGCTTTTGCTTCAGGGTGGAATACAGACGAAGCGGCGATTGCTGTTACACGCGGTTCTCTGGATTACTTTACCCGAGACGAACTTCAGGGCGTTATTGGACATGAATTCAGCCATATTCTCAACGGCGACATGACAGTTGACATGCGCATGGTTGGTTTACTGTTTGGTTTGGAGCTTATTTTTCTGCTTGGTTATGCACTCTTTCGCATAGTGGTTGAATTATCCTCCAGACCTTCTTCAAAAGATGACGATAGCGGTTCTGGAGGCAGCGCCGGCATCATTGCGCTTATCGGTTTGATTATCATGGTTGTTGGTTATATTGGCAAAGTAACCGCTAACCTTATTCGTATGGCAGTTTCTCGTCAAAAAGAATACCTGGCAGACGCCTCCGCTGTTCAGTTTACAAGAAATCCGGAAGGAATTGGGTACGCATTGATTAAAATAGGCCTGATTAATTCCCGCAACCCGATTACCAGTCCCAACGCGTCAGCTTGCGGGCATTTCTTTTTTGCCAGCATCGACAGCAGCCTTTGGGATTCCCATCCGCCGTTGGATAAACGCATCTCGCGAATTCTGCCAAAGTACGATGGAAGAGTTCCGTCATGCATTCTTCGTGATTTAAAAGATCCTCCTGGACAGCGAATTTCAGAAGACGATGACAAGTCAAAGAAGAAAAACAATCCTCTGGATGAAATCCGACAGCGTTTGCCGGAACAGATGCGTCACACTCGCATTCCAGGATTAGGGGGAGTCCTTTTGGGCGGTCTGGGAATAGACGGAGTCATTCAATCGCCGGACGAATCAGAATCGTTAAACGATTTGATTCACGATCAATATTCCGTTCATGGGGTGATTTACGCTCTTTTGATGGATTCAGCGCCGGAGATTCAAAACGTGCAGTGGGACGTTCTTCGCAGGAACCAAAACGAGTATATGCTCAAACTGATTGAGCGGCTCATTCCGCGCGTTAAATCTTTTGCTTGTGCAGAACGGGTTCATATAGCAGAATTGAGCGTAACCGCTTTGCGGCAGATGTCGCATGAACAATATCAGACATTTCGCGCCAATATTGTCGCCTTAACGGAAGTTGACAAAAAAATTGACCTGTTTGAGTTCGCCTTGCGAATGATTCTTACAGGACGATTGGACCCGTCTTTTGGCATGAAAAAGAGCTTTGTCTACTATGATAAAGCGGAAGAGCTTGCAACGGAATTCAGTCTTACATTAGGCTATTTGGCCTGGCAGGGAGCGGACGGCGAACAGGACGCTCATAACGCTTTTGAGACAGCCGCCAGACAGACTGATTTGTCGATTTCTTTGCCGGATAAAGAAGTGTGTACAATGGGAAAGTTTGCGAGTTCTTTGATTAAGATTCAAAGCGCTTCGCCGTCCGTTAGAGAATTGTTTTTCAACGCGTTTGTCGCCTGTATTAATTACGACGGGAAAGTTACGCCAAAGGAAGAAGATTTGATCAATGTTATTGGGGCGAGTCTGAATTTGAGCTGCAATATTTATTCCAGCGCCAGACAAAATATTGATAAATCATTATGAGACATTCTCACGCCATTGCTGACGATCAGACTGTTGATCCCGTTGTTTACAACGAGTCAACGCCGAGAGTTTACGTTTTGGTTGAGAGTCTGAATTACGATAACGCCCTGACGATGAACCTGCAGTCCAAAGGAGTTCTTGTTGACACCTATTTTCGGTGTGAACAGGTTGTAACGTCTTTTGACCGCTCCCGCGCCGGCTGCATCCTTGTCCTTTTGGAAGAGTCAGGCGTTCGGTCTGCTAAAGAACTGCTTGCCAACCTGAAATCGTCTGTGGAAAAACTTAGTCTGTCAGCTCCGATTATTGTCTATATGAACTATCCCGATTTGCCAACCGCCCTGAATTATCTTCGATACGGCGCTAACGACATCATCGGGAAATTTACGCGTGACAAATCGGAACTGACCTCAGTCATTTTAAAATGGCTTGCCAAATCAGAATCCCGCAGAAAACAATTAAACGCTCGATATGAAGCTAAACAACGGTTCAAGCAGCTTTCGCCGCCGGTTCAGGAAACCGCCAGGCTTTTATATCAGGGGCTTACAAATAACGATATTGTTTCCGTTTCTGGCAGAAAGCTGCGTACAATAGAAAAACGCCGCTCAATAATCATGAAAACCATGCAGGCGGACAGCTTTGCAGAATTGATACGAAAGCTGGGGCTGGCTCTTATGGAGTGCGACGGCTAGACGTCGCTTTTAAAAGATTAACGTTGAGAATTACCAAAACGTCTTTCGTGCCAATAGCGTTCGAACAATAATTTCGTTTTAATATAGTTTATTGTTCTTTGCGTTATCTGCACGAATAGTTTTTTCAGATTCGCATCGGTTCTGGTTATGAAAGCGACGTCAAGGTGCGTAGCCGCACGGGCGAGTGGATGAGGTTATGCCTCCGAAAAAGCCTGTTTTGGCGCTCCCCACGTCCACTCAGGAACCGACCTTGTCGGCGTCGCACTCCATACCTACGGCAAAATTGGCGCAGGGAAGAACGTGTTTTCTTCACAAATGCGAGCTTCTTCAACTTGAGCGTCAAATGTGGATCGAAAATATTTCACAACCTGTTCGACTATTGATTCGTGAGCAGACGCTCCGGCGGTAAGCAAGACGACGTCGGCGTCTGTAAAGTTGTCTGGATTGATGTCCGCCGGGCTGTCAATAAGAAACGCTGGGATATTATGCTCTTTGGCGATTTCTGTAAGTCGAATGCTGTTTGAACTGTTTGAGCTGCCTACCACAACCGCTTTAACAACCAGATTCTTCTGATTAAACTCGTTGGCCGCCGTTTTGACGGCGTTCTGGCGGTTTTGGGTTGCGTAACAAATGTCTTTGACCGTCGGTCCTACGATATTGGGAAATCGCGATTTGAGATATTCAATAATTGTCGCTGACTCTTCTAATGATAACGTTGTTTGAGTGATGTACGCAACTTTGTCTTTATCCGTTAATGGCAATGCGTCAATGGATTCTTTAGATTTAACGATAAAAATTTTATCCGGCGCTTCTCCCTGGACGCCAACCACCTCATCGTGATGGGAGCGCCCAATAAGAATTACGGCATACCCCTGCTGAACAAATCGTCTGGCTTCCCGATGCACTTTTTGAACCAACGGACAAGAGGCGTCGATGTAGCGCAACCCTTTCTGCTTTGCTTTCTGCTCGATTTGGGGAGAAACGCCGTGAGCGGAAAAAAGTGTGACAGAGCCGTCTGGAATATCGTCCAGAGAATTGACAAACACCGCTCCCTTTTGTCGAAAATAGTCAACCACCCACTTGTTGTGAACGATCTCATGATAAACGTATACCGGAGCGCCGTATTTGTTTAACGCGGCGTTCAACGTCGTAGTCGCTCGATAAACGCCAGCGCAAAATCCGCGCGGGAAAAGCAGTTTGACAAGCATAGCAGAAAACTGTTGATAGTATATAGGAAAATGGACAATGGAAAACGCTTTTGTCATTATCCATTGTCCATTATTATAATTGAACGTTAAGCGTTAAAACGCATACGGTTTTACTGGCGAATGCCTGACAGTTTGACGGTTCCAACTTCGTCGACGCCGTCGCCGTTGAAGTCGCCGGAAATAGGGATGTCGCCTGCTTCGCCGGCTTCAACAACCGCGTCGGATTCGTCCATCACGCCGTTGGCGTTGGTATCCAGAATGAACTTGCCGTTGCGATAAACGCCGATGTTGGTAACGCCGTCGCCGTTCCAGTCGCCGGTTACGGGGATGTCGCCCGTTGTACCGAAATCGTATCCGCGGTCGTAGCTGGTCAATCGACCGTTGCCGTCAACGTCGAGATACCAGTTCCCGTTGCTGAACACGCCGATGTTGTCGACGCCGTCGCCGTTCCAGTCGCCGGTAATGGCGCGATCGCCCTGATTTCCGAAGTGGAAGACGTGGTCAATGGCTTTTTCGTAAATGGCTCCGTTACTGGTAAGCTTGGAGAAGCCGGAAGCGGCAGTCTTGACTGCAACGCGAGGACGCATGTTCTTGTAAACGCCGCGAGTGAGGTTTTCGGCGTCCGGAAGTCCCGGATCGTGTTCCACCAGATCCCAGTCGCCAGCCCAGATCTTGCCGTAAACGCCGATGTCCGCTTTTCCATCGCCGTCCCAGTCGCCGACAACCGGCTGATCGCCGCGTTCGCCCAACTGAACCCAAAGGTCGTCCGCGTCCCAATAACCGTTGCCGTTGATGTCGATGAACCAGACGCCGTCAACGAAGACCGCCAGTTCGTCTTTCCCGTCGCCGTTGAAGTCTCCGGTAAGCGGAATGCCTTCCATAACGCCATATTCTCCGACAAATGTAACAGTTCCGTCGCGCCAATCCGCCATGTGCCACGCCAGTTCAGGATCCGTTCGACCGTTCCAGTTAATCGGGTCGAAAATCGGCGAGAACATGTTGATAAGCGCTTCGAGTCCATAGCCTTCTTTAATCAGACCGTTGGCAATCAAACCGCTGGCAGACATTCCGTTGGCGGACGTCATGTCGGTTGTCAGTCCTTCTCCCTGAAGACCGTTGAGGACGACGCCGTCGCCCAAACGACGAGCCATGCCGGCGTTGAGACTGCACAAATGCCATGCGGAAACTGCTGATCCGCCGCCGCCGTACAGAGCGGAAATGCCGTGAGTCATGTAAGCGGGAATGTACGGAATGGACTGGAATCCGCCGCCAGACGAGTTTGAGTTGTGCGGATAACGCACCGGTGGAATTCCTTCTCCCGGCGGGATGGACGGAGGGGTCGGTTCGTCAACAACGTTGACTTCCGCAAAGTTGTTCAACGCCGAGTTCTCGCCGGACTTGACGCTGATTCGAATAATCGCGTCGTTGTTTCTGTCCGTTCCGAACTGTTTGACTGTTACTTCGTACTGCGCGTCGTTCGGGTTAAACGCCCAGCCGCCGCCGGTTCCAGCTGTATCCACGCCGTCGATGTACGCTTTGGGCTGCGTTTCAATAACGCAGTACGAGCCCGGCATGAGGTGAGTGAACTCATAGTAGCCGTTTTCGTCGGTAACCGTGGTCAGCGGGTTGCCTTCAGCGTCGGTAATGGCAACGGTGCCGTCGATGTTGTACAGGCCCAGCGTAACGCCCGGAATCGGGACGCTGTCAGGCGTCTTAACGCCGGTGGTAATCTTGTACTGGTCCGGAATTGAGCCGTCGGGATTGCGCTCAATGGCCTGGTTGTCTTCAAAGACGTATCCGCTGATCATACCGGGCAGGATTTCCCAGAAGTTGTTGGACTCGGAAATGCCGCGCGACGTGATGACAATATCGTAAATGTAACCCGGGTCGTCGTCGGAATCGACAAATCCGCCCGTTGTACCGGGAATTTCGCCGGAGTGAATGTATTCTAATGGCCATTCTTCTTCAACAATATACAGACCCGGCATCAAGTCAGTAAACTCGTAGTACCCGTTGCTGTCGGTTTTGGTTGTCGCCAAAAAATCGCCGTCTTCGTCATACAGATTGACGGTAACGCCCTCCAGCAGCGTATCAACGTTGGCGTCGTAGAGGTCGTTGAGGTTGACGTCCAGCCAAACGATGCCGCTGAGCTGTCCAGGCGAGTTCTGACCGAAGTTGTTTTGAATGCTGTCTTGATAGCCCTTGAGTTCAATCTTGTAAATGCAATTCAAATCGCGAACGGTTGAAACCTGCGTTGTTAAAGGCACGTAACCGGCGTTGGCGCAGACGGCAGTGTAGTTTTCCGGCTGCGTTTCAAGAACCATGTACGTTCCGTTGAGCAGGTCGGTGAATTCATAGAAGCCGTCAGCGTCGGTGGTCGTTGTCAAACCCGTATATACGTACGTTCCCGCATCGTCCAGTTCGTAAAGCGACAAAGTAACGTTTGACAAAAGTTCGTCTGCCGGGGTGAGCGTCAGAGAACCGTCGATGTCGTCATAGACGTAACCGGAAATCGTGTTGATAACCGGCGTCTGAACGATGGACCCAAACGCGCCAGCGACGTATTCGTCTGCGGAAACAACGTCTTCCGGGAAGTAAGCGTATTCATCCAGGTCAAGCCCATACTTGACAGCGCCGAAGTTGTCGATGTACGTTTTTTCAATCGAAACGTCTTCGTAGTTGTCAGCGCTGAAGTACGCTTTGATTCGGGAGCCTTCAAAGTCGTCGCCGTTGACGGTAACGTTGGACGATTCTCTTCGGTCGATGATATCGCCGTCTTCGTCGTAAATCGGGCTGACGCCTTTATAGAAGTCAACGTCGAACCGACAAACCAGTTTGTCGCCGGATTCGAAGTCTTCAAACTCCATGGTCAGGAGCTGGTTGTTGTTGGAAATCGTCCATTTGACGTCGCCGGTTTTGATAGTCCCGTTGGCGTCGACGATTTCAAACTTGACGCTGTTGTATGCGCCGTATTCGGGATTGCCCGGAGCCAGGTGGAAGAACGCCTCGTTGATGTCGACCTGACCGTTGTCGTTTTTATCGAGGTTGATTTCCAGCTTGTCGAGGTTCGTTCCCTGAACGCCGCCGTTGTATGAGATTTCCAGGTAGTCGCCGTAGGAGTCGTCGGTGAGCTGGTCGCTGCCGAACGTGCCTTCGATGTACAAGGAGCCGACCTGAAGAGCGTCAACGTCTGCCGGGGCTACCGACAACAGCAGGCGTTCTTCCAACGATTCCACCGTGCACGGATGATTGAACTTGCGATTCTTCTTGTTATTTTTTGACTTGCTCACGGCAAACCTCCCATAAATGGTTGTTTTTGTGTCTGACGTTGGCGGACTGAAGAGGATGCCCTTTTCAGCGTCCAACGCTGTTTATTATTGTTTCTGTTTCTCCCGTTAATCATTCTGACGAATGCAACGGCTCCCTTGTTTTTGATTTTTATAGCGATTTATTGCAATTTCACTTTAGCCGCGAATGAAAAACCGCTATATTTGTTACAATCCAAATTGCTTCCGCAATTTTTTCTGAATCTCGTTATTTGTCCAAGACCCAGACGCAAATGGAACTGTCGAATCCGACTGTTACCAGCCATTTTTGAGATTCAACCCACTGCATATCGGCAATTGTGCCGGTATGACCTTCCATTTTATATGCTTGAGCTCCGGAATCAAATGTCCAAACGCCCAATGAGTTGTCACACATGCCAACGGCAACCTTGTTCAAACCGACAGTGGTAATGCAGCGAACCTTGCCAGGCAGATTTTCAATCGCTCCGAGAATTTTGGCGTCAGCCGGATTCCAGAGGTACAGACGATTGTCTTCTCCGCCGGAAACGAGCATGCCGTCCTGCTGGAACGTCAAGGCGTGAACGCGACGAATGTGTCCGACCAAGTCTGTGGATTTAACGCCGTTGTTGAAATCCCAAACGCGAACAACGCCCATGCGTCCGGAAGCCGCCAGGAAGCGGTTGTCGTCTGACCACGCAACAGCGTCTGCCGTTCCAACTCCAACCGACAAACGATTGAGAGCCGCTCCCGTTTGAGCGTCGAAAACAAAAACGCCGCCGCCAAAGGTTCCGATGGCGACTTTGCTTCCGTCTTTGGTAAATGCGGCGCACGTAACAGCCGTTTCGATGCCCTTGAGCGAGGTAAATTTGTTTTCCGGATTTTCGGTTTCCCACATCAATCCGACGTCGCCCATGTCAGCAGACAATAAAATTAAGCCGTCTGGACGAAGACGAACCGCCTTAATCCAGTCGATATTGCGCGCCAATTTCTTTTCAACTTCTCCGGTTTGCAGGTTCCAAAGACGTATTTTATGATCGTCTCCGCCTACATACGCTTTCAAATTAGAGTCGACAGCCACTCCCGTCCAGACGGGAACCTGGTCAGCTGGCGTTTTTGCTGAAAGCTGTAGTTTTTTCAGAGGTTTAATAACCTCTTGCGCTTGCGTCGTTGACGCAAGGATAATAAGTAATAACGGCAGTAAAATCCAGTATTTTTTTGAAGCGCTCATGTTATAAAATCCTAATGTGTATGGAAATACCCGATAAAATTATCGGCTAATAGAATCTAAGAGTTTAACTCATGCGACAAATTTACAGAAATTCCCCTAAAGACAATAAAATCTTTTAGTATAAAATCGAAAAGATGTGCAGAATAAATAAGGTGGATAATTTTAGCTTGTAACTTATTTATATATAAAATATCTGTTATATTTAGCAGGGTTAAAGCGGTTAAATAACGTCAAAAGTGATGGAATTTGTCGATTATTTCGATGGTATCGCAAGAATTTTGAGTTTTTTTCAAAAATGTAGAGGAAAATCCTTGATGAAAACGGAATCTTTAATTACAATTTATATGTAAGATAGCAAAAAGTGGTTTACACGCGATGTTTACAGAATTGTGTTTTGTAAACAGGAAACCTCTTATAGCTGGATAAAAGTTATATATTAGGAGAAAATTAATATGTTGAAACGTTCGGCATTATTATTGACCTTATTGTCTGTTGCCTTTGCGCTGTTTACCTCGTCTGCCAACGCGCAGAATAACACTGCAGGTATTCAAGTTAACGCCGCTGGCGAGCTGCGAATGAACACCGTTCGAGACAACAGTCTCAAAGCCATTGCTTTACAAGCTCGTAAAGCGTTGGGTTCTGCCGCCAACGAGACGACGGAAATGCGCTGCGTTTCCTTGCGCGCTTTGGAAAAGGCAATCGAAGCCAACAACTACGCGCTGACAGACGAAATGAAATATCTCGCCGGTCTGACCCGTATTGAATACGTCTTCTTTGATCCGGAAACCAAAGACGTTATCATTGCCGGCCCTGCGGAAAACTGGGTTGTTTATCCGGAACTCGACCGCGTTGTCGGAATTAAATCCGGTCGTCCGGTTGTTCGTCTGGAAGACCTCGTTGCCGCGCTTCGTCTGTACGGTCCAGACGGATCCGACCCGACGACAATCGGTTGCTCTATCGACCCCACCGCTGAAGGTCTGGCTCGATTCCAGGAATTCGTCCGAACGGTCAACCCGTACAGAATGTCGATTTCCGAGATTCGCAACGGCATGACGTCCTCGATTGGAAACTACAACGTTCGCATTGACGGCATTAGCCCAAATACCCATTTTGCCAAGGTTCTCGTTGAAGCGGACTACCGCATGAAACTTATCGGCATTGGTCTGGAAAACGCTCCCGCTGGCGTAAGAAGCTTCATTTCAGCCGCCTCGGCGACAGACGTTGCTCAGAACGCTCTGTGCCGCTGGTATTTCGTTCCTAATTATCAGTGCGTTAAAATGAGCGATGACGGCAACGCCATTCAGCTGGTTGGACAAGGCGTCAAACTGGTTGGCGAAGACGAAGTTATCCGCGCAGACGGTTCTCGCGCTCTGACCGGCGGTTCTCAGAACCCTGCCAGCCGCGCCTTCACTCGCAGCTTTACGGATCGATATGAAAAAGTTTCTATGGTTTCGCCAGTTTACGCAGAACTCCGCAACCTGATTGACATTGCCATCGTTGCCGCATATATGAATCAGGAAGGCATCTTTGCCAAAGCGGGCTGGTCAATGCCAACTTTGGGCGACGAAACCAAGTACTCGATTGAAACCTGCTCTCCTGTGAAGTTTGCTCCGGCAGCTTGCAACGTCGTTTCCAAGGGCGGACGTCTGATGACCCCGACGGGCGGCGGCGTTCAGATTCAGCCTCAAGTTGCTTTGAACGAAGAGAATCTCGTTGACAACGACGCGCAATTTGCAAAAGTCAGCCAGCTTCCAGAAGGAAAATGGTGGTGGAATAATTAAGGAAGCTTCAGTTCGTCTGGCGAAGACGAACTAAAGCAATCGCTTAATCGCTGGATTAGTCAGAGGCGATTTTCAAGAGAGTTATCAATGGGGTTAAGAGTTGTGATTTTTTCCAACTCTTAACCATTTCTTATTTTATACCCGCTAACCCTAACAGATACTGACTGATCGGTAGAACCACTTAAATTATGAATCATTCCACACGAGCGATTTCCGTTCTTTTATGTCTGTTTGTTGTCTTGTCTCAATCTAATGCGTTATTTGGTCAAACGCCGCCTGACGGGAAGGATGCAGTTTCTTTTTCCCCGCAAGTGTTCATGACGGAAAGTCGGCTGGATCATGGGTATTATGTTTTTCGTTCTATAATCAAAAACAACGACGCCGCTCCTCATAAGGTTGTTCTTACATGTTCTAACGTTGCTTCGAAAAGTTATGAACTTCGACCGGGCGAAACGATTAACGCGTCTTTGCCGCTGCCCGTTTCCAACTCCGATTTTGGCGATTCAATTCAAATTTCAGTTGATAATAAAAAATTGGATCCGATTCCTTGCCCCATGCGTAAAAACTGGAAAGGTCATTATTTTACGGCAAGATCCTTTGGAAGTCATTCGTACGATCCCGAAATAATTGAATATAACTCTTTTCTGGTTTGTCGTTCTTTGCGATCTCAAATGGCAGAAGTGAATGTCATCTTCGCGGAAGCGGACTGCAAGCAATGGCCTCAGGACCGTTTGGATTACAGCTGTTTGGATGTTATTCTTCTTACACCTGCGGAATTGTCTGCGGCGCCAGATGGCGTTCAGACGGCTTTAAGGCAATTTGTTCTTGCCGGCGGCGTTCTGTGGCTGTTTGACTGCGAGAATCAAAAAGAAGACCTTGATAAAATCGAGTGGATTGCACAGTTAAAAGAGGAGACAAAACCCAATCAAATGGAGGAATATAATCAACTCCAATGTTTAGAGTATCCTGTCGCATTCGGACGCGTTGTACTATCCAATTTTACTCCAGATAATTTTCGTTTGCAGTATTTGCCCAAGAATTCCAATAAACAAATTATTACAGACATCTATCAATGTTTCGATTTTCAGTCATCTTCCAGAATAATATGGTTTGACAGAGAGGATGTAAACGAATGGCACAAGTCTTTTCCAATTGCTAACGATCTGAGCATTCCCGTTTTGGGAATTGGTTTTGTAATATTCCTGTTTGTCATGCTTGCAGGGCCTGTCAATTTATTCCTTTTGACAAAATATAACAAACGAATCTGGTTATTGGCAACGGTTCCCGCTCTTTCTTTTCTGTTTGCAAGCGCAATTCTTATGTATGTAATTTTATCGGAGGGGTTCAAAACCGACACTCGCATTGCTGCCGGATCGTATCTTGATCAACGCAATGGAATGTATTCCTCTATGATGCAATATGGGTTTTACGCCAGAACGTCTCCGCGAAACGTCGTTTTTGATTCTAACGACGAATTAAACATTGTGGATGACAATAATGACAACGCGCGTTTAAGCATCGACTGGACAAGTGGAAAGCAGGTAATTCATTCTCATTTTGTTCCCGTCCGAAAACCCGCATACTATAAAGTCCGAAAATCAGGGACGACTCGTCTGAAGTTGGATTTTGACTTCAACGCTGAAAATCCATACGTTGTCAATGGACTGGGAAAAGACGTTGATCAGCTCTTTGTTCGCAGCGCTGACGGCTCCCTTTGGAGAGCGGAAAGCATTAAAGCCGGACAAAAAGCGCAGCTGACGTCTGTCAACCAGTTTTTCGATGAAGCGAACAAGAAACAGCCCTTAGCGTATCCGGCCTGTATTGCTTCATCGACGTGGAGCTTTAGCAAAACTTCTGTAACAAATTTATCTAAAACCCTCCCGCCTCAATGTTATATTGCAACATTTGATTCACCAGGGCCGTTTGCAAATAAAGGCATTTCCCACGCCAAAGAAAAGGAATCGTTTGCTTTCCTAATGGGACGTTTTTGAATTAAGGGTTTGGAGACGCGCTAAATTCGATAAGGCGCGTCAATTCGAAAATTTGCGTGAACATATCGAGAATAGGATTTTGATCTTTAAGATTTAGAATGTTCCGACAAAAAACGACCTCTTAAATGTTTTCAACCTTGTTTTTCTAAAAAAACAGATTGAAATGAAAAAGAATGGATTATTTCTTGATTAATAAATATTATTTTTATTTAATACCACTTGATCTTTAACAATCTTTTTACTATACTAAAAATCGTTTCGTATTAAATAATATTTAAAATAAGTTTAACAACTAACCCCATATACTATAAATTATGAATGAAGATTTTCATGATAAGCCGTTTGATGAAACAACTCAAGATAAACTGAGTATTATCCGTGGGTATATTCGCGAATGGATACCTGTTTTTTTGACAAAACCAAAGAAAAATAGATATTATGAGAATGTTGCAATTTTTGACTTCTTTTCTGGTCCAGGTACCGATTCTAAAGGGAATCCCGGCTCTCCGTTAATTATTATCGAGGAAATTGATAATTATCTTAAAAAACATATCGATCAATTTAATACTAATGTTAATGTTTTTTTATTTTTTAATGACAGCAATTCAAATAAAGTCCGAATTTTAGAACAAAATATTCAGAAATGGAATTGTCCAACATCGCCTTATAAAATAAATATCTCAAATCAATCATTTATAAGTTGTTATAATTATTATCATGATTTTATTCATTCTCCTGATACCGCATGTCTTTTGTTAGTTGATCAGTTTGGCGTTAAAGAAATAACCCCTGGAATATTAAGTGATATTCAATCCGCACCTGCTACGGATTTAATTTTCTTTTACGCATCACATTTCATTAAGCGCTTTGGTTCAATGGAAATTGGACAAAAATATTTAATAATAGATCCTGATAAGATTCAAAATACACCGGAAAATCAAATTCATCTATTGGTTTGCAATTCATTTAGAGATCTAACGAATAGTTCGATCCGTTATTATCTCGCTCCTTTTTCACTCAAAAAGAATACCAATGTTTATGGTCTTATATTTGGCTCCCATTCATTATTTGGATTAGAGAAATTTTTAACGGTTTCATGGAACGTTGACCCGTTAAATGGTGAAGCTAACATGGATATTTATGATGACAGACCAGAAACTCAATCACTATTTGAAGAATATAACATTCCTGTAAAGAAGAGAACCTTTGAACGAGATCTGTTAGTTTTTTTACAAAAGGAAAGAACGAATAACGAATTATATGAATTTACATTACTACATGGTTTTTTAGGAATGCATTGCAGGGAGTTATTAAAAAAATTCAACAAAAATAGCAAGCTTGAAATTATACCATTATTAGAGAACGTGAAGAAAAACACCTTCTATATTTCATGGGATTCATATAATAAACAACCTAAGATTAAAGTTAAAATTAAGCAGTACTCAAATGGATAAATCAAGAATAGAATGGACGGATTCAACATGGAATCCTGTTACCGGTTGCACTAAAATCAGTCCGGGTTGCCAAAACTGCTACGCATGTCGTATGGCGCTTCGGTTGCAAGCTATGGGCGTATCGGCTTACAGTGAAGGTTTTCAGTTGCGTTGGCATGAACAAGCTTTGTCTATCCCAAGCAAATGGTCAAAACCTCGTATGATTTTTGTAAATTCAATGAGCGATCTTTTTCACGAAGATTTGCCTGTTGTTTTTATTCAAAAAATATTTGATGTTATGAATAACGTCAAACAACATACTTATCAGGTCTTAACCAAACGTGCTGAACGACTCCTTGAATTAAGTGAATTATTAACATGGACTCCCAATATTTGGATGGGAGTTACAGTTGAAAATCAGGATTACGTATCACGAATTGATTGTTTGCGTTCCACTAAAGCGGCAGTCAAATTTCTTTCATTGGAGCCATTACTTGGTCCAATTCACAACTTGGATCTACGTGGTATTAACTGGGTAATTGTTGGTGGAGAATCAGGACCAAAAGCCCGTCCTATGAATCCAGAGTGGGTTTATGAGATTCAAAAAGTCTGTAAAACAAATCATGTTCCATTCTTTTTCAAGCAATGGGGAGGTGTTCAGAAAAAACGTAATGGGCGACTGCTTAATGGACGAACCTATGATGAAATGCCGTCAGTTAATAATTCAACTTATGAACTGGAACTAGTTTAATGGGTTAAAGGGATTTCACGCTAACAAAAAGAATTCGTTTGCTTTTTTGCTAGGGCGTTTTTGATTAAGATGCCAATCTGAATCCTCTGTGAATCAGATGAAAGAATGATAAGCAAAACATCAATAAATAGCAGACGCAAACAGAGATGTAAATTAAAGAAACTACAAGAAAATCGTTTTTGAATGATAACTTCAAACGGCGGGACAAAAGAAATAAGCCTACATCATCGGCACTATGCTGAGCTGTAGGCTTATCTTATTTTCTCATTAGGAGCTTAATATCAGATGCCTCTGATATTACAAGATATTTTTCTCCGCAGATCACAACGGTTTTTGTTGCGTTTGTCTGAATCTTAGGAATCACCAAATAACTACCCGGAGAAAGGCTTATATGAGTATCAACGACGACTATAATTCTCAACGACGGGCTGTCAAACAGATAAACTCCGCTCTCAACCGTCGATACTATCCCTTGCAACACGGACGATAGTTTATTTACTGTTTCCGAAACATCGGATGACACAACAAGAACTTGCGTTACCCCTCCGGTAGAATGGTCTTTTGTGGTTTTCATTATTTCTGCCGCAGCAATAGGGTCCATCTGGCGGAGTGTTCCATATGCGTGACTATTCTTTCCAACAAAAGCAATATGCTTCTTGTTGTTAATTTTCAACCACTCAATATATGGTAAATTTGCCAGAATCGTTTCTGGTTGATTTCTACTTGTTCCTGAACCATGCAGGACACCTTCAACATGAACAGCGGGAACCCGATTAAGTTCATCCCATATTACCAACAGTTCACTTAAAGGTCTGCTTCTGGTTTGACCCCGGCTTGTTTTTAAGATGAGGCATCCTTTATTTTCATCAACCTCAAGTATTGTTATGGATGCACCAGGGCGAACACTCTGTAATTCCAATCCGACTAGTTTTTTTATGTCTATTAAGACGTCTGAGAAGTTCATTCCTTACCTCCTAGTAATAGCGGGGGGAACTTTAATACGCTTGCATCCTCATCGGAAGCCTCAATAGCAACAACATCGTCAAGCCATTGACGGAGGAAAGTTTCTGTTTCAGGATCCTCACCGCCAACCTTCATAAATGTTACTTTATTGGGCAGGTCTATTCTCGTTGATGTACGGTCATGCGGATTTAGAGAATCTTTGAGACTAATGCCCGCAGCAAAGCGCCGAATATCTGAAACAAAATCAAGCACAATAACTTTATCTTTTCCTTCGGATATGCGTAACCCCCTTCCTAATTGTTGGATAAAGATTCTTCGCGAATGTGTGACCCTTTGAAATACAAGTATATTTACATCCGGGACGTCAATTCCTTCGTTAAAAATATCTACCGCGCATACTACATTGATATTCCCATCCGCAAAATCGCTCAGAATTCTATTCCTTTGATATTGAGAAAGTGGAACATAATTATTTCCAGAGCCCCCTGAATAAATAGCCTCCGCCTTACAAAAACCGAGAGAATTAATTTTGTCACGCATAATGATAGCGTGTTCAATGGTACCGCAGAATACAATGGCTCGGGGGTTAGTCTGTTCATCCCAGGCGTTCCTTAACATATAGACGACCGAATCATCCCATTGGTTGATGAAAAGTGTTCTATTTATCTGCTTAGGCGAAAAATGTTTCCCTTGAATGTTTTTGAGTGAATCCCAGTTAATGTTGTCCGTAAACATACGATAATCAACATTTGCAAGAAACCCATTTTTTAATCCCGTGACCATATCGATGCTTACACGGGGATATCCAAAATAATTGGTCAAATCGGTTTCGTCTGGACGCCATGGTGTGGCTGTAAGACCAAGAGCAAAGGAACCACCTGGCTTCCCGGCCATGAGGGCATCAAAAACACGTTCATACATCGAAGAACCAACATGGTGGCATTCGTCAATGAGCAAAATACCATAGTCAGGCAAAGTTCGACCTGCTTGAAGCCAACCAGAAACAGAGTCAACACAAGCAAATGCGAAATCTGTACGTTCAAGTTGTTCTTCAGACGGTCTCTCGTATGCGTTCCATATAAGCGTCGTTTCAGACGGTTTTAGAAATGGCCAGAAGGCGCGCTCAAGCTGGTATACCAAATCGTTTGTGTGAGCACAAACAAGAACTTGACACCTTTTGTTTGCCCTTATACGACGTACACTTTCGGCCGCAACGAATGTCTTGCCTAATCCGGTTGCCATTACTACCAGACACCTGTTTTCAGATCCACCAAAGTAAGCGGATACAATCTCCTGTATTGCCGGTGCTTGATACTCTCGGACCATTCTTGAATTTGTGTGCTTATCAGGAAGTCGTCTTGCCCGGGTGATAAGTGTATTTGCATCCCACAACTGAAGTGGTATTCCGCTTGAATGAAGTACAGTCTGATGCTCTTTAACGGATGATTCAAAACCGCTTGCAGATACAATTACGGGTATGGACGCTTTATATTCATATGCTGCATCAATGGTTTCCTTCACCACAGATTCACCAATTGGCTTTTTCCAACGTTTTGCCTGAAAGAGCCATCTCTTTGGACCAGATGGGGTTATTTTTGTCGCAGTAACATCCGCTCCATGGTCATTTGTTTGACCAACAAGGCGAACATTATCAAACCCTTCATATGTTAGGAGTCTACAAAGATTTCTTTCAAAAGCCTGCCATGTATCGTTAAATATCTGATATTGGTTTTCAAAAATCATTCGGATAAATCCTTTCTCAGGAATTGAATAGAAATCTTTGCGCTTTTAAGGGTCAACATATCTGAGTATTGATTCTCGACAAAGATAATTAAGTTTTTCAAATAATTACCGTACTGATCAATTTTCTTTGCTCTAGCTGATGCAACGATTTCCGGACCGAGAATATCTCCACCACCAACAAGATTGGTGTTCCATACTCTTCCACCGAAGAATATGTCGGGTTCTTCGGAGTAGACTCTTAGCAAGAAGGAAAATGGGGTATAGGATATGTATTCACCAGACTTTTTAAATTCTCCAATCAAGGATAAATCTATGCCGTTTTGGATGAGAGCATTTGACATTGCTTTCTTTTCGTCATCGGTCAATTCTTCAAAGAGCAATTCGGCATCACCCCCAAGACCATTTTTAATGCGTACTTGGATTTCAAACAGCAAATCAGTAGCTTCCTTGAAAATAGTATCGAAGTCAATTTCCACGGAATCTCTCCAGTTTGTTTCTAGAACAGACCATGTAAGATTGCTTAAATTATGTTCCGGCATATTTGCAAGGAAGCGCTCTTGATAGATGTACATTGCCACCTCACTTGCAATAAGTTGTTCCTTTGAGAGAGCGCAGCGGGTAAAGAACGGATGCGAATTATCAACAAAAATACTAATTGTTCCTAATTCCTTATGGATTATTATAGGTTCTCTAACATTGGAACCGGGGACTACCATAGGAGAATGCGTTGAATATACATCAAGCTGAATCGCATTGCTCATGCATCCATCGGCTAACTTAATGGAAAGAGAATCGGAAGAAAGCGAGTCGTCCTTATCAGAATGAGCAAGTAATTCCTCTTTTGAGAGCGGATGATTCATCCCTCTTGGATTGTGACAATGTTTACATACGTCATCTGTTGCAACATTGTTTGTTCTGCATACTTTACAAATCCACGGTTCAAGAATTACCGGAATCTGGTTTGTGCCGCAAAACGGGCAACTAGTCGCAGAAAGGGGAATTTCCTTCGCACAATCTTCATTTACGCACGTTTTCCCCTTTAATACTTCACCACATCCAACGCAGATTTCAGCTTCTTTGAGATTTTGAGTTCTACAGTTAGGACATTCAGGAAGTTCTTCAACCGGGGGTTGATCCGCAGATTCAACGAGCTTCCACCATTCTATGTCATCATAGAAACCGGGAAGCTTTTGCTTAAACTTTTCGAAGTACTCCTTTTCAGTATCGCGGCTGATACGTTTAGCAGAGCGACTGTCGGCATCCCAATACCCCATATACATATCACCTTTACCAAAATTTCGTACACGGCGATATGCTTGGTACATCTTGAACAAGGGAGAAGTGTTTTCAGTAGCGCCGGGCTTTTTCGGTTGTAGGGAACTGTTTCCACGTATGAACGTCATAGCTCTTTCCCACTCAGCACTACTCCTTTGAAAATCTTGTTTAAGAAAGTCTACTGGAACGAAGTCCAAGTGAATTTCACCAACAATACGTCCATATGTAGAATCAATAGGATAGTCCTTTATCGTATGCTTGAAATCATCAACGAATTCAAAGAATGCGCTTTTTTCGCCGATTTTTATGGCACGTCCGTTTCTTATGAGGTCAATACCATATTCAGTATCTGAGTCAAAGCGTTGGATTCCGATCCATCCAACAACCCTTTCCTCTATGGTGCGGATTGTTTCTGAGCCACATGAGGGGCAGCGTGTTTCATCACTACCAAGGATCGTCCTACATTTCCCGCATCGTTTAGATGTTCCAACAACCTGATCAAAGCGCATTACGGCAGGAACTTTTCCGCCTTGTCTTAGAACAAAGCGAGAATCATCCCAAACACAATGCTCATAAGCTTCGCACTTTTCATCATTGATTATTATTCTGATTCCGCCTTTACGGAGGATTGTTGCATATCGGCGTCCAATCTCTTCCCTGATCTTTGGTACTCCGTAACGAATCAACTTTTGTAAAAAGTCGCGGTTCGGATTGCCTTCCGGCCACCAGTTAGTCACTTCAATTATAGTACCGTGAGAATTTGGTCCAAATGGCTCTCCGTCGTTCTTCTCATGTTCTTCGGCAACAAGCGAATAATCCTTGGCACTGTTGATTTCTTCAAGGTTAATCACAGCTTTAATGTAGGATCCCATGTCGGCTCTGGTGGTCATGAAAGTGGTGACGTTTCCAAGTTTTCCGGTAGAAATGTTAAAGCCCAAGCCGAAGAGACCAAGCGTGTCATAAGGGTTATTACCCGAAAAGCCGGCTCTAATTGCTTTTTCTGCGTTATCCGCGGTCATGCCTGGACCGTTGTCTTGAATCCGCAGGATACCACTGCCGAGTAATAACTGCTTTCTAGTGGGGAGATTTATAATGATCATAGGGTTATCAATTGTGATCCCCTGAATTTTTGCGCTATAAAAGGAATCAATTGCATTATCAATTAACTCGCAGAGTGCATCCAGCGGCTTCATTGACGTATGCGTTAATGCAATCAACACCTTGGGATCGGGTGTAAAATCAAATTTCATTTTTCTGTTCCTCCGAACTTTTTTATCTTATCAAAAAAGCAATTTATTGTGTTAGCAATACCACTCGACAATACATACGGAACCCCATTTCCGATTGTCTTGAATTTTTCGGTTAGTGTCATATCTTCCGGAAGTTCAAATTCCTTTGGAAGTGTTTGAATAGCCAATGCTTCCGCCGACGATAATCTACGCGGTTTATATGGGTGGAGATGTACTTCGTTATTGCCATAAGCAACAGTCGGGGAGTATCTCCATCTATGCAACCTCTTATATGATTTTTTTGAAACATCGCCTTCATCAATAGTCTGCATCCTGGATAGGCCACTGCGAGGGATAAAATAGCTTCCAGCGTTCGGATGATTCTCAACGTCATTCTTTTTGAACCAGTATTCTACAGTTAACTCGGTTGGAATCTCTGCGGGACAACCCGTAATAGAATCTGCTACGAACGGATTTGTGGTGGGCCAATTCAAGCCCTTTATCTCATCCAAATTAAAACGACGGTATTTATCCCAAGGGAAAGAATCAATCTTCACAGTTGATGTGAGAAGCTTTTTTCTTATGCCGAATAAAAGTACGCGATCACGATCCTGGGGTGCACCATACTCGAGGGCATTCGTTAAACGGTCAGTCATTGCGTAACCCGCTTTCTTTAATGCGGATTTTAATTCTTCATAGAATTCGCGATGACGAGCGGTTTTCCATAGTCCCTTTACATTCTCAAACAAAAAGAAATCGGGACGCATTTTGATAATCAAATCCACATAAGATTTTGATAGCTTTCCGTTGTCTCCATTTCGCCCTCGATTCTTTCCTGCTATAGAAAAATCCGGGCATGGAGGACCGCCGATAAACCCAACTAGATTCCCCTCGTTATGAACAAGATCAACATACTTCGCTAATTCCTGTTTTCTTGTATCGAGAAAGTCATTGATATCGATATTGAAATAACCAAAGCGTGGCTCTCTCAATCCCATTTTCTTACGTGAATGCTTATACGCATAAAGAAAATTAGGCTGGGACTCATTAACTAAATCAATTTCAAATCCATTTGTTTCAAACCCAAGATCTAAGAATCCGCACCCTGAGAAGAAAGAAAAAATGATTTTCTTGCCAGCCATAATAAACACCTCAACCCTTGCTGCTCAATTTGAACTACTCAATTTCAAGTGGTTCATAATCAATAATATGCGTTTCACAATAAGCCTTGATGTTCGGCTCTTTAACATAATCTTGGGTAAAAAACAAAAAATAATAAAAGTGGACATTTTCTCAGATTGTTGTATAATACATTTTTTGATAAAACACTATTCAACAATAGGAGTCAACATTCATTAATTAGTATATTCAATTCAATGATTGATTACAAGGGGCTGGTGGTTACAAATTACGAAAAAATCGAAAAAATGATGGAAAAAGACATTCATCAAACGCATTGTCTATCTAGAACACAGCATTGTTACAGAAAGTACCCACCAATATTATAACGTCTTTTCAGCGGTGTTATAGAGGGTTTTAATAACAAGGTTAAATTGGCTGTAAAAAATGTCTGGACCTGAATTTACCCATAGATTCTGTTAGAGAGTGCAATAAAAAAAACAGACGCGAAAACGTCTGTTTTTTTGTAAATCGAGGTCGACGGGGATCGAACCCGCAACCACCGGATCGACAGTCCGGTACTCTAACCAATTGAGCTACGACCCCTGTTAAAGGGTAACTGTAAAATACAGTTGTTCCTCAAACTTATGTGAATGATTCTATCATATATTTCAATCTTTGCAAGGGAGGGGACGCAAAATTTTTTATTTTTTTATGAAAATCAGGGAGATTAGCGCTTTTGAACGCTAAATTACATTTTGCGTCTCATAATAACTACTCCCTATTCCCCATTCCCTACTCCCTAATTTTGCTCTTGACTACAAACCGTTCCTTGGCTACAATATATTATATAGAGTGTATCGTTCGATTAACGCTACATATTGTATACCTATAAACATTCCATTCCCCTTATAATGACAGCGGAAATACTCCGATTTGAACCGTCGAAACTGGAACATCAGGCGCAGCGACTGGCGAAAGCCATCCAGTCAGGGGCGCTTGTCGCTCTGCCGACCGAGACGGTTTACGGAATTGCCGCTGCGCCGACGTCTGCCTTTGCTATCGAACGGCTTAGCCGTCTTAAAGAGCGAACGCCGGAAAGCCCGTTTTCTCTGGTTGTTCCGGATTTAGAATCTGCCCGAAAACTGGCGACGCCATGGAAACCCAAGGTCGAAAAACTGTTTCGCCGCGTCTGTCCAGGTCCGATTACGTTTGTTCTGCCGCTTCGTCAGGGCGCGTTAGACGCCTTCCCGCCCATTGCAACTCAAGCGTGCGCGCCCAAGGGAACCGTGGGGATTCGCATTCCGGATCACCCTCTGACGCTGGAGATTTTACAGATTATCGGCGTTCCCCTGTTGCTTACCAGCGCGAACCATCACGGCGTTCAAGACCCGCTGGACGGCAAACAGGTTATTGACGACCTCAAAAACGACGTCGATATTATTGTTGACGATGGCCTGACCCGATGGAAGCAGTCGTCGACCGTTGTCAAGTTCGACGGTAACACGCCGACCATACTCCGCGCCGGGGCTCTGTCGCCGGCTCAGATTCGACGCATTTCGTCAAATATTGTGCTGTTCGTCTGCTCCGGCAACACGTGTCGCTCTCCGATTGCGGAAACGCTCTTCCGAAACGAGATGGCTGAACAGCTCAAGTGTTCTCCTGACCGACTGGAAGAAAAAGGATGGTTTGCGCTCTCGTGCGGTTTATGCGCTATTTCCGGTATGCCCGCTTCCGATTTCGCCAAAGCGGTTATGAAGCAAAAAGGCTTGGACTTGTCCGGTCATGCTGCCCAAACCGTTTCCGAAACGCTGATTCGCTATGCCGACTATATTTTCACGCTTTGCGAATCTCACCGAAAAGCGCTCGTCGCCGCGTTTCCGCAAGCGGAATCGAGAATTCGGCTGCTCAATCCGGAGGACGTCGATATTCCAGACCCCTACGGCGGCACGATGGAATTCTACCAAACGTGCGCTCGACAGATCGAAAACGCAGTCCATCAACGCGTTATTACTTTGCTGTCAAAAGAAAAAGGAAAGCGTTAGTGCGTTCATTCATTATTTACAAGTTTAGCAATTTCCACCTTATATAAACTCCTGTTTATGAGCTGCTCTGTATACAGGACGTTTTTTGTTATTATTCCGCACGCTTTCAAGGGCGTTTAACCGTCCAATAATCCTATGACTGTTAGCATTTCCGTGATTATGCCTGTTTATAACTCTGAGCGGTATTTGCCCATCGCGATAGAGTCTATTCTTGCACAGACGTTCCGGGATTTTGAATTTATCATCGTCAATGACGGTTCAACCGACAGCAGTCTTGAGATTCTCCAACGTTTTCAAACGCAGGATTCCAGAATCCGCATTCTTGACCTGCCGCACCAGGGAATTACCAAATCGCTCAATAGCGCTATCCGTATTGCGCAAGGCAAATATATTGCCAGAATGGACGCTGACGACATCTCAATGCCTGAAAGGTTTGAAAAGCAATATCAATATATGGAAGCTCATCCAGAAATCGCCGTTTGCGGGGCTGGCGCATTGATTATTGATGAAGAAGGGGACGTTATCAGAAAAGACAGAGTTGTATGCACTCATGAGAATATTGAAAAACGCCATTTGTCAGGAAAATGTTCCTTGAAACATTCCTCGGTAATCATTCGCGCGGACATTTTAAGAAAAGTAAATGGCTATAACGAAGAGCTTCCGTATGCACAGGATTTTGATTTGTGGTTTCGGATTGGCGAAATTGGGGAATTGGAAAACCTTCCCAGCGCCTTGATTAAATTCCGGAGGAACTCCAATAGCGTTTCATATTTGAAAAAAAGAGAACAATGGGAATCTATCTGTAAAGCCATTGACGACGCCTCTGTTCGACGAGGAGTAACGATCCAGCGACCTGCATTCAAAGATAACTCTTATCGAGAATTCTTCAAGCCTCGGATTTATCTGAATTCAACGTTCTATTATTTGAGAACAGGTTCCTTTTCAAAAGCCTTTAAGCAGTTTGTGAAATTTGTGAAATCCTGTTTCAATAAATAGATTCAATCTATCTTCTGTGTGTTTCACAATAAAAAGACAACTATAGTCTATGTGTAAAATCAAACCTGCGCTCGACAAATAGAAAACGCCGTCCATCAGCGCGTGATTACGCTGTTGTCAAAAGAAAAAGGAAGCGGTTCTAAAAAGGGAAAATAAAATCATAAATTACTAGAATCCCCCCTTGTAACAAATAATATATGCGGTTATAATAACGATAATCGTTATTGGAGGGAGTTTAATAATTAGATTATGAAAGCTCACAAATTGTAAACCTTTTTACGGAGGCGTTTTTCATGGCATTTAAGGCGAAAAGACCTGTAATCATTGCAATCCAGTCTGAACCCGTCGAAGAAATCCTGACCGGTAGAAAACCTTGGGAATTCGGTCGAGGATTGATAAGAGATTGCAACTGCTTTGTTATCTATCGTTCGGGAAAGGATCAAGGTATTGTAGCTGTTGCAGAGATTGACGAAGTCGAACCGTCAAAAGACTACCCTGGTTGTTATGACTATCACATTGTGAAAGTTTATGTTTTTAAGGAAGGAAAACTTTCACTTGATACTGCATTTGATAATACGCCTATTAAGCGTAAGTTCAATTATCCTCAAGCGTTTGTCTATCTTCGCGAGCTTGCTTGTAAAAAATGGACTCCGGAATCAGAAGCCGCTGCTGCCGAAGCGGTCAAGATTCTGCTTAAAACTCACCCGTACAAAATTGTTTATCCAAAAGATCCAGACTGATAAACCTTATTGGATGAGTAACAGCCAATAATCGTCGCGTATTGGCTGTATTATAAAATCAAACGAGTTGAAAGAGCGTATCTTGCAACTCGTTGTTTTTTCTTTATCGGCGTTGAATCAGTTCAGTCTGTCAGCCGTGCTCCACAGACCAGCGGACGGCGTGGAAATGAAGTAGATTTCTTCGCCGTCGGGCATGGTGTTAAACCCGTTTTTCAGCTCGGCGGGATTGTAACGCTTGAGCGTTTCGTTAATGTCTGCGTAGTTGAAGCAGACGGATTCGATGTCTTTCTGGCTCATCTTGCCGGGGGCGTAGGTGATTGTGAACCGTCCTTCGGAAGAGCCGTGAATCAGATGAGCGGTTCCCACGGCGAAGTTCTTCAGGTCGCCGTCGTCCGGGCATTCCTTGTACAGCCGCATGACGTTTTCTGTTCCAGAATAACCGTACTTGCGAATAATCGCGTCGATTTCGGGCTGTTCGCCAAATCGTTCCAGACCGGGCGCGATAATGAGCAGTTCGCCGCCCTGCGCCAGGGCTTTTCGGGTTCGATAAATCGCCTTGTTGGCAACCCAGGTGGAATAAAACTCGTCGCCCTGCATAACTGCCACAATTTTCTTCAGCGGAGGAACAACGGTAATGTTCTGCTTCTGCGACGCCCGCGCCGCTTCCAGATACGTTTCGACGTCGTCGCCTGCGTAAACGCCGGTGTGAACCAGCTTGCCTTCAGCGTCGTAAGCCATGACGACTTCAAAATAGGCGTCCGGCAGGAATCCGAGATAGTCCTCTTCCGCCTTGTTGAAGCATTTTCTCAGCGGCGTGGTCAGCGTTCCGAGGTTGTTTTCAATTCCGCAGCAAGCCGCCATCAGGTGCGAGGCGCAAATCATGTCTTTTCCGCCCAAGCCGATAAAGTAATTCTTGTTGTGGTTGGCGAACCCCAAAACCTCGTGCGGAACGACGTGCCCGACGTTGAGAACCAGATCCCAATTCCCGTTGAGCAGGAAGTTGTCCAGACTGACGGGAATCGCCCAATCGACTTTTCCGCCGGAAACCTCTTTGACGAACGACGACGGGACTTCGCCGATTACGGTCGAGCCGCTGCGCCAGTCGTGAACGTGAATCTTCTCTTCCGGGACGGAGCCGAACATCCATTTGTTTTGTTCCGGCGTATGCGGAACGTGCTGTCCGAGCGTGGGAATAAGATGAACGTCCGCGCCGTCGGCGGTAAAGATCTTATACAGTTCTTCGACAATCCAGCCGGAACCGGAATGAGCGCGGGTAATGTCCGGAGGGAGCAGCAGAACGCGTTTCGGATTGGCGCAAATGCGCTTCTTCGCCTCGGCGGCGTACTGACGCGCCAGTTCGAGAATCTGTTCACGGGAAATATTCGACGATTCTTGTTTAAACCACATGGTATCTACAGGTAAAGGGTTTTAATGTTCAATATCAACGCCGACGCCGTCTGTCAGCTTATATATTATATTGTAAAGCAAATTTCTGAAAATAACAGAGGGGGCGGGAGGCGGAAGTTAGGAGTTAGGTGCGAGGAGTGAGGAGTTGGCGAGCCGGGGTGCGTAAGCCCCCGGAATTAGAACCGCGTCAGCGGTTCAATGTTTCTAGCCGTGGGTTTTACCCCACGGAACAAGGAACAAACAAAAAAGAATATCGCCAAATAACCTTTTCCGCTCGTTCTCCGTACGGGGGACGAGCGGAAAAGGAAGTGAAGCGATTAGGCGAGTCGGGATTCTGATTTTTTATTAAAATTTTCTCGATTTTTATTTTTCACGCTGTCTGACGTCGTCTTTATAAATAGAGAAGGAAAATAAATTCCTTGGCATAATAAGAAATGGCAATTGACCCAATATTGCACATGTTTTTAATCCAAAATGGATTAGTTACTAATAGTATATGTGAATGTTTTTCATCCACCCCTGTTACAGGAGGCTATCATGCTTTCATTTAGAAAAGTCGTTTCGTTGACAGCTCTGCTCTTAACAGCTTTGCTCTTTACTGCTTGCGATTCCAAACCCAACCCGGAAAAACTCTTCAATCAAGGCCGCAACTATTATTACGGCTTTAATGGCTGCCCGGTTAATAAGATTAAAGCCATCGAATGCTGGAAGAAAGCGGCAGAAGAAGGACACGCTCCTTCACAAAGAAAGCTCGCCCTATGTTATTATAACGGCGATGGCGTAGTTCAAGACTTCGCGGAATCCATAAAATGGTCTCGCATTTTGGCTGATAACGGCGACCCCCAGTTCCAAAATATTCTTGGCATTGCTTATGAAGGCGGCATAGGCGTTCATCAAGACCGTACAGAAGCGGTACGCTGGTTCCGCAAAGCGGCTGAACAAGGAAACGAAGACGCAATCAAAGCTCTCAAGAAATATGAATAAAGAGCAGTTGCTCTCAGATGACTAAACGGACGTTATAGCTGATTAAACGTACGAGGCTAAATGCTTCGCAGAACAATCCCTAAAAAAACCATAGCAGTATCGTCTATATTTATAGAAAACGTTTCCTAAAAAAGTTTGATATGAACCCTGGAAAGGACGAAACAATGGCGGTTAAGATTGAAAACGATTCGATAACTGCAGACTCAAAAGAAGAGCTTAAACAGAGTCTGCAGGAGCGGTGGTCTGAGATTTGCCAGCGTTCAGCGCGCAAAGCCGCAGAGGATGCAATCAAAATACATCGGTGGGAAGCGAACGTGAAAATGGTTAATCAGGCGCTTTTGGCGGTGGCTGCGGCGCTGATACTCACGGTTCCCTTGAACTGTCTGCTGATAATCAGATTAAACATGTTAGCAAATGCTTACATTTCTTCGCTTCGCATTTAATTCTTGTTTGATATTTTCGTTACCTTTAATATGACGCCTTATAAAGGAGAGAACTCAGATGAAAAATATTTTTGCAACGATCGGCATTTTGGCGGTTATTTTGGGTATTATTATCTGGCAGTTTGGCTTTTTCAATAAGCAGGTCAGCGACATCTCACAAAGGATTGAACGCGCCACGGCGGTTTCGCGTGCGGAATCCATAATTGCCAAGGCTAAGAGTCAGGCGAATTCTCTGAAGGTGCGTTCACGCAACATGAAAATAGCAGCGCGAACAATGGAACGAAGTGTCGAACGCGAACAGAAAACGCTTGCAAGAACAAAATTTGCTATCGAACAGCTGGCGCAAGCAATCAAAACGGCGGGATTGCCCAAGCCGAGCGAGATTGGAACGCTGACAGAGGAGCAACAGCAGAAGAAAATCGTCTTTGGCGGAAAAGAGGGTTCTGCAATGGACGCGTATAATCAGCTTGTCAAATGGCAGGAGGAATACGAGCAAAAGAATTCTCTCCTGGACAAAAAACGAGATCTGATTGCAAGTCGATACGAAGTCGCTCAACAGATGCTTGCTAAGCAAAAAAAACTCTGCAGTGAAATCGAAAAGATTGAAGTTCAGCTGTTAAAATTGGAAACAGAACGCGAAATCGCAGAGATCAATCTGCAAATGACGAAACTGAGTTCGTTGGTTGAAGACGTCAATATGAACGAAATCGATAAAAATTTTGAAACGATTCAAGATGAAATCGACGAATTAAATGCAACTGCGGAAGTAATCCGCGAAGAAGCCGACGCGCCGGTTAACGGCGACGTCTTCTCAATGCCGGAAATTCCATCGGATTCAGGCGGTTCCAATTCTCTGGACGCTTTGTGGGATTAAGCGGTTTATTCCTGATTCGGGAGAATGTCAGGAACGAATCATCCTCTGCAGGGACAGGCGGTTGGGAATTGCTCTGACCGTCCTGTTCCTCTTTTAACCTGTTGTTTCCTTTTTACGTCAAGACCAATTGGAGAAATGAATCGTGGAAAATATACCCAATAGCGCCAATGCGGAAGAAGCGCCCGGTTATCACGTTCTCTTGACAGAACTTCAGCAATTAATTCGCAGCGGAAGTAACAAGGAACGGTGTGAACGTCTTTTTGAACAGTTGGCGAAAAACATATTTGATGATTTTTGGGGATATTGTGAAAATCTTGTTCGGCGCTTGACAACGAATAGTTATTATATTAACATAAATGAAACGGAAGACATACTTCAAGAGGTTTTAATAAAGATTTTCCGCAAGGTTGATTCATATAACGGGAAGAGCAACGCTCAAGCTCAAAGCTGGATTTGTCAAATAATCCGCCGCGCGATTTTGGACGCATCCAAATCAACAAGCCGCCGCGGAAACGTTTGGGCGCATCTCGCCTCGTGGATTCGACCTCTTTGGAATCTTTACGGAGAGAATCGCCGTTCAGACGATTGATGTTGAACAAATACTATTGCAATTGATATTAATACAAATATTGTCAGAGGATGATTATGAAACGCGTTTTAATACTGCTGTTCTTTGCGGCTGTAACGATGACGGGCTGTGACGCGCCTAAACAACCAACGTCAGAAACGGAAACAACGGAAACGGCAGAAGCGGCGGCTGAGGTTAATACCGCTCAAGCGAAACCGCATTCAAAAGAAGAGAAAAGGAAAGTATTAGAAGACGAACTGAAAAAAGTTCAATATATCCTTGAACATGACGCGGTTGATAAAGACGGTCTAGCTGTCAAAGAGGGCAAAAAGATCAGTCTTTTAAAGGCAGATTCTCTTTTGATAGAATACAGCGTTAAGCAAAAAGAAACACAGACGGAGTTTAATTCGCTGTGCCGTCGTTCAGGAAAGTCCGTGGATGAAATTGAGGCGGAACTCGTCAAGGATAAGTCTCAGTGGGATTCACAGCCGTGGTTTGCGAAAGTAAAAGCCGCAAGAAATAAAGATCTCGATTTGGAAAGCTTTATAACGTATTTTACTGATCGGAAAGCGGAACTTGAAAATCAAATTATACAGTTGGAAGAGAGACGCGATCATTTGGAGCGCTTGCTTGCCAGTCTCGACGTTTCGGATGACGACGACGAGGAAGTAGACGCGATTCTTGCCGCAAACGATATTGATAAACAAGACGAATGGGAGAATCTGTCTCCCGACGACTACAAAAGAAAGCTTTCTTCTGCAGAGTTGGCTGTAATTAAAGACAAGGTTCATAAATCGCTAATTGAATCCGTAAGAAACAACATCTTGAAAATACCCGGATTGGAGTTGACTTCAATCGAGGAACTGCCGGCTCTGCCAGATTTAGCCGAAATCCAAACTCCGGAAAACAAGGCGCAGAGCATTGTTTTAGGTCGGATGAAAAATGATACCAGCAAGATCATTGAAGAGGCTAAAAAAGAAACGTCAGAGCTTTTGAAAAACAAACAGCCGGAAAACGCATGCGACGCCTGGCTTCAAATTGTCGATAAACTCAAAAAATCGGTAGACGACGTCTCCGAAGATTTTGAAAAAGGTTTTTTTGACGAATATCTCAAGGCTTTGGATGTATGCCGAAACGAAACGCTCCGTATTATGAGTAATCCGTATACGAAAACGCTTGCTCAATGCGTTAAAGATTTGGATAATAAAGATCCTGACTGGGAAACTATCGTAGAGTCTTTGGAGGGGTTTTATCGCATCAAACCGACTCTGTCTTCTGCAGAAACAGAGACGTTGGAGGTTCGGCTGGATACGATTCGTCTGCTGTTAAAGTATCTTGTTAAGCAAAACGATACAAACGCTCAGGTTATACAACAGCGACTGAAGACGATTCTGGATGAAATTGACAACGCATATTTTAAAGAACAAACGGCAGCTCGACGCTATAACCAAGCTAAGGAATTGAGAGCTAAAAAGGAATATGAAGAAGCGTTGACCAGCATTAACGGCGCTCTTGCAATATATCCAAATAACAGCGATTATCTGAAGGAAAAAGAAGCAATTGAATTTGCTTCAAGTCCCTTTTCCGCAGAAGGCAAAAAAGCGGGCGACCGGGCGTCAAAAGTAATCAATGGCGTTGAATTTGCCTTTCGATGGATTCCTGCCGGAACGTTCACGATGGGGTCGCCGGAAACAGAAGAAAAACGTCTTGATGACGAAATACAACACGAAGTTACGCTGACCAAAGGCTTCTGGATAATGGAAACAGAAGTAACGGTTGGTATGTTTAAGGCGTTTGTCGACGAAACGGGGTATGATTCCAGAGGGGACACGCCACATGGTTGGACGGGTTATTCCTGGGAGCAAAATGTCAAATATTCATGGCGAAATCCCGGGTTTAGTCAAACAGACAATCATCCTGTAACGTGTGTTAGCAGGTACGATGCTATAGCTTTTTGTAAATGGCTTGGGAGCAAGCTGAAGGGCGCCGTTGAGCTTCCTACAGAAGCGCAGTGGGAGTACGCCTGTCGGGCAGGCAGCACAACGGCATATTTCTGGGGAAATGCGCTTAATGGCGATAAAGCAAATATCAATGGCGATTATCCATGCGGTACAACAACCAAAGGTAAATTTATAAGCAGAACAACGCCGGCGCGCAGTTATGCTCCTAACGCCTGGGGGTTGTATGACATGCATGGCAACGTTTGGGAATGGTGCGCAGACGGTAAAAAAGACTATTCTGTCAAGAGCGAAACAGATCCGGTTGGACCTTTGAACGGCTCTCTCCTCGTTATTCGCGGCGGATGTTGGTATTACGACGCCGGGCGCAGCCGATCAGCAGAACGAGGAACTGAATTTTCAGATTCCCGGGATCTCGTTCTTGGATTCCGCTGCGTATTATTAACAGACGAACGATCGGAAGAATCAGAAACAACAACGGAACGCGAGGTTTCGGAAGAGCCTCAGCCTCTGGTTCAACAACCAGCTAAACACTATTCTCAATTACCCAAGTCGGGATCAAAAGCGGGTGAACGAGCAGTATTAACAATTAATGACGTCGAATTTGCCTTCAGATGGTGTCCTCCAGGAAGGTTTAAGATGGGGTCGCCAGAAGGAGAACCTGGACATAACGACGACGAAATACAGCATCAGGTAACGCTAACAAAAGGTTTCTGGATTATGGAAACGGAGGTAACGCAAAAACAGTGGAATGCAATTATGAAACATAAATATTTCAGAGGGGGATATTTCTTTGGCGACGATCTTCCTGTTGATAATGTTACATGGGACAGTTGCCGGGAATTTTGTCGTAAGACGGGATTGCAGCTTCCAACAGAAGCGCAGTGGGAATATGCTTGCCGAGCAGGAAGCGAAGGGGCGTATGCAGGCAATTTGGACGACATGGCATGGTACAAAGACAACCACGAGGGAAAACCACATCCCGTTGGAATGAAGAAACCAAACGCCTGGGGCTTGTACGATATGCATGGCAACGTAAGCGAATGGTGCGCCGACTGGTACGTGAAAGATTATCCACTTGAAGATGTAACAGATCCCCAGACGCTTTCTGGCGGGTTTCTCCGCGTCAGCCGCGGCGGCAATTGGATCAGTTATGACGAGGAATGCCGATCTGCAAATCGCGAGATAGAGTCTACGAAGTCCCAACTTGATATTCTTGGCTTTCGCTGCATAAAATGTCAAGACTAGAAGTAACAAACTATTCGCGCAAAGCGGTCATCAGAATTGAATTTATGATGACTTGCGCGGAAACTCTTTTGGCAGAGGTTATCTGTTTTAACCGCTACCGCTTTCATTGTTCACGCGCCGCGATTAAATTCCCAATCAGAGCGTATATTCTTCGCATAACGACGTTGAACACGATGTACGCGATCTGCAATATCAGGATATAGTATAATATTGGCAAGCTCTCAATCGTACAGAAACAGATATAACTCCAAGGCTGAGTATGTAACAGGTATAGTCCAATAACGGTCAGAGGAATCGTTATACAAAACATAAAATACGCGACTTGACGCCAGATTTCTGCTATGAAGCTCAGTTTAACAGAACTCAAAAACCGTGAAATCGCTGAGTTGGAATTATCGAAACGTTTTGAGGGATCCGTTTGCGGCTGTGGATATAACAACCATGACGAAAACATCGTCGTTAAAATCGTCAGAGTTGCAATCATGCAAGAAAACGCTAATATGGCAGGAATCGGAAAAATGAATATACTCCCAATACTATCATTGTCGAGACTGATACTGTTAAAATATCTAATAACGCCCAATGCTATCCATATCGCATAAACAATCAGGAATATTTCAAATAACAGCAAAGGAAAGCGATTTGCTATGCGAGTCCGAATCGCTTTTACCCAGTCGTAGTCTTTGTCTTTTTCAAGGACAGAAAAAAACATCGAGCCAAGAACGTATAACGCATAGAAAAACGCCCATACTATAAAAAGCTTTGAGCAAAAATCAAAAATGCTTTGGAATATGCCAAACGGGGTAATGAACATTGTATTTACATACGCCCATATATCAAACGCCCGTAAAAACAGGTATACCAGAACAAAGAACAGAGCTATGTTCACAAATCCCAGTAAATAGGCTGCAGCGTTTTTCGTTTCGGCAGTTTCTGTCAGCGTCTCGTTGCTCATCGTAAATATAATTATAATTGATATAAATGCGTTGTCAAGCGCTGATAACGATAGACCTCGTCGCCGCTCTCATCGTTCACGCGCCGCGATTAATTTTCCAATCAGAGCGTATATTCTTCTCATAACGACGTTGAAAACGATGTACGTAATCTGTATCAATACAAAATAAATTATTACAACTGCGAATACCCACGATACAACCAAAAAAGCCTTGCCAGCTGCCAATAATGATATTATTACAAAAAACGTCAACGGCGTTGCAAGCAATACCATAAAGATAACAAGTTGACGCCAAATATCAACAACAAACCGCCAAATAGCCCCCAAAAAACGATTGTGCTGGAAATAGTCTGGTTCGTTTGAATAATCGGACGGAACTGGCAGATCATAATCAAAAAAACTATGACAAAATTCAGTAAACAGCATTGAGATTGATACTAAAATTACTGAAATCATACTTGAAAAAACAAGCGTGAGCGAATAAGTTATAATAAAATATGATAGAACAGACTTGCGGAAGTATATCCAGCATGCAAACAATAGTATGCTGATTACCATTAACAGTTTACTAAAACGATTTACAAAAGTAATGTAAAACGCCTTTGTCCTGTCGGAGTTTTTCTCAAAAGAAGAAACC
>JAZMZV010000205.1:0-3161 GCA_045586185.1 Thermoguttaceae bacterium | reverse complement strand
ATCAGGCATGGAGAGTTCAAAAAACAAATTCTCAAGAAACAAATCAGATAAACAAAATGTTAAATTTTTTACTGCTATTTGTAAATTTGACGTTCAGAGCAGGTTTAGATACTCAACAAATTGATATATTGTCTCATGGCGACCAGCGCTCAGCGGCGTTTATGAGAGAATGCGACTTTGTTTATGACGGCGAGTCGTGTTTGGTCTTAAAAGACAAGCACAGGAACGAAGTTGATCGGTCTCGATACAAAATCATTAAAGGCGTGATTATTCATAGCGACGCGTTAGGCATATTTAGAGAATATCTGGACGAAACCAATTCCGAAAATTTCAATAACTTCATAAAGAACGAACTGTGCTTTCATTTCGAAATAATAGATTACAAACAGGCTGATCAGATAGCGCTATTTTGTCCTTCCAGAGTCAAATTGACGATAAATATTGGGAATTTTCTGTATGACGCTGTTTTCAATAATGCGCTCAACGCTTTTGAAAACACATTGCTCTTTGACCCGGTTTTGAATTATGCGATGGACGTTTATGTAATGGCATACATACACAAGCATCCGCATATAAAAGCGTTGTATTATTCGAACTATCCCAGAGACTATGTTCCACATCAGCTGTTGAATCGACTCAATTTAGAATCGTTGTCCGAACTTCAGGTTTTAGAAATTTACGATAAGAAAGCTGGCTATGCGTTTTTCTCGCAGCTGGAAAAACTGTCCTGTTTGGAGCGGCTAAATATTATAGAAAATCCCAATTTATCCGTTGACAGTATAGACTCCTTGACAAAACTAAAGCGTCTTCGCGTTCTTAAACTTGACTGCTGTCAGAACGTAGACGACGCGTGTCTGAATAAAATTTCGGAGATGGAAAATCTGGAATATCTTTTTATCGACGCGCTTGACGCTAACGTTCAAATTACCGACGAGGGGTTCAAACAAATTGCCCAATTAAAGAATTTGAAACGGATTTCGTTAGGGAACTTGTCGATCACAGACCGAGCGCTGAAAGAGTTAAGCAAGATGGAAAGTCTGCGAGAAGTATATATCTATCATTGTCCGAATATTACAAGCGACGGGATCAAATCGCTTCAGACATTATCGGAACTGAGAGTTCTGAATGTGTCTGATTGTAAAACTCTGACAGAATCAAAAAGCATTACAGTTCTCGATTTCCCTAAACTCGAAACGTTAGACGCTGATTTCCGATTCAAAATAAAATCTTCTCGATTGAAAGAACTGACTGTTTCAAACCTGTCAGAGTTTGACGACAATTCTCTTGACTTCTTTGATTCTCTGCCGTCCCTGGAATGTTTATGTCTGGAAAGTTGTCAAAACATTTCAGACGCTGAAATAAAGCGTCTGGTCAGGTTAAAGAATTTGAAATCGCTGTCGCTGAACGATTGTCCTCAAATAACTGACAACTCGCTGGACTATCTCAAAGAAAACAATCCCACTCTTTCTGTTGCCTGCAGAAATTGTCCATCCGTAAAGAAATACGAAGTCTGGGACGGCGGTCTGCAAGGCATGAATGCAGATATCATAAATCAGATTAAATATGGATTCTGTCAAGTTTACATACCGGAACCAAAGAAAAAGCGATGATAGCCGTTTAACGTTAGGCGAGCAAAACGTTGGCGCGTCCGGAAAACCTCACGCGGAGATGCGGAGCCGCGGAGGATGTTCGCGAAGTTTTAAAAATTTCTTTGCGTTCTTTGCGGCTTAAAAATCTTTAGTAAGGGAAGCGTAATTGCTAATTGGTCAAGTGCAAGCAAAAAGTAGACAGTTGAGTGTTTTAAAACTGTCATCAGGTGTCGACTTTTCGCTTGCACTTGACCGCTAATTGATAATTGACAATTGCTAATTCCCAATAAACTGAAGCCCCAAGGGAATCCAGAACAGCGTCGTGAGGATGGAAAGCAGGTTCGTTACAATAACGCAGCGCAAGGCGGTGGGCGGGTCGCCGTTAAACTGTCTCGACCAGACAAGGCACATAATCGCTGACGGCATCGCCGCCTGAACGATTAGAATGCGCTGCAAATCAACGTTGACGGTAAGGTATTTCGCCCAAAGTATAAACAGAATCGGGACGAGAACGAGCCGAATCAATATCGTGCTGTTAATCAGCTTGAACGAGTTCCAAACTGACAAAGTCGAAGCGGTTTGCGCTTCAATCCCGGCATCGCGGGGGTTAAACTCGTCGTACATGATCCCGCCGACCAGCAGCAGCGACAGCGGAATCATGCTCTGGTTGAGCCACGTCATTGACGTTTCGATACATTCCGGCAGCTGGTTTGACCACGGCAGATAGTTAAACAGAAGCGCAATGTACACGCCGATCATTGCCGGGGCGCGCAGCTGGCGAATGGACTCTTTGACTGCGTCTTTGCTCAAAGCGGCAACGGCGATCGTCCACATGCCGATAACCGTCCCGACGTTGAAAACGAACAGAACGCCCAGCGTCTTGGCGCCAAAGAGCAGCGAGCAGAGTGGAATGGGAAGAAACCCGTAGTTGAACAGACAGTTGCACATTATAAACGTCCGCTTTTGTGTGTCGCATTCCAGACCGGTCAACGGGCTGAAAAACCGGACGTACAGCCGGGCGACAACCATTCCGACGGCAATCGAAATCCAGCCGATAACCACAACTTCCAGCGCGAAAAGCGGGTTGGCGAGGTTCTCGTTCCCGCGAATCGACATGAACGTCGCCGCCGGATAGAGAACGTTCATCGTCAAGTCGGTCAGGGGCTTGTCCGCCGCCGGCGTAAGCCACTTGACGCGCCGCATAAACGCGCCGATGAGAATCACAATCAGGATCGCCAGAGTCGCCTGAAAGGTAATCGTCAGCATCTTTATCATTTCCGGGGTTAACATGCCAGACGATTATACCGAGGAACGAGAAATTGTCAATCGGCGAGGCGCCGCTCCCAAGTTATGCGCGGGACAGTCCGTACACGGATTTAACGGATTAGACGGATTTTCGCCGATTGGTTTACGACGCTCTTACCTTATATTCTCTCCTTACTAAAGTTTTTTGGAAAGGGGAGTATGAGGGGAAGAACCTTTTTTTCAAAAAAGGTTTTCCCCTCATAAATTAAACTTGAAAAAACTTCCCTAAAAGGTCGTCAGCTTGCTGGCGACCGAAAGTTTTTTCAA
>JAZMZV010000204.1:0-66551 GCA_045586185.1 Thermoguttaceae bacterium | reverse complement strand
TCCCAGCAGTTCTCAGATTTCTCCCAGCAACTCCCAGAAATCTCCCAGCAGTTCCCCTCTCGCAACTCGCTACTCGCAACTCTTTTTTTGATCCTGCTTGTCAAAATAATAATATATTGTATAATATATCGCTTAAGAGCGCCGGTATTTTCAAAAACGAATAACGGACGGGATTCATTTTTTAGTTTTTTGCGCGCTCTGCCGTCCGTTGCTCGTTGATGGAGGAAGTTATATGAAGACTATCAGGATTGCGGACGCCACGCTGCGTATGTCGCCCGTCAGCGCTGATAACGCGCTGGGTTTCAAGGAGAAAATCGAAATCGTCAGACAATTAAATCGACTTCACGTCGACGTGATTGAAACGGCGCTTTTGCGAAACGGCAAATCCGACGTCCTATTCCTACATAGCGCAGCCTCCATTGTAGATGGGATTTTGTCGTGTCCGGTTACTCTGGATGAATCCGCCATTACGGCAACTTGGGACGCCGTCAAGGTCGCCCAGCGCCCTCGTTTGAACTTGCTGGCGCCGGTTTCGACGGTTCAGATGGAATACCAGCTTCATCAAAAGCCGGCGGCGGCTCTGGAATCCTTCGGGAAGATGACGCGTCTGGCGAAACAGCTCGGCGCTCAGGTGGAAGTGTCGTTCCTGGACGCTACCCGGGCGGAACGCGAGTTCCTCGTTCAGGCTCTGCAGGCGGTTGTCGACAACGGCGCGGACGTCGTTACGATTTGCGACACCGCCGGGACGATGTTCCCGCCGGAGTTCGTCCGGTTTATTGCGGAACTCATCGAAGCGGTTCCGCAGCTGAAAAACGTGGAACTGTCGGTTGAATGTTCAGACGCGATGCACATTGCCACAGCGTGCGCGGCGCAGTGTCTGGAACTTAACGTAACCCAGTTCAAAACGGCGATTGACTCTCCGGACGCGCTGTCGCTGAGTCAGTTCGGCGATTTGTTGAGAATCAAAGGGCGGGCGCTGCAGACGCAGTCCAATTTGAACATGACCAATCTGCACAAGATTGTTACAACGATATCGGAAATCATTCAGGACAAACAGGAAGTCGCGTCAACGAAAGAACTGGCGGCGCGGTCGGCGGATCAGCCGGAACTGTTCCTCTTGTCCGCAGCAGACGACATGGAGTCCGTCGCGTCGGCGGTAAGCCATTTGGGATACGATTTGTCAGCTGACGACCTGGGCAAGGTCTACGAGGAAGTCAGCCGAATTTCCCAGAAAAAGAAGGTCGGAATCGGTCTGAAGGATCTCGACGCGATTGTTGCTACGGTCGCTCTGCAGGCTCCGCCGGTTTACCAGCTCAAGAGTTTTGTCATCAACAGCGGAAACGAAATCTCCGCCATGGCAAACGTGATTCTGGTTAAGGACGGCGAAGAAGTTCAGGGGTTCAGCATCGGCGACGGCCCGGTTGACGCGGCGTTTATGTCGATTGAAAACATCATCGGCCGTCATTTCGAACTGGACGATTTTAAAATTTCAGCTGTTACAGAAGGACGGGAAGCGGTCGGGTCGAGCGTCGTTCGGCTTCGGTCGCGCGGAAAACTCTATTCCGGAAAGGGCGTTTCGACGGACGTTATCGGAGCCGCCATTCGCGCCTATATCAACGCCTTAAACAAGATTTGCTACGATGAGGAGGAGAAAGAATGAAACTGTCCTTTTCCACAAACAGATGGAATAATTACGGCATCGACGAGTTCATCGACATTGCTGTCGAATACAAGTTCAACGGGATTGAAATTCACGACGTCAAGCCGCTTCTCGACCCGTCGCAGCCCGGGCGGCTGACGTCCATTTATCGCCGGATGCTGGAAAACCGTTTGGAAGTTTCCTGCATTGACCTCGTTACGGACATTACCGTAGACGCTCAAGCGGCGCAAGAGGAACTGACTCTGTGCATTGAAGCGGCAAAACGGCTCAAGACGCAGTTTATTCGCCTCAAGGCGATTGCCGGCGACGAGTCGAAAGTCGTTCCGTTTCTGGAACAGGTCTTGCCGCAGGCGCAGGACGCGAACGTCGTTCTGCTGATTGAAACGGTTGGCATCTATGCCGACACCGCCAAGCTGCGCACGCTGTTTGAGTCGTTTGTTTCCGACAATCTGGCGGCGTTGTGGGATCTCCATCACCCGTTCCGCGTTTGCGGAGAAGCCCCGGAAACGACCGTGAAAAACCTCGGCGCGTATATTTGTCACGTTCATATTAAAGACTCGCAAAGCGCAAACGAACTGTCGCTTGTCGGAGAAGGTTCGCTGCCGATTGAAGACATCATGAACGGCTTGCGATCGCTCAACTACGACGGGTTCGTTTCAATCGAATGGGATCCGGCGTGGGATGAAATCTCCGATCTGGATATCGTCTTCCCGCACTTTGTCAACTACATGAGCCAGTTTGAACTGGCGCGCGCCAATACGCCGCTGTACGACAACAACGCTCATAACGGCAAATACGTCTGGAAGAAAGAGACGTTGATTGAAAAGACGTTCTCTCAGGTTCTCGACACGATGGTGGAACTGTTCCCGGATCAGCTGGCGTTCAAATACACGACGCTGGACTATACCCGCACGTACTCGGAATTCCGGGACGACGTCGACCGGTTCGCTCGAACGCTTATCGCCATGGGCGTAACGCCGGGCAAGAAAGTCGCCGTCTGGATGACGAACCTGCCGCAATGGTACATCGCGTTTTGGGCGACGACCAAAATCGGCGCGATTCTTGTAACCGTCAACACGGCTTACAAAATCGCCGAGGCGGAATACCTGCTCAAGCAGTCGGATACGCATACGCTCGTTCTGGAACGGGGCTATCGCGATTCCAACTACGCGGGAATTATTAACGAACTGTGTCCGGAACTGGCGCAGACAAAATCCGGCGACCCGCTTCGCGCCAAACGTCTGCCGTTTTTGAGAAACGTGATTACCGTCGGGTTCTCAACCAAAGGCGCGATTACGTGGGAAGAAGCGCTCACCAAAGCAAAAGGCGTTCCGATGGAAGAACTGCGCCGGCGCGCCGCCGCGGTTAACATTCACGACGTGTGCAACATGCAGTACACCTCCGGCACGACGGGGTTCCCCAAAGGCGTCATGCTTACCCACTACGGTGTTGTCAATAACGGCAAATGCATCGGCGACCGCATGGACTTGTCCACCGCAGACCGTATGATGATTCAGGTTCCCATGTTCCACTGCTTTGGGATGGTTTTGGCGATGACCGCGTCCATGACGCACGGCGCGACGCTCAATCCGCTGCCGTACTTCTCCGCCAAACCGGCGCTGGCGTGCATCAATCAGGAAAAGATTACGTGTTTCCACGGCGTCCCGACGATGTTCATCGCCATGCTGGGGCATCCCGATTTCCCGAAGACGGACTTCTCGTATATGAGAACCGGCATCATGGCAGGGTCGCCGTGCCCGATTGCCGTTATGCGCGACGTTATCGACAAAATGCACATGACGGAAATCACGATTGTTTACGGTCAGACGGAAGCGTCGCCCGGCTGTACGATGTCGACGACGTCCGACCCGATTGAAGACCGCGTTACCGGCGTAGGCCGCGATTTGCCGGAATGCGAAAACAAGATCATCGATCCGGAAACCGGGAAAGAGCTGGGCGACAACCAGATCGGCGAGTTCATCACGCGCGGCTACCACGTCATGAAAGGGTACTATAAAATGCCCAAGGAGACGGCTCAGGCTATCGACGAGAACGGCTGGCTTCATACCGGCGACCTTGCGCTTCGCACTCCGGAAGGGAACTATCGCATTACCGGACGTCTGAAGGACATGATTATTCGCGGCGGCGAAAACATCTATCCGAAAGAAATTGAGGAGTTCATTTACACCAACCCGAAAGTTCAGGACGTTCAGGTTATCGGCATTCCCGACAAAGCTCTGGGAGAGGAAATCCTTGCGGCGGTTATTCTCAAACCGGGCGAAACCATGACCGCGGAAGAGCTTCAGGACTTCGTTCGCCGTTCGATGGCGAAACACAAAGTCCCGCGATACGTTGACTTTGTCGACGCGTTCCCGCAAAACGCCGCCGGCAAGATTCTCAAATACAAAATGCGAGAAGACGCTATCGAACGGCTTCACATCGCCAAAGTCGACGGCATTGTGGCTGAGTGAGATAATTCGTAATTAAAAATAAACGCTCCATGGATGTTTGTTCATGGAGCGTTTTTTCTTGTAACTGTTAGGAGCGTTTTTTTGTAACCGCTACTGATTATCTTCCATCTTTTTGTACTTCTGATAGCTCTCTTTGGCGAGGTCGGCGCCTTTGGTAAAGTACTCTTCCGCGTTGGCGGGGAAGGTTCTCTTGAGCGACGCGTACCGGGTTTCCCCGTCGAGGAACTCGTCAAACGACATCGTCGGCTCCTTGGAGTCCAGCGTGAACGGCTTCTCCTTTGTCGGGTTGTATCGATACAGACGCCAGTACCCGGCTTCGACCGCGCGTTTCATTTCCAGCTGGGTGTTCCCCATTCCGCATTTGATCCCGTGCGCCTGGCAAGGCGTGTACGCGATAAGAATTGACGGTCCGTCGAACTCTTCCGCCTCTTTAATCGCCTTGATAAGCTGGTTCGGGTCAGCCCCCATCGCAACTTGCGCTACGTAAACATTGCCGTACGTCATGAAGATGGCGCCCAAGTCCTTTTTGGGGCTTTTCTTGCCGGAACTGGCAAACTGGGCGACTGCGCCGATGGGCGTCGCCTTGGACGACTGCCCGCCCGTATTGGAGTAGACTTCCGTATCGACGATAAACACGTTGAGGTTCTCGCCGCTTGCCAGGACGTGATCCAACCCGCCAAAACCGATGTCGTACGCCCAGCCGTCCCCGCCGAACATCCAGAACGTCTTGCGGGCGAACTGGTCTTTGTGACGAAGGAGCTTCTTGATCAGCGCTTGCGCCATCTCGCAACTCGCAACTCGCAACTCGCAACTTTCTAATTGCGCCGCCAGCGCATCGCCGGTTACTCTAGATTGCTCAAAGTCCATAAACGCCGCCAGCCACGCTTCGATGGCGGATTTCAGGTCAGCGGGAACGTCCAGTTCAAGGAGCTGTTCCGCGGTCATCTTCTGCATTTCGCGCTGTTTTTTGACGGACAGAGCCATGCCGAGCGAGAATTCCGCGTTGTTTTCAAACAGAGAGTTGCTCCATGCGGGACCGCGTCCGTAACGGTTGGTTGTATACGGAATTCCCGGCATCGGGCTGCCCCACGCCTGAGAGCAGCCGGTCGCGTTAGCCCAGTAAACCCGGTCGCCGAAAAGCTGGGTCAACAGCTTGGCGTAGGGCGTTTCGCCGCACCCGGCGCAGGCGGCAGAGAACTCTACCAGCGGCTGGCGGAACTGACTGCCTTTGATCGTCCATGGGTTGAACACGTCGCCTTTTTCGGACAGATTGAGAGCGTAGTTCCACTGCTCCGTTCGCGGACCGATTTCGTGATACGGCTTCATCGACAGCGCTTTGTCTTTCGCCAGGCACGCGTTAACGCACGCGCCGCAGCCGGTGCAGTCCGCCCCGCTAACCTGCAGCGTATATCGCAGTCCCGGTTTCGTCTTGACGGGAATGGACTCAAACCCGTCCGGCGCGCTGTTCACTTCGTTTTCGGTAAGCAGGAACGGACGAATCACCGCGTGCGGGCAGACCAGCGAGCAATGGTTGCATTGCAGGCACTTGGACGAGTCCCAAACGGGAACCTGAACGGCGATTCCGCGTTTTTCGTAGGCGGTCAGACCCATGTCGATAACGCCGTCTTCGTAGCCCTTAAACGCGCTGACAGGCAAATCGTCGCCCTTCTGACGGTTAATCGGGTCAGCCAGATTCCGGACGACCGCCGGGCGGGTTTCGTCAACCGTTACATCCTCGTCTTGAGCCGTCAGCCAGGAATCCGGTATCGGAATTTCAACGATATTAGCAGCGCCTCGGTCGATAGCAGCAATATTCTTGTTGACGACTTCCTCGCCTTTGGCGAAATACGTTCGTTTGGCAAGCTCTTTCATGTAAACAGCCGCCTCCTGCGCCGGAATGATTTTCGCCAGCGTGAAGAACGCGGACTGCAAAACCAGATTGTAATGGTTGCCCAACCCCAGCTTGCCGGCAATGGAGACGCCGTCGATCGTATAGAGCTTCGCCTGTTTCTGCGCCAAAACCCTCTTAACCCGGGCGGGCAGTTCCCGTTCCAGCTCTTCCGGCGTCCAGGAGGTGTTGAGCAGCAGAGTTCCGCCCTGCTTGAGTTCCCCGACGACGTCGTACTGTTTGAGGTACGTTTCGTTGTGACATCCGATGAAGTCGGCGCATTTGACGTAGTACGACGACCGAATCGGCTTGTCGCCGAATCGCAGGTGCGACTTTGTAACGCCGTACGACTTTTTCGCGTCGTATTCAAAATACGCCTGAGCGAACTTGGACGTATGAGCGTTGATAATCTCGACGGAACTCTTGTTCGCGCCGACCGTGCCGTCTGACCCCAGTCCCCAGAACTTGCAGGAAACGAGATTCTCGTCGTCCGGATAAATCGGCTCGTCCATCGGCAGCGACAGCCCTGTTACATCGTCCGTAATTCCAATCGTAAAACTGTTCTTCGGCTGTTCCAGCTTGAGGTTGTCGAAAACCGCCTTGATCTGCGCCGGATCGACGTCTTTGCTGGACAAGCCGTAACGTCCGCCTACGAGGCGGACGGAGGCAGTAGGCAGTAGGCAGTAGGCAGTAGATGACGAATTCGCCGTAGGCGAATTACTATTCCCTATTCCCCATTCCCTATTCCCTAATCTTAGCGCCGCGCAGACGTCCAAATACAGCGGCTCGCCGGTCGCGCCCATTTCTTTGCAGCGGTCCAGAACGGCAATCTTTTCGACGCTTTTCGGCAGCGCTTGCAGGAAATGCTCGGCGCTGAAAGGTCTGTACAGATGGACCTGAACGAAACCGACTTTCTCGCCTTTCCCGTTAAGATAGTCGACAATTTCCTTGATAACGCCGGAAACCGACCCCATGGCGACAACGACGCGGTCAGCGTCCGGCGCGCCGTAGTAGTCAAACAGATGATAACGCCGCCCGGTGATTTTCGCCATGTCTTCCATGTAGGAATCGACAATGCCCGGCAGAGCCGCGTAGAACGGGTTGTTCGCCTCGCGAACCTGGAAGTAAACGTCTCCGTTTTGAACCGTTGCCCGCAGGCGGGGGTGTTCCGGATTGAGCGCCTGAGCGCGGAACGCTTCGATGGCTTCTTCGTCGATAAACGGCGCCCATTGCGAGTAGTCGACCAGCTCCACCTTGCTCATTTCGTGCGACGTCCGGAACCCGTCGAAGAAGTGCATGAACGGAATTCGCCCTTTAATCGCCGCCAGATGCGCGACCGGCGCCAAGTCCATGATTTCCTGAGCGGACGCCGTCGAGAGCATCGCAAACCCAGTCTGACGGCAGTTCATAACGTCTGAATGATCGCCGAAAATCGACAGCGCGTGCGTTCCTACAGTTCTCGACGCCACGTGCAGCACTCCCGGCAGCCGTTCGCCGGCGATTCTGTGCATGACGGGAATCATCAGCAATAAGCCCTGCGACGACGTAAAGCTGGTCGACAGAGCGCCCGTTTCCAGCGAGCCGTGAATCGCGCCGATCGCCCCGGCTTCCGACTCCATTTCTACCAGAGATACCGTTTGACCAAAGAGGTTCTTTCGCCCTTTGGCAGACCAGGCGTCTGTCTTGCCCGCCATCGGCGACGACGGCGTGATAGGATAAATCGCCGCTACTTCAGTAAAAGCATAGGCAACGTAAGCGCACGCTTCGTTGCCGTCCATGGTTGCATATTTTGTCATGATTAATTCGGAATTCGTAATTCGGAATGCGGAATTATTAATTCGCCTTCGGCGAATTTAAATCCTACAGTCTATTTCTTCTTGACTGCTTTCTTAGCAGTCGTTTTCTTCGCAGCAGTCTTCTTTACAGTTGTCTTTTTGACGGTAGCTTTCTTCACCGCCTTTTTAGCCGTCTTTTTGACCGGGGCGGATTCTGTTTTTTTCGCTGCGGTCTTCTTTGCAGCAGTCTTTTTTACTGTCGACTTTTTGGCGGTTGCCTTTTTAACAGTAGCTTTTTTGACCGCCTTTTTACGCGTCTTTTTGACTGGGGCAGAATCGGTTGAAACCTCTTTCCCCGCCCGCGAGCCGAGTCCTTTCTTCGCGACGACTTTCTCGACCTCGTTTGCGGCGACGATCCAGCCGCGGCAGTTGGGCGATCCGCACTGACATTCAATCGCGTCCGTATACGGCCAGGCGTAGTCCAGCGTCAGCTGTTCTCCCCGCTTGATGTCGGTCAGAGCGTAAATCCAGAGTTCGTGAAAGACCTTGCCGGAATTCTGATCCGCCACGACCAGTTCGACCAGCTCGCAGTTCGGCTCGCAGGAATGGTTGACGAACCGATACGGCTCTTCCGGCTCTAACGCTCCGTCGTTAAACGACATACAGTATTCGGAATCGTACTTTTTATCGGGGTGGAATTCGCCCTCGATTTTACCGACCGGCATACCGCCTTTGATCTTTTTGGACGCAAAAACGCCCAAGCCGTACGGGGTGTCGCCGAGTTTAATCGTGTCCAGTTCCAGGTTTTCAATTTCCAGCGGATAAACGCATTCAGCCATAGCGGTCAATAGTTTATATAAAAGTTTGATAGGTTGTTAGTTAGGAATTAGGAGTGAGGAGGGAGGAGTTGACGCGAAGCGTTTCTCGCAACTCGCAACTCGCTACTCGCAACTATATATATTATGCCTTGCAAAAGAATTCTGTCAACTAGGGGGCATTAATATAGAACGAAAGTTAGGCGAGCCACGGGTGTAAACCCGTGGGTAAACTAACGAGCAAAAATAGATGTTTGGAGATAAACCCGGGAACTAACGTTCCCGGCTCGCCTACAAATTTTCCTCACAATTCCCCATCGAGGAACGCTTTGCGTCAATTACTAATTACAAATTACTAATTACTAATTATAAGGTTCTCGCCTCCGACGACGTCGCGAACCTGTCCGTTGACAAGCGCCTGGAACGGTTTGCCGGTCATCCAGCTGGGGACGTCAAAGCGGACTTCGTTCTCGCTGACAAACGTCATTGCAAACGGGCTGGCGACTCGGTATTTCTCGTTGGCGATTGCCGTCAAGTTTTCCTGGACCCCGTCGAGCTTCCATTGAATATACATCAGCGCCGACGGGTTGATATTCCATTGGAAACGTTGTTCCAGACGAGGAATAATCGAGTCGGGCAGCGTTCCCTTGAACTCGCCGTCCGGGTATTGCTGATACTGAGCGGAGACGAGTATTCCCCTTGAGAGCTTCTTCCAGTCGACCGAGTTGTCGTACGGCGCGAGGAAAAGCAGGTCGTAGGCGTAAACCGTCCCGATCCACTGCACCGGACGCCCAATCCAGAACGGCTCGTTCCAGTTGGTTGCGCCGTAGACGCCGATAGTCGCGTACAGGCTTCCCGCCATTTGTGACTTCTCCAAATCGCCCACCGGTCGCAAATAGACGTACGGGATCCCGATAATCGCCCATTTTCTGGCGTGAGCGAGATACTCTTTGTTTCCCGTCAGCTCGTAGGCGCGGACAAAGGCTTTAATAGCGTACGCGGCGGCAAGCGGGTCTGGCGTATGGAGCGGCATTTCCCACGTCTGCGCCCCTCGAGGCACGGTAAACCGCTTTGCCTTTTCGAGCGCCGCCAAGCCCGCTGCCAGCGCCTCTTTGTCGCCGGTTAAGTAGGCGAATTCCAACACGACCGCCGCATTTCGGGCGATTATTCCCAGCGCTTCGTGTTCCCAGTGAGTTCGGTCGTACTTGCCGTAGTACGGCATGGCGGGATTCTCTTTAATCATTCTTATCAAATTCCGAACGCCGGCGCCGTACTGATCGAGGTATCGCTGAGCCTGACTTGTAACAAAATAGATGGACGGGTTTGGTATGTGTCCGCCGCCGGGAACAAACGGTTTGTCGGAATAATCGACGTTCCCTTTCGACAGCCGCCAGTCGCACGACGCCAGGTCGGCAAACCAGTTGCGCCCCCAGTGCGATTCGACGCAATGCCCCCAGCCGTTCTCGTTTCGCAGTTTCGTCTGGAACGCCTCGCGGCAGAATTCCGCCTGCTGTTCAGAAGTCCGCGGCGGGGCGGGAACGTCCGGCAAATCCCCGTAGACGGCTTTGACGTCTTGCAGAATGGCTTCCACCCAATCGGTTGAATCGATAACAATCGAAATATATTCCCCGTCTTTTGAGTTGCGAGTTGTGAGTTGCGAGTAGCGAGAAAAGTCTTCACTGCTTTCTGTCAGGGCGCTTACGCGCCACGGCTCGCCGTGATCGACATTATACAGTCCCATACGCCCGCCGGCTTCTGTTCCGAAAACGAAGTCCGGGACGGCGAATTCCGGCTGACATTCCGCGTCATTCCAGCGCATCGACGCCCGACAGCGGTCGGTAATAATCAGCATCGTCGTTTGCGTTACCCAGTCGCGAGGCGGACGGACGCGGTAATACTTGGGCGTTTCGACAGACCGTTTGGATGAACTCTGCTCGCCCTTTTCCAGCATCTCAATGCCCGGGAACGAGGCGTTGGTCATTTCCCCCATAACAAAAAGCGTTACGTCCGGAAGCGCGCCGTTTTCTTTAGCCGGATTCAAGATCAGCTCGCTGCCGTTGACTTTCAGGTTGAGATCTTCCAGTAAAGTTGGACTGTGAGAAATCAAAACAGCGCACGGAGTCGATTCTCCCTTTTTAACGAACGCAGCAAGATTGCCCCGCCCAATCGGCGCGAATTTCCAAACGCCATGTGACGTTGGCAATTCCTTCCAGCCCTCCGTTTTGGCGTTGACGTTAAGCGAGCAGCCAGCCGTCAAATACGGTTTGAATCCACCGTCAGTTTCGATTTCCAAAATAAGAGTTTGATAAAAACTTCTCTGATAAGCAGGAAAGTCAATTGTCTTCTTTTCCCGCGGCGCGAATTCGGCGGTTATCATTTTTACTGTTGTCTCGAATCCAATCGACGCTTTAACAGGCTTGTCCGACTGGTTCTCGAGAATAAACTGCGCCTTGTCCGGAAACGTCTTTTTCTCAACGACGGCTATCGGGTTGTCCGTCCGCTTGAACAGGTCAATTTTGGTTATATTCCAAACGCCCGGACGATCCGGCGGATCCAGTCGAAACGTTGTTACATCCTCAAGAGCGTCAAAATCAATTGTAACACAAGGAACGCCGTTGTTCATAATCGGGATTGAGCTGTGTTCGGACGCGTCGGGATTGTATCCCCTCTGAGCGGTTGCCCAGAACAGCTGCCATTTCCGAATTGATTCGATATCCTGATTGAAGTAGAGAACCATTCGGTACTTGCCTGCGGGAAACCCCTTGACGATATGGAAATACGGATCCGATCCAGAGCTTTCAACTTGAAGGAGCGACTCCTTCGGCGTCAGATTGCAGCTGTGCAGCGCGTGTCCAACCGCTTTCAGTTCAGCCCCGGTGAGGGAACCGACCAATTCCATCAGCGGCTCCGGCGCCGCTTCTTCCGCTTGCAGGGAAGACGTCCAAAACGCCGCGCCAATGAGCGCCAGCGTGACAACACAGATTCGTTTTAGCATTTTAAACCTCTTCTTTCGTATTGTTTAGGCGGGATAAATCTGGAAAACGACCAATCCTTTGCCGCTATTCCAGCGTCGGGTAAACCGGCTCACCCTCAAGCTGTTTGTCTTGAAGTTCCGGTTCGTAGACGCTGTAGAACGGCGAGAGCATATCCAGCCAAAGCGCGATTCGATGTCGCTCTTCCGGCGTCAGCTTGACTCCATAATGTCCTTTGTCCAGCAGCGGCAGAAGCGGGGATTTCAGCGCGCCGAACTGACCGGGTATCGTTCTGGTCGGATGGACGTAATCGTAAAACGACCAGCCGTTAAATGACAGATTGTAGTACGACTGATAAAACTTCGTCTTATGATACGGGACGTACGGCTCTTTTGCCAGCGAGAACGTGTTTGATTCGGGCTTATCATGACATTCGACGCAGTGTTTGTCGAGAATGGGCTGAACCAGTTCGACGAAGTTGGCGGGGCGGCTCCCTTCGACGTCCGGCTGGGGTATGGACGCCGGGCGGGTAAACGCCGTCGGGAGAACGCTTGACGATCGAGTTATCTGCCCCTTGGGTTCGTGACAGCCAACGCAGGAGACGTTGTCGCCGGGCTGAAAGTACGTCCCGGAACGCATCGACTGAACAGCGTTTCCGTTTTCGTCCAGAGCCTGGAAGAACACTTCCATCTGAGCGGGAACCATAAAATGCGCCGAGCCGTCTTCTTCAACGGGAACGGTTCCAATTACTCCGCGAACCGGGCTGATGGTTGCGGTGTGAAGCGTCGTCCCTTCCTGCCGCCCGGTGTATTTCAGCCAGCCGGACGGCACAGACATAGCGTAAATCTGAACGATTCTCAGCGATTTGATCTTAGGCGGCGAGGCGCCGCTCCCAGTCCGCGTTACCACGCGATTGCCAAAATCCGCTCCCGTTGGTCGCTTGCGTAATTCCTCATTCCGAATTCCTAATTCCGAATTGTTTTCGGGCCACGGCTTGAGGCTTTGATAGACGTTGGCGATGGTAACTTCCGCCTGCGGACGCTTTGTCCAGTCCCGATCCGGGAACGAGATGTATTCCTGTGACGGGATCTCGCCCGGCTTGACAAGTTCAGGCGCAACGGTCGGCTTGGGTCGGGCAATTAGCGGCAAAACCGTCGCGCAGCCGATTTCCGGGTCGCGATAAATCAGTTCTCTGTTTCCAAACCGGTCAAGCAGATAAATGCCGTAGTCGCCGCGGAGATACTTCTTTCCCTCCATGCCCTCGTTGACGCCAATCGAGTGGTCGGCGACAGCCAGAAACAGGTCTTCGGAAATCGGGTACGGAAACCCCCAGACCTGCGCCCCGACCTGGCTTTCCGGGAACCCGACTTCCGGCGTCAGGCGTTTCAGACACGCCATTGGATCAGCGTCTTCTTCCGGCGCCCGGGCGGGGTCGATAATAACCAGCGATCCGTAATTCTGACCGTGGTGCAGCGCGCCTGTGGCAACGTATTTTGACGAGTTTGGAATGGGGCGGAGGTCCATTTCCGTATTGGTTCTGTCGAAGCGAATCGTATAGTTAGCGTGCATCTGGCGCGGGTCTGACCCGTTGAGCGTCATGACCCAGGGATGGTGCGCCGCGGAGGAATGGCGGTCGATGTAATCCCAGCGCGTCCAGACGATCTTGCCGTCATGTGACACAACCGGCGCCCATTCGTTGGTTTCGTGATAGCTCAGACAACGCATAAACGTCCCGTCCGGGTTCATATCGAACACGGTGAAGTTGGGACATTGACGTCCGCAGCGCAGATACCCGCCCCGGCGTTCCGAAATGAACGCGATTCGACCGACAAGGTCGGTTCCTGATTGGACGTGGGTATCTTCGAACCCCGCTTTTTCGGAGGCATAACCTTGTCCTTCTGCCCGCGCGGCTTCGCGCCCGTTGGGCAGAAAGCACGGATAGAAGTCGTTCCACGTCCCGTCGGTAATCTGCCGCAAATCGGAGCCGTCCGCGTTGGCGGTGAAAATATGGAGGCATCTGCCGCGATCCCAATGCCCTTTGGTCAGGTCTGTATGAGCGAAATGTTCTTTACTCCCTTCGGCTTCCACGTAAGCAAAGGCGATTTTCTGAGCGTCGTAGTCCAGAGCCAGCGTCGCGAACGCGCCAGTTGAGAGCTTTGTTCCCGCAAGGCGTCCAGACTGAACGACAGAGTTTTCCAGAACGTTTGTAACAGTCGGCGGCGCGTCCGGATTGAACGCGTTTTCCAGCCGGTATATTCCACCGCCGGGAAGAAGATGGACGCCGTAGTACTGGTCGCACAGGTGGCTGTAGGCGGCTCGATGTTTTTTAACGAACAGGAGTTTGTCGAACGTCAAGTCCGGATCGGAAAAGAGAATCCGCCGCCGAAGCTGGGCGATTTTCTCAAAATGAGAGAACCGTTCCACGACAGACGAGAACGACGTCTCTGCCGGATTGAGCGCTTTGAGCTGGCTGACAAACGGCGCGGCGGCTTGCGCGTCGAGCTTTTCCAGCCGTTCCAACGCGGCGGCAGTTCGACGATAAACGACGTCCAGCGGCGTCTTGTCGCTGGGCAGAATCCCCGCCTGCGGGTCGTAAATCTGGCTGGCGATAGCTGCGTATTTCTGCCGATCGTTGAGTTCGTTTATAAGAAGATTGTATTCCTTGACCAGTTCGACGTTGGCGCTGGGGACGTCGGCGGGATTGACTTTAGCGCAGGTCGTAAACGTCATCCCGTCGACAATCGGCTGAATTTCTGCCGCTGAGCCGGCTGGATAGTCGTTGAACGACGTCTTCGCCAGAACCTTGACGAACCGCCCGCGAGCGGAGACGTCAAACGTAATTGTAACAGAATCAATTGGCTTGGATCGCAACGCGTTCAGATCGCCCGTCCAGACGGGATCGCCGGGGGAATCTGGGTTGTCGTAGACGTAGATTTCCGTCAGTGAGTACGTCCCGTTGTTGTTCCCGTCCTGACGCGGGGTGTAAACGACTCCGCGAACGGATTGAGTCTGCTGCAAGTCCAGTTCAACCCAATGGGGAAACGGCGGCCGCTGCGGCTTTCGGAATTCGGTATGCCAAAACGTATCCGTCCGCCCGTCGCAGACGCGATACGCCTCGTAGGAACTGCAGTCGCTGTCGACCTTGACCGTAACGTCGCGCAGTTCGTCAGCAAGCAAGCTTGACGTGGAAAGAGCAATCAAAACTAAAACGAATAGGAATAGTCTTTTCATGGTTGTTACTTCTTTTCTTTTGCCGCGTCAAAGACAGCGTGAATGAGCGACTGCGGCGGGACGTCAATCGTCCAGCTGTTTTGGTTATTGAATGAGTCTGAACGGTTGATGCGGGGCGCGACGTCGTTTTGGGACGATTCCCACAGCCGCGTTTCCATCGATCCGTGAACGGTTGTATTCTTCGGCAGCTTGACCTGTACGGCAATTGGCTCGTCGGAACTGTTGAGCAGACTGACGAATAGTTTGCCGTCTTTCGTCAGGACGGCGGGAACGACGCGGCTGTCCGACGACGTCGACGTTACGTATCGTCCCCGGTTCATGTCGTTTACGACGGACTTGTAAATCTCGTATTTTGTCGTCCTTTCCGGTCCGTGTCCGCGCTTTGAATAGATCATCGGATGTCCCGCGCCTTTCCACGGTCCGAAAAACAGCCAAGTATCGATGCCGGAGACGCCCGCGTCAAGATGGCGCCAGAGAATAACGGAATTGAGTATCTCCTCCGTCGGGTTGCGAATCCCGACCCAGCCGTGCATTTCCGTATTCCAAATTTCTTTGTCGGGGTCGACTGCGCGAACGGCGTTTGTAAACGCGACTAAATCGTCCTCTTTGAAATTTAAACGGCTGCCGTCCGGCGAGTTGTGCGTTGACACGACGCCGATCTTTTTGAGAACCTCGCTCTGGCGGTCAACGACGGAGGGCGAATTCATAAATCGTGACATGCCGTCGCGCGGACTCCACGTTGACGGGAATACAATCTTGGGCATTTTCACCCCGGGATTCAATCGCGGCGGGATGTTGTCGATTACGTACAGAATCGTATCGATGTTGCCGCCCCACATCGTTTGATCCTCGTTCATCAAGTCCATATAGGCGATATCCAGCCCGTTTTCTGCCATCAGATTGAGGTAGTCCGCAAGGTACTGCGCCCATTTGTCTTTGTTCACGGCGCGGTACGGCTTTTTGATAATCCGTTTATGCCCGCCGACCCAAACCGGGTACGCCGCCATTCCAATGTTGCTATGCTTGAAGTTTTCCGCAATCAGGTCGGATTCCGTATTTTTATTGTACGCCTCCTTGAGCGGACGCGGCGAGGCGAAGAACTGGAGTTCCGGATTGTACTTTCGGAACGTCTTCATCATCGGAATGATAACGTCCGTATACGCTTTGGGATTGAGAACGCCTTCTTCCCGTTCGTAAGCGCAGTTAATCGGGACGCGGGCGTAGTCGGCTTTCAGGTCGCCGACCGCCGCCTGAGCGAGCTTGTCGTTCCGCTCTTTCCAGTAAAACCAAAGCCGTTCTGCGTCCACGCCAAATTTGACCGTTTGCCGCTGCTGACCTGTTATTGTAACAACGCAGTCAGACCTCGACTGGTCCGCCTGAACGCAAAAGGCAGAAAAAGTCGTCAACGCCAAAACGAACAGAGTTAATAATCTTTTCATAGGGATTCTCCTTGCTGGGGAGGAATTGGGTTATTTGCATTGAGCAATTATAAGATTATTATACTTGGTCGAAAATTGAATGTCAAGACGGTAGAGAGAAAAACAAAGATGAGCGCTTTGTGGCGGAAGCCTCCAATAATCTTTTTCGCAGCAAGAAACATCAGACCTGCGGGTTCGCGGACATACTGTCCGCCGCGGCGAGGCGCCGCTCCCAATCCGCGCCGACAAGGTCGGTTCCTGATTGGAAGCCGATAGCCCCGAAATCAGCTTATTCGATGGCAAAACATCATCCTCTCGCCCGTGCGGCTTCGCACCCGCGCGTCTACCAAACCCCGCTCCCGTTGGTCGCTTTTACCCGTTTGGGTACTACGACGTAGCCAATAATCAAACCGGGGCGCGGATAAAATCCGCCGAAGTTTTTTCTCGAAATCTCTGTAAAACTGAATTGACATATTCCTAGCGTGCGGGTATAATCTAAATACGGTTACTGAATGAACCCCGAAAATTGAGAGAGGGATACGCTCTATAACCCGGATTTTAACCCTATCGAATTCGGTATGGTTAGAGTTTACTGGACACTTTATCCTCAGTCCGACAAAATGGATAACAGAAACGAACGCCATCGGCATGATTACCCAGTCAGGTCGTTATGGCGGAACTTATGCGCGAAGCAAGAACTGGCAAAGATCAGCTATCACATCCACACGGACGCGATCAAGGAAAACTATTATGAATCAACGCATTGAAAGAAATCGAGAAACCATGCGCCTTTTTGAGAAGTGCATCAACACAAACGACCTGGAATTGGGAAACAAGCTCATTTCCGCAAAAGCCGCATTCAAGACTCCGGTCTCACCCGAACCGCTCATGGGGGCGGAGGGGTACTTGAGCGTCGTAACGATGATGAGGGCGAGTTTCCCCGACGTGCAATGGAAGCATGAGGACATGGTTGCTGACGAATATACAGTCGCCGTACAATGGACTTGTTCCGGGACGTTTACCGGCTCGCAGCCGTTCGCGGGCATTCAGCCCAACGGTCGCAAGTTCTCTACGACCGTTATGAACTTCTACAAGTTCGACGACGACGGTCTGATAATCGACGACGTCGCGGGCGTTGGCATTGCTGGAATCCTGCAAGGCATAGGAGCGATTAAATAGCAGAAATCTCTGTAACTTTACAACGAAGAGAACCCTGCCATTAAGGCATAATCTCATGAAAGGAAATCCAACTTCATGAACAGACGTGAATTTATCGGCTCGATTGGCGCCGCGGCGTTGACGTCGTCCTTCCTTGTGGGAAAGAACGCGTACGGCGAACAGGCGGCTGCAGCCGCACACGAGGACGCGATTGCCGTATGGAACCGCGAGACGGAACTGGTTGCGCCGAAGGACTACGGCGCATATCTTCGCGACGGCAAGACCCGGGGATTCGCTGCTTTGGAGAAACTTGAAGCGGCGTTCGAAAAAGTTTTCCGTGAGATCAAAGAGACGGTCGTAACGGGCGCTGCGCCTGCCGTTTGGAGCGTATACAACATGGGATACATCGTCAAGACGCCCGAATCGCTTTTCTCCATCGATCTTGTTCATCGGCGTGATGTGGAGTTTGCCCCGCTGCTCGACTTCGCGCTCATCACCCACATGCACGGCGACCACTGGCGGCGGGGGTTTTACGGGGCTATGAACGGCGCGGGAAAGACGGTCGTATCCAACTTCCTTAACAACAACGGCGTAAAGGACAGGGAGAAGGACTGCGGCTTTATTCGCGGCGTGAAGACGTTCAAGTTCAAAGACGTGGAAATACGCACGTCGCTTATCGACCACAACGAACATTTGATCGATTTCACGACGGCGTTTGAAATCAAGGTCGGCGACTTCATCCTCTACCATACAGGCGACAGCGGACGCGGTACTGAACCGAAACTCAACACCGTCTGGGGACGCCCTGACCTGTGGCTGTTCTTCCCCGGCTGCGGAATCGACGTCCGCAAAGCGGTGAAGAAGGTCAACGCCAAGCGCATCGTATTCGGTCATCTGTGGGAACTTGGGCACGCTCAGAACCATAGCGGCCGTCTCGATGAACGACTCATCCGCCCGCGGCTCGTCCAGGCTAAACAGGCGGGCTGCCAAGACGTCTCCGTGGCCTTCTGGGGCGACAGGATCATATAAAATCAGTTTGAGGCGCGAGTTTCGGGGGAATGGCGCTCGACTCGTATCGAATCCCGGCAAACAATGTAACAAGGAAACAATCATGAAAGACGGAAAAATATTAGCGATGTTTTTTAACGGAAGCCCGCGCAAGGGGTGGAACACTGCCAAGGCGCTCGAAAGCGCTGCTGAGGGAGCGCGTGAGGCAGGGGCGGAAACGGAGATCGTGAACCTGTACGACCTCTCGTTTACGGGCTGTAAAAGCTGTTTTGCCTGCAAACTCAAGAACGCGAAAACCAACGGCGTTTGCGCCATTCGAGACGACTTGCGTCCCGTTCTGGAACGCGCGCGGCAGGCGGATGTACTTGTTCTCGGTTCGCCGATATACTTCAGTTTCCCGACGGGCGTGTATCGCGCCTTTCTTGAACGCCTTGCGTTCCCGGTGTACAGTTATCATTATGAAGACGGAAAACCTCTCGTATGCCGCGACAAGGTTATCGAGACGGCGAATATCTTCACGATGAACTGTCCTGAAAGCATGATGAAAGACATCGGCTATCAAATCCTTCTCGAAGCAAACACGCAGACGCTGGCTGCTGTTTTTGGAGCGTCGGAAACCCTCTATATCTGCAACACGTACCAGTTCACGGACTATTCACGTTACGACTTCAACATTTTCTCCGAGGAGGAAAAGAGAACGTACCGCGATACGCATTTCGCTACAGACCTTGCCAACGCTCACGATCTGGGCAAGCGTCTTGTCGAACGGGCAAATAAAAGGATAGCAAATAGCTAAACCATGAGCATACATTTTTCGTCTCACAAGGGCGACAGGATTCTGCAGAATTAGTTTAGCCGCAAAGAGGATATCAATGAAACTTGATGATGACTGCAGTGTGAAGCGCACGTGGCTAGTTTGGATTATTGACATCCTGTGCGTCGCGGTTTTGATCGGGATTACAATCTGGGTCAGGCGTTGTTATGCCGCGCTGCCGGATCGCATTCCTGTTCATTATGGCGCGAATGGAGTAATCGACGGTTATGGAAGCAAGAACACGATTTGGTTTCTTGTTGCGGGCATGTGGGGCCTCGTCGTCGTTTTGACGACTGTCGAACAGTTTCCTGGACTTTGGAATGTTCCTGTCAAGGTTACGAAGGAAAATCAGTCGCGTTTGTTGACATTGACATGGCGCTTCATTAGCTCCACCAAAGTAATCATCACGGGAATCTTTGCCTATTTAATAATAAAGATTGTACAGGGAGTAAACCTGTCGCCGTATTTTATGCTAACGATGCTGACTGTACTGGTCGCAAATATCCTGTATTGGGGAATTCGGCTTTTCCTAAATCGATGAACCGACAAGATAAACCCTTTGCGATCTATGCGTCCTTTGCGGCTTAAAACACAAGAAAGGATAACCATAACTTGTATTACAGAGAAAGGAGAAAGATCATGACATTCAGAAAAAGCTTATTGGATTATTGTAAGTTTCTGGCGCTGATCGTTGCGTCAATCCTGGTAGTTGGCTGCGCCGGCGGTCAGAAAGCCTGGTCGAAAGAGGACGGGCAAGCCATTCTTAATCAGGTCTATGACAAAGAAAAGAACCTCGTGTACGATATGTACATCCCGAAAGACCTGAAGAAAGACGCCCCTGTCCGGCTGGCGCTGTTCATCCATGGCGGCGCGTGGAAAGGCGGCAGCCGACATGACATTGCTTTCGCCTGCAAGCATTATGCGAAACAAAACTGTGTAACAGTTACGATCGAATACTCGCTTCTGTCCAAAGAACATCCCGAAGTTACGATTTCCACGATGCTGGATGAAATTACCGCCTGCATCAAAGCCATCAAGGAAAAACTGGAAGCAGAAGGCTATCAGACTTCTAAAATCGCATTGTCTGGCATTTCGGCGGGCGGGCATCTCGCGCTGCTCTATTCGTACTCCCGAGCCGAAGAATCGCCCATCCCGATCGCGTTCGTGTTTGAGTTTGTCGGTCCAACCGACTTCAGCGAAAAAACCCTCGGCGCGAATGATTCGGCAGGACTTCTTTCTTTCATCGTAGGGAAGAAGATCAAACCCGAGTACGTGAACAAGCCGAAGGTCAAAAAGCTTGCGGACAGTCTGTCGCCCGTTTCCTTTGTAACGGAAAAATCTGTTCCAACGATCTACGCCTACGGAGGAAAGGACTGGCTTGTAAAGCTCTGCCACCGCGACGCCCTGACCCAGGCGCTGGAAAAGAACGGCGTTCCACACGTCTGCGTCGACTTTCCGAACTCGAACCATGGGATGAGTAACGACCCGGACAAGCTCGCGGAATTCAATAAGGCGGTTATGTCCTACTTCGATAAATACATGCCTTGAAAAAAGGAGAATCAATGAGGAAGCCGGAATGAAAAACGGGCTTGTACTTGAAGGGGGCGCCATGCGCGGGCTTTTTACTGCGGGCGTTCTCGACGTTCTGATGGAAAACCTCGTCCGGTTCGACGGTCTGATCGGCGTTTCGGCTGGAGCGTGTTTCGGCTGCAACTACAAAAGCGGTCAGATCGGGCGCGTGATCCGCTACAACAAACGGTTCGCGCGCGATCCGCGTTACTGCTCGTGGCGGTCGTTTTTCAGGACGGGCGACCTTTTCAACGCCGATTTCTGTTACCGCGAGCTGCCGATGGAGCTGGATGTCTTCGACGCCCAGGCGTTTGACGCAAACCCGATGGAGTTCTACCTCGTTGTTACAGACTGCGCGACGGGCGAACCTGTGTATCGGCGCATTGATCACGCTGACGAAAAAGCGTTCAAGTGGATGCAGGCGTCAGCGTCCATGCCGATCGTTTCGCGACCCGTGGCAATCGACGGCGGCGAGTATCTCGACGGCGGTCTTTCCGACGCTGTTCCGCTTCGTTATTTCGAGTCGCTGGGATACGACTGCAACGTCGTAATCACGACCCGCCCGCGCGGTTACCGCAAAACCCAGGAGGGAAAACTTCAGCTTTGGAAGCCCTTTCTGCGGCGATTGCCGAAAGTCTGCGACGCCATGCAGTCCCGCTCCGAACGCTACAACGCGTCGCTGGATTATTTGGACTCCCGCGTGCAGTCCGGTAAGACGTTTCTCATCGCTCCGGAACAACCGCTCGAAATCTCCCGAATCTCCCATGACCCTGACCAAATGCAGCGCGTCTACGAAACCGGTCGAGCTGCGGGCGAACGAAATCTGAGCGCTTTGCTGGAATTTCTCTTACGCTCTGAGAATTGAGAATGGAAGGCGGTAACGAAGTGAGCGCAGCGAACGGAGTTACGCTTAGGCGAGCCACGGGGTTAACCCGTGGCTCGCCTTTTACTATCTTTTTCGCCAGTACAGCAGACCGGTAACGCCGAGAACTAACAGCGCCCAGGTCGACGGTTCCGGAACGCCGGAGCCGGGTTCGGGACCAGCCAAGCCGATCAGATACAAGCCGTCCGCTTTGCCTTGCAGGCTGAACAGGTCTGTTAACGTTGGCATCAGCCAGGAGGTGTAATCTTTACCGTTTTCAAACGCGCCGTTTTTCACCAGCAGATAATCTACGCCAGAAGACGCCCAGTCCTCAGCGTCGTCGTTTGCAAAGTCCAGCAGAACAACGCCTGCTTCGTCGTCGGCATTAAACAAACTGCTGGCGCTGAGGACTAAAAGGTCGTGATTCTCGTCCGCGCCGATAAAGTCGCCGAATTCAAAGTACGCAAAGCCGTTTGAATCGGCGTCATTGGTTATAAACGAAACGTTGCCGGTAACGTTGGCTTCTCCGATGGAATTGCCGGGGGAGAAGAACGAGTCGTTGATAACTTCAATGCTGCCTTCGAAATAGCCTTTGAAGTCCAGCTCGCTGTCGGTAACCGTAAACGTGTCCGCGATAACTTTGTTTTCCTCGTCTGCATAAATTTTCAACGTTCCGTATCCGGTCTTTAGAATTGACGCTGCTTTAATCGACCCGACAAACGTTGTCATGACAGCGTTGTCAATCGTGAGTTCTTTTCCAGACGCGTCCACAGCGGCGGCGACGGCGACGCTGCCATCGTCGTTAATGCTTCCGCCGGTAAGATTGTACAGCGTCCCGCCTTCGGACAGAGCCAGCGTTCCAGATTCAACCGTTGTAGAACAGGTATATCCAGACGCTTGCGTCAAAGTGAGCGTACCCGCGCCCGCTTTAATAACAGAACCGGTGTCGGAGCCGGAAATATTAAACGTATCGGACAGAGTCAGCGTTTTAGACAAACCGTCGCCGACGCTGAATTCCAGCGTTCCTTCCGATTCGGCAGTTCCGACGTTGAACGTTCCGGTAAGAGAATCTATATAGTCCAAATTCGCCGTCAGCTTGCCTCCGTTGGAAATATTAACAGTTTGAAGCTGATAGTTGTTGTTTGTAACGTTTTCGCGTCCGGCAATTGTTACTTGAGCTTTGTCAATAACCGTACTCTGAGAGGCGTCAGCCAAATAAATGCCGCCGTCGAAGAAATACGTTCCGCCGTCCTGGAAAGTCAAAACGGAATTGGCGTTTGACAGATAAAGATCGTTTCCGTCTGTACCGGCAGTATTGCCAGTAAAGATTGCAGACGTGTTGTCGCCGGAAAACGTAATTGCTTTTCGGGCTTCAATCGCTCCGGCGATTCCATTGGCAGTGTTGTTTTGGAATATAAACGAACCAGTCGAAAAATCTACCGATCCGACAGCGACAATGACGCCGCAGCTGCCGTTTGGAGCGGAGTTATTGCTAAAGGTAAATACAGCGTCGCTTGACGAACCTTTCATCTCGACAGACGCCTGTGTGTGAATAGCGCCGCCGTTGCCGGATGTAGCAGTATTGTTGTCAAAAGTAACCGTTTTGCCTGTAATTGATGTTTTGACGTTAGCGCCGCTTCTTTCTAATGCTATAGCAGCGCCCACCGAAGCTGAATTGTCGCTAAAAGTAATTTTGTTACAATTGATCTCAATTTTATCAGCTTCAGCGTAAATTACGCCGCCTTCTTTAGCTGCAGTGTTGCCGCTAAACGTAAATTCGGAAGCGTTGGTCTTTCCTGTCATCTTGACGTTGGCAGTTGCATAAATAGATCCGCCTCTGTTTCGGGCAGAGTTATTGCTGAAAGTAACCTTTGAACCGGTAATATCCAAAACGCCCTGATGGCGTATTGCCCCGGAATTATAGCAGGCGTTGCTGTCAAAGATTATTTCATCACAATCGATAGTTATCGCTTTTGCGCCAAAAAGGGCGCCCCCAGTGCCGGTTTTATTTCCACTAAAGGAAACGACATTCGATCCATTGATAGATAAATCGCCCATTGTATAAACTACCCCGCCTTGACGCGTGTCGCCAGGAGCCTGGAAATTTGTAAACGAAGCATTATCCAGATTTAACGTTACCGGGGATACGCTGTCAGCATTCATCGTTATAAAAATGCCGAAACTATCCTGAGGATTCTGATTGTATTTGAATTCAACATCCTTAAATGTAAAATTGTAATTTGTATTTGTCAATTTAAGCACGTAGCTTCGATTGCCAGAAACTGCGCCGATATACTGTTTGGTTCCGGCGGTAGCCGATTGAACAGTAAAATCGATAACTTTGTAATTTCCTTCAAGTCTTACTGAATTGGCAAAAGGCGCAATGTTGGTTGCAGACGTCCCAGAAACGCTCATAACGTCGCCAACACCGTAGCCGGCGGCGGTTTGAACCACTGAAACGTCTGTGCCGGTCGCGGTTTCAGTTCCGCCGTTGGTGCGAACGACCGTTTGAGCGTTGACAACGACTCCAAGCGATAAAACCGCCAGAACAGAAAAGAGAATCCTGCTGCGGGTTAAAGGGGAAAGGATCGAACGGATTGAGGTTTTAACCATGATTCTACTCCAGTACGAGTAAACTTGGGGATAATTGGATATTCTGAACTCCCATTTTTCGTCAATTGCGCAAAGTCGGAAAATGGGGGTAAGCTATTCTACGTCAATATATATTATACACCAGATTTTGAAATTTTTAAGGGATGAACAGAAAAAATTCGAAAAAAAAGATTAAATATTTGATAAAATAGGTAAAATAAATGCGTTTATTAGAGACGAACAATCAGCAAATTTGCATTCGGGTTATGAGCTTGGGTGCGAGAAAAAATACGCGCTGAAGAGGGTTCCTCAGCGCGCAACATAAATTCGTTAACACAAACTTCGATCTTAATGACCAGACGTCTGAAACGAAGCTCAGTCAGTTTCGTCGTTTTCGGCTTTTTTGTTCTGATGGAAGACAGCGTGGCAATCGTCGCAGGATTTGTGCAGAGCAGCCATGGCTTCTTCAGCAGCGGTAGCGTCCTGAGCGGCAACGGCTTTGGCAACGGCGGCAGCGGCGTCGCGTCCCTGAATTGAGAACGCAGTCCATTTGACGGTTTCAGCCGGCTGTTCGGTTTCGTCAGCGTTGGCAATGCTTCCCTGCATCAAAGCGGCGACAGCAGCGCAGTTGGCAAGGCATTCGTCCTGTTTTTTGTCCATGCGTTTGGGAATCGTTCTCTTCATTTTGGAATCGATGTTGGGAACCTGCTTCATCAGGGAAGCCAGCGGAGCGACTTTCGTCCAGGCGAGAGCTTCGTTCGAGGCTTCAGCAGTTTTAATGGCTTCAAAAGCAGCTTTGGCTTCGTCGTGAGTTGTGGCGGCAGCCAACGCCTGAGCGGCTTTGACCAGATTCGGAGCCTTCGCCTTATAGTCGCTGTCCTGATCGTTGAGACCCAAAGCCAGGAAGAAAACCGTCAAACCAGCAGCGTTTTCAACAACGTCGTCTTTGTTGTCGGCAAACTGAGCGGGATCAGCAAGATCCTCTTCCATTTCTTCCATGTACTTCTGAACCTGAGTCGTCAACGCGGCAGCCGGAGCGTAAGCGGAGACAGCGTCAGCCGGAACGGCGGGAGCGGCTTCAGCGACGGGAGCCGGTTCTTCAACAGCGGGAGCTTCTTCAACAGCCGGGGCTTCTTCGACAGCGGGAGCTTCGGGAGCAACTTCTTCTACAGCCGGAGCAGCCGGTTCAGCGGGAGCGGCTTCTTCAGCGGCTGGGGGTTCAGGAATATTGGTTTCTTCAACAACTACTTCTCCCTTTTTAACAACCGGTTCATCAGCCGGAGCGGCCGGTTCAGCCGGGGTTTCAGGAGCGGCTTCTTCAGCAGGAGCAGCCGGTTCAGCCGGGGTTTCAGGAGCGGCTTCTTCTGCCGGCGCTGCTTCTTCAGCGGGGACTTCAGGAGCGGTTTCTTCAGCAGGAGCAGCCGGTTCAGCCGGGGTTTCAGGAGCGGCTTCTTCAGCAGGAGCAGCTTCTTCAGCGGGGACCTCAGGAGCGGCTTCTTCAGCCGGCGCTGCTTCTTCAGCGGGAACTTCAGGAGTTACTTCTTCTACAACCGTTTTTTCAACGATGGTTTCTTCAACAACAGCTTGTTCAACTGGCGCGGTTTCCGTACCTGTGCCAGTAGGGGCGGTAGTTGGCGCAATCGGCTCGCAGCCAACAACAAACAACAACGATGCAGCGATAGCTAATGCAGTTCTTTTCATGTGAGTCATTCTCCGTAATGAAAAAGGCAGGTAACTAGTGTTGAAACGCACATCCGTTTCATTCTTTTTAATATTTTAGTACAAATTGAAATAATTGCAAGGGGCGGGGGAATAATGAATATTTGTCAACCAATCTCGGCGTCTGGGGAGTTAATTTTTTGATTATTTCAATGATACCGTATTAAATTTTGTTTTTTACGATCTATTAAACTCGATTGTTCTGTCGAGGGCGGCGTCTAAATTGTACTCTTGCGTCAGTCCCAGTTCTGTTTTGATTTTATCGACGCTCGGGACGTATTGCGCTCGGGGGTTTGTTGGGTCAGGGGTTCCCAGAATTCGGATTTCCGGCGGGTTGTCAAAGCGGCTGGCGACGCGCTGAGCCAGTTCTTTGATTGTAACGGCGACGTCCGACCCGACGTTGTATACGCAATGGTTTTCTCCGCGAAGCAGAATCGTCCAGAGCCAAATTACCAGTTCTGCCGCATACAGGTACGAACGAGTCGGGGTCCCGTCGCCCTTGATAACAATCGGCTGACCGTCCAGCGCGTTGCGAATAAAGTTCCCGACGGCAAAGTGGATGTCGAGATTCAAATACGGACCGACAAACGCGAAACAGCGGGCGATATGCGCCTGGAACCCGAACCGGTCGGCGTAATGGTTGACCATCTGCTCGGCGATCGCCTTGCCCTGTCCGTAAGCTGTAACAGGGGTTCCGACGTAACTCTCCGGAATGTGCGACATCTCCGGCGGCTGAGGTCCGTAAACCGCTCCGGAACTGGTCAGCAGAAATCGGCTTGCGCCGCATTGTCGGGCGACGTCTAACGCTCGCTGCGTTCCGTGAACGACGACGGAATACATCTCGTCCGGGTTCTCCTGTTCTAACTTCGCGCTGGCGTCCGTTGCAGCGTGAATAACGTAATCGACGTTGACGTTTTTCAACTCAAACGTTCGGACGTCTCCGGTTATGTACTGAATAAAATCGTACTTGCCGAATTTGGAGTATCGTTCCAGAAACGCGCTTGGATTTCTCGAAAGGGCAACGATTTGTAGCCGTCTGTCCCCTTCCAAATGTAACGTATGATTGAACGCAATCGCGCTTTCCAGCAGCCATTTGCCGAAAAAACCGGTTGCGCCGGTAATCAAGACGGTCTTGCCAGCCAGCGCGTCGACGAACTGCGACATGCGGGCTTGCAGATACGTGCGGTCGAGTAGATCAATATTTTTCATTGAATATGAATTACGCTGCGGTCGCCGAGCCTACTTTTTATCCTTTTCGTCGAAGTTCAGTTTTTCGTCTTCTATAACCAGCGGGCGGTTTTTGACCTGCGTCCAGATCGCGCCGATGTATTCGCCAATAATCCCGATAAAAAACAGCTGAACGGACATGAACGAGAATATCCCGATCAAAATCGGAGCGGTTCCCATCTGAAAGCGATCCCACCAAACCAGCTTCGCGATCAGGTATCCCATTGCAATGAGAAAGCTGACGAACCCGGCGAAGAACCCGAAAAAGACAGCCAATCGCAGCGGGAGTTTGGAATGGTTGACAAACCCCGTCATTGCCATGTCGTACAGAGTAAAGAAGTTGTTTTTCGTTCTGCCGTGCTTGCGTTTGTCCTGAACGAAGGGAACCTGCGCCTGTTTGAATCCGATTTCGCTTACCAGCCCGCGGAAATACGGGTACGGCTCGTTATAGAGCTTGACGGCGTCACAGAATTTTCGGTCGTACAGCCCGAAGCCAGTAAACGCCTTGAGCAGATGAGAGTTGTCGGACGCTTTCCCCAGCAGCCAGTAGTACAGGTTCCGGAAAATCGGCATAAACCAGCCTTCTCGGGTGCCGGAACGGACGCCGGCGACGACGTCATACCCTTCTTCCCACTTGCGTAAAAACTCGTCGATAACCTCCGGCGGCTCCTGCAAGTCTGAACACATCATGACAACCGCGTCGCCGGTCGCCTGCAAAAACGCGTTGAACGGAGAACGAATGTGACCGAAATTGTTCGCGTTGAAAATTACCTTGAACTTGGGATCTTGCGCCGCCAGGCTCCGCAACACTTCCCGGCTGCCGTCGGTCGAGCAGTTGTCCGCAATGATAATCTCGTAATCGTATTGCGGATTCCGCTCGAATACGGCGCGCAAACGGTCGTACAGTTCCTGAAGGTTGCCCTCTTCGTTATAACAGCCAGCTACAATGGATATGGTTTTCATGGGAATATTATTGATGATTCTGTTTATCCAGTTCGTTTTCAATCAGGTCGTTAGTTAGGTATTGGGGAGACAGAAATTCAATTCCGTATGCTCCTTGTTCAATTTGCTCCGCCAGCTCGCTATGAAAATAAATATCCGTCGCTTCCCGCAAACTTATATTGCGCTTTTGAGCCAGGAACGTGATTATATCGTGTTCCAGATTCTGCAAATAATACTCGTGCAAAGCGTTCTGATCCATCCTCATACCTCATACGCGGAATCAAAGTGTAAATACAATTCTATAATACGCTGATTGAGAATACAAATTTGGTTATTGACTTTATAATAACTCAGTTCTTTGATTGTTCGTTCAATATCCCAAATGCCGCGAATGTACATATCAATCGAACGAAAGACGTCGTCGTTTGCTACGCCGCCTTTGACAATGTCAAACGATTTATATACATCTTGTCCTTGTCGACATGCCGCGACGTAGTTTAACCATTGTACATTCTGATCGTCAAACTGCAACGCATTAAAATTGGAGGGCAAATCGTCCAGTCTGTAAATATTGACATACGCCTGAACGTGCTGACGCATTGCCTTTCGAACAGCCCATTTCTGAGCTTGTTCTTCATACGACGTCAAATAGAAACCGGGACCAAAATCCAGACTTTGCTTTGCAAATGAAACATCTGGCTTTTGAATGATCTGTGTTGATCCATGAAATAATATCATACATTCGCCCCCCGCGCTCGCGCGATTTCTGTAATATCTTCAGTTAAATACTCGCCGCCCAAGGTGTGCAGACAATCATAACATCCGACGATATACTCGTCAAATATTTTGGTTTCCACCAAGATGCCATAGACATCTGTGGGCGTCTTTTTCCAGGACGCCGCCAGTTTGTAAATTACAAACAGCGCAAACGTGAGCGATTTTGAATCCAGTTTGTTTTCAGTCATGATTGTATTCTGTCAAGGGATATATTGTCTTCTACTATATTATACTCAAACAAACGAATTCCTGCAAGTCCCGGGACGAGTTACAGCCAGAAATCGTCGACGGACGAAATCACTTTGTCCGGCTGGGATTCTTTAAGGGCGTCTGCCGAGCCGTAGCCCCAAGTTACGGCAATCGTGTGAACGCCGGCGGCTTTGCCCGACATGACGTCGCTGGTCATGTCGCCGGTCATGACGGCTTTGTCCGGGTTGACGCTGTACTTATACAGCAACATTTGTATCATTTCCGTTTTCGTATACCCGTCTGGACGCGAGTCGGGCGTTACAACTTCCACGACTTTGTTTCGCAAACCGAACTTGTCCAGCAAGCGGAACGTCGGAACGCGGCGTTTGTTGGTGACGATGTAAATCCGCTTGCCCGCTTTGTAAAGACGGTTGATCAGCGCCTCAATCCCGGGATACATTGTTGTTTCGGGATAGTCGGACGTATCGTACTGCGTTTTGAACTCGCGGCAAATGTTGTCGATTGTTTGTTCGTCGGCGGAGGGAAGAAACATCTTGACCGACATCTGCAGCGGCGGACCGATAACAAATTCCGCATCAAACCGGCCGACGTCCTGACCGTTCTTTTCCAGCGCGCCTTTCATGCACGATCTCAAATCGTCATACGTGTCAAGCGTCGTCCCGTCGAGGTCGAAAAAGTAATCGGTAAAATTCTGAACGGGCGGGATAAGCATGTTTTCCCGGAGTTCTTCTTCCGGCAGGAACGGTGCGAGGTTTTCCAGCGGCTGGGAGACGATTGAGCCGTCGGGCATTTGCTTGGACGCCGATTTCGGCCCGAGGACTTCGTACGGATCGGTCATGACTTCGCAGAAGACCGGTCCCGGCTGAGCCAGAATTTCCGGCACGAGGGCAGCCGCTTCCTGATTGTTTTTAATCTGATACACGATCCAGCCGTAGGCGGCGGCGATTTTTTTCATGTCCGGCAGGACGACGCCCGATTCCGGGTTGGAGCCGACAAACCGCCCCTCGAAAAACGCTCGCTGAGTGTTTTTAATCGACAAATAGCCGTCGTTGTTGTACATGAACACCTTGATCGGAAGCCGATAGTTGAGAATCGTCTGCATCTCCTGAACGTTCATCTGGATGCTGCCGTCGCCGGTAAAGAGAACAACGCGCCGGTCGGAGCCGGCAAACGCAGCGCCCATCGCGGCGGGGAGGTCGTAGCCCATCGACGCGCACGCCTGGTTGCTGAACATTCGCACGCCCGGCTTGAGGGGGATCGCCTGAAACGTGCTCGTATACGCGGTTCCGTTGCCGGTAACGACAATGTCGCCGGCTGCAAGGTTCTGCCCCACCAGTTCCGGGAAGGCATACGAGCTGACGTAGTCCGTTCGGTTTCGATGATCGTCTGTTACAACCGGATACTTCTTTTTGACGTTGTTGCAGTACGCCAGCCAGTCGGACAGATCGCCGACGGACGCATCGGACGCCAGAACGCGGCGAATAAACTGCCCGGCGTCTGCGTGAATCTTCAAATCGGGCTGAAACGTCGGCTTGTTGAGTTCCGCGTTGTCGACGTCAACCATGACTTTGTACGCCGCCCGCGCCACGGATTCAAAGGCGTAGCCGATAATCCGCAGGCACATTCGCGTTCCGAGAACGAGGACAAAGTCAGAATTCTGCAAGATGAAGTTCGCCGGACGTTCGCCCAGAATGCCTGGACGTCCGAAAAACAGCGGATGGTCTGACGGGACGAGGTCAATGCCGGAAATAGTCGTTAAGACGGGAACGCCCAGCTTTTCCGCCATCTGAAGGAACTCGCGGCGGCTGTCGGAAAGCGTAACGCCGATACCAGCAACAATCACCGGTCGCTTTGCGGCGGCAAGACGTTCCAACGCCGTTTGCAAATCCCGGTCGGAAACGTCCAGGTCTTGATCGTCCTCCGCCGGGTTGTAGGAACGCAGCTGACTGGGGTCGACGTCCGCCGACTGCACGTCCAGCGGAACGTCCAGCCAAACGGGACCCGGTCGCCCGGCTTTCGCCAAATGCCATGCCCGTTCCAGACAATACCGAACGTCTTCTTTCCGGCTGACCATCGCCGCGTACTTGGTAATCGGCTTGACAACGTCGACGATATTCAGCTCCTGATCTCCCAGCTGACGCAGATTGAGATGGGGATACGACTTGATGCACGTCGCGTTTTTGATCTGCCCGGACACGACCAGCATGGGAATCGAATCCAACCACGCGCCGGCGACGCCGGTAATCGCGTTCGTCCCGCCGGGACCGGTTGTAACGCACGCTACGCCGGGCTGATTGGAAATTCGGGCGAACCCTTCCGCCGCGATCGCCGCGCCCTGTTCGTGCATACAGCAAACGTAGTCAATGCGCTTCTCTTTCCCGAGGGCGTCGTCGAGAAACATCGCCCCGCCGCCGGAAACGAAAAACACGTTCTTCACGCCCCAGTCCGCTAACGTCTGAAAAATATAATCTGCAACTCGCATGGATAACCGCTATTTTTTATTGTCTTGATTCTGGATGTCAATATCCGCTGGCAAATGTTGATCCGCCTTTTTCTGCAGTTTGGCGTAGCTTTGATAAATCTTCTCCTTTAACGAGGACGAACTAATCCCCATGCCGTAAGGGAAATAGACGACGTCGACGCCCAATTCCTTGAGATAGTCGTACTTTCCAGTCCAGTCGTCGCCAACAACAAAGACGTCAAAATTCAGCTTTTTGACTTTGTCTGTATGGTCTAGCGAATGTTGAGGAATGACAATATCAGGACCTTTAAGCGCCCGCATGAGAGCAATTCTCTGTTCAAATGGAATAATCGGCTGCGACTTATAGGACATGACAAGCTCGTCTGTATTGACGCCGACAATCAAGATGTCGCCCAAAGCCCGAGCGTATTCAATCATGCGTAAATGATTGATATGCAGCATGTCAAACGTTCCAGACGTATACACTACAGTTTTTCCAGCTATCATTTATGTTATTCTCCTTTATCGTGAGTTACGCTTTGACTGTAATCTCAAATATTCTGTATGTTATAAATTATCCAATGTTTCCTTAAACGATTGAATAAAATAGTCAATGTCTTCTTTCGTTATGCTGCCAAAGTTTCCAACTCGAAAGAACCGATTTTTAAGCTCTCCGCCGCTGGGAGCAATTTCGATGTGATATTTTTCTCGTAAAATGGCAACCAGCTTCAGAGCGTCATATTTTTCCTGATAATAACCGGACACGCAATTGGCGGGATTTTTCGCGAAAACGGGAAAACCAATTTCGTTCATTTGCATACGGAGATAATCCGTTATTTCGTAATACTGACGTCGAACAGATTCCAATCCGGCATTTCGGATTTTTTCCAATCTCTTCTCTAATTGCAGCAACAAACCGACAGGCGGAGTAAAAGGCGTTTGATTTCTTTTATGATTCGCCAAGCTGTCCAGTACGTCAAAATAGAACGTTCTGAAATCGTTCGCTTCAGCCGCCTGAATCGCCTTTGGACTAACTGCCATAAATCCAAGCCCCGGCGGTATTGCCAGAGCTTTTTGAGAACTGGAAATCGCAACGTCTATATGCCACTTATCCATAAGAAACGGTTCGACCACTAACGCCGAAACGCAGTCTACAATCAGCAGGGCGTTTGAATTATGATGGACGACGTCGCCCAGCGTCTCGATGTCAGTTAAAGCTCCAGACGATGTTTCGTCATAAGTAGCGAAAACCGCTTTGATATTGGGATTCGCTTTTAAACTCTTTTCAACGTCTGCGAGGTCAACGCTATTTCCAAACGGAACGCGCAATTCAGCAGCATCGATTCCGTATAGACGACAAATTTGCCCCCAGCGGTTTCCAAACGTTCCACCGTTAATGAATAACGCTGAATCCCCTCTTTTACAAAAATTCGCAACAGCGGCTTCCATAACGCCGGTTCCTGAACCTGCATATATCAAAACAGGATTCGCGGTTTGAAAAACGTACTGAAGGTTAGCAAATATATTTTTTAGACGCACTGAAAAATCAGACGTTCGCATATATTCCATCGGCAAAGAACCTGCCTGTAATATGTCAGGTTCAATCTCCGTTGGACCTAATACCATCAATAATTGTTTTGTATTACTCATCTCTCATATTGTATTTAAAAATAAAACCTGGATTTGATCCTCTGATGTAATTATTCTATAGCGTTGCTATTTATCAATCGTAATTATTGACAAATCTGCGTGACCAATCCGCTCTTCTTCTGGAGGCAATTCCATATAGTGCGTTGAATAACAATTTTTAAGAATTCTGTCGTAACCAACCGGAACCATTGCAACCATATCGCCATACGGCATATCAACAGTAGAGGAAAAATCGGCATATTCAAAGTTTTTGACAATCATATTTAATGCGTCATTATATGAAACGACCTCCGATAAATTCTCCCTGTTCTCATATTTGCGAGCCATGCGGTTAATCGTCTTTATCAAATTTTTTGACGAAAAGCATTTTCCTGTCCAGGATAAAATATACGCAGCAATCTTTTGAAAAAACGAATAGTTTTCGTATGGAATATGGTATCTGTGAGCGTTACATAATGCATAAAGCAAAATCAGCTTTTTTCTGAATATCTGCCGCATGAACCACGATTCCGGAAGTCTTGTCAGAAGAAAGATATCAAGGTCAATATACTCTATCAATCCATTTATTCTCTGATAATGACTGGGCAAATATGCCAATCGCGGGACATTGTTTACGTAATATGGAGCGTATTCTTCTGGTTCCACAAGGCGAAAATCTTCATCCAGTTCATCGATATGCTGTTTAAACTTGTCGTATTCCGATGGAAACATCCAAATATCGACATCGTCATCCCAGGGAATAATGCGTCCATGGCGGATAGCCCCAATCAAATTCCCATACGCAAGAAAATATTGGATGTTGTATTTTCTGCAAATCTTGTCAACCGCCTTTAACAGCAAATCGCAAATATGTTGGACTTGAGACAATTTCTCAAGTTCATCACTGTTTAATTGGTTATACGGTTTACCGGTTTGAATATGCGCCATAGTTAATCTCCAATAAAGAACGTTGGATTTTTCGCTTAAATGTTAAAAACGATTATAATTGTAATCTTTACTTCTGAAAGCTCCATTATCACATTATTGGGATTATTCAGGTAAAATAACCCCTTCTTGAATATGCTGCGGGACGCGTTTTTCTTCTGGCGGCAATTGCATGTAGTCGCCATACATCGTTTTTAATACGAAATCGTACCCAACAGGAGCGGGCAGGGCCAAATCTCTAATCTGAACGCTGCAGATCTGATTATACCATTCTTTCTTGTACGTACATGACAATTCAGGAAAAATATAATTGACTCCAATTAAAAATCCTTTTTCATTTTCAGGTTTGGGATTTACAAGATATTCCTGAAATTGAAAAAGCCATTTTAGAGGTATTAACCAGCCAACGCTTGACAGAATGGATAATACAAATCTCTCAAGAACAGTTTTGTTTTTATAATTCAATTTCCAGCGATGTCCCATTGCAAAGGCGTAAACGAGCTTTCGAACAGCAATTCGCAGCGACCGTAAAAAAGCGTTATCAGGAGCGGATTCCAAAACAAAGATGTCAAGACCCAGCGAATTGGCGTTTGAATACGGATTCCCCGGTTCCAATTCTTTCAGACGACTTCCTTTAACAGAAATTCGATTGATAAAATCGTAAAAATAGCCGTTATACGTCGTGTACTCAACGTATTCATACTCTGGCGGCAATTGTTCTTGCAATACCGCTTTCAAACGTGGGAAATCACTGGCAAAAACAGCAATATCCAAGTCGTCGTCCCACGGTATAAAATCCTGATGACGCACCGCGCCAAGCAACGTTCCAGAATCTAAAAAATAGGGAATGTCGTTTGCTTTGCATATTGAGTCGAACATACGCAAAGTTTTATAATTTATATCGTGAATTTTGTTAATTATCTCATTGTTCATAAGATTTAGATTACATCAATTGCCAAACCGTTAAGCTGAATTTTCAGCTCATTGAGTTGTTCATCGGAATAATTGTCATATAAACGATCTTTCCCCATGGGATAAAACATATTGGGAATCTCAGGTTGTTTACTAAACAACGACCAAATATCTCGATTAGAAAAGCGCTTCTTTTGAAGCTCGGTTTTGTATTTTTCTTCTGTATATGAAGTATACATAACAATTCGGGCTTTGCGAACGCTCATTAGCAAAATATCTAAATTTTGTGAGAAATAATCGTCATTGCAATATATATAATCAACAATATCAACGTCCCTGTGAGATATTGAACAAAGAATGGCGGATTGAATCTGACTATTCTGATAATACGGAACCAAAACATACTGTCTGGCAGGATGGTTTATTCTCCATTGCATATAATCCCGCGTTCGGTATGGGATTAGCGTCTCGTCTGTAGATACAGAGCAGAAATGATTTGTCAATTCTTCGTAAACTTCAAGAATCTTCTCTTTATCAGTTATAAACGTTTTCGATGGTTTAACAAACTGACTGTTAACGTCGTCGATAACGCTCTTTGGGGTAAACGCTTTGGAAAACAAATACTTAAGCGCTGGAAACAATTGCAATTTTCGATAATGCTCCTGAATTCCAAAGGGTTTGAAACCAGTTTTTTTCTGTACAATAGACCCAACTGCAACGTTCTCCGTAGCTAAAATAAAATGGAAGTCGTCGAAATAAACGTTGTATGCATATTTTAGCAGTTTGGTATATATGCCATTCCGACGATATTCTGGTTTAACGTATACGTAAGAGGGACAAGCAACTGTTATTACTCGACCTTGTTTTTCAAATAAGGCAAGAAAGAAGCCGACTGTACCAACAATGCTGTTTTCATGACGACACACCAGCATGAGCGGTTTTGTCGATATTGGGCAGTCGAAAAATCGCCAACGCACAATGTTCTTTACGGCGTTGACGGTAAATAATCGCAAATGCGGCAGATTTTTGACGCAGTCAACGATCCCGTCAATGTCGTTGAGATTCGCGATATCGTATTGTAAATGTAAATCGCTCACTAACAAAACCTTTGTTAAAAAACAAATGTTTAGACTACTTTACTTTCCTCGATTGTTCCAAATAGAAAATCCTGGATAAAAAGTAAAACGAATCCAAATTGCTTTGCATTATTATTGGCTGTCTAATTATATTTTTATCTAAAACATTGTTAAAATACAATATACAGATTTTACTTATATTGTCATATGTATTTATTTTAACAACTCATCCAACAACTAAAATCATTGTATTATTATAATTATAGTCGGTTATCCCCAAAATTTTAATGAGTTGTCATTAAAAAAACAAAAATTATTACAAAGTGGATTGGTAAATATATTCTATCTTTGCTATTTTGACGCTTCCAGTAAGCGACAAGTCAAGTTGTGAGTTGCGAGTAGAATCAAAGCATGCTACGGGAACAGCGTTGCTTAACGAATCTATTTTTTTATACCCATTTTACCGATATTTGCTAATAATATATTATAATGGTGTATTATGTCTCAGGAACGACTTGCTAACAAAACGTTTAAATCCGCCGTACCATCGCTGATCCTTCGGGTTTTATCTCAAGGGACCGGATTGTTGGTTGGAATCCTTATGGTTCGACTTCTCGATCCTAAGGATTACGGAATCTGGGGAATTTTGATGGTTTTCTGGGCGGTCGGGATGACTTTCACTGCAGGTGGTTTTGGATCCGCTATTATTCACAAGAAAGAAATTGACGCAGACGATCTCAATTCCGTCTTTTATTATAATATGTTCATCGCTAGCTTGTGTGCTGTTCTCCTTTTTCTGGGGGCGGGATGGCTTGCTGATTTTTACCGTCAACCACTCTTGAAACCTGTAACGAGGCTCGTTATGTGGGCGTTTCCCTTAGCAGCGCTCGGCGCCGTTCAGCATACGCTTCTAAGCCGAAACATGCGGCAGGATCTTAGCTATCTGGCAAGTTTTATTGGGCAAATCTCAGCGGTTCCCCCTGCGCTTTACATCGCCTGGAAGGGTTATGGCGTTTGGGCTTTGGCGTGGCAGATAGTTATCACGAATGGCGTTGCTGCCATAACGGTTTTTTGTTTCTGCCACTGGCTTCCGAGTCTGAAATTTAGCTTCAAAGCCCTCTGCAATCTGTTTCAATACGGCTCGAATATTATGTTCGCCAGCCTGATTGACAATATTTTTAACAATGCTTATAATATCGTCATCGGGAAAGTCTACCCCATCGACACGCTCGGCTATTTTGAACGCGGTCGACAATACTCCTCGCTTTGGCCGCAAAGCGTACAATGGACAATCAGCAACGTACTGTTTGCCGCTTTCTCGAAAATTCAGGAAGACGTTCCCCGACTGAGGAATGCGGTGATGGAATCGCTCAAGATGTCCGTTTTCATCATCTTTTTGCCGTCTTTTCTGGTAGCCGCGCTGGCGGTTCCATTTGTGAGCCTCATTCTCTCCGAGAAATGGCTTCCCATCGTGCCATACTTCCAGGCGTTGACCATCAGCTTTGTTTTATTCCCGATTTTCCATCTGAATCTTCAGATTCTTATCGCCCGGGGACGTTCGGGCGTTTATCTCGGACTGATTGCACTCAATAATCTGTTCATTGTGATTAATATCTTGTGCACTGTCTGGATTTCCGTCATGGCGATGGTCTGGGGCATGATTGTCGTTTCCTTCTTATCCCTTTACTTCAATACCCGATACACGAAACGAGTTCTCGGCTACGGGCTAAGAATGCAGTTGTGGGATTCGCTTCCGTACCTGATCTATTCGCTCATAGCCAGCGGCGCGGCGTACGGGCTTTATCTGCTTTTGTGGCCCGTAAACCACTGGCTCGGCTTGCTCGTTCCGTTAGCCGCCGGATGCGTAGTTTATTTACTGCTCAACGTTTTCTGTTATTCGCCCGCCTTCGACACCGCCTGGCGTCTGGCAAAAGAACAATACCAATCATGGCGACAAAAGAGAGCCGGCGAGAAGTCCGAACAACTAACGGCTAAAGACGCTAAAGAATCCGTAAATTCAATCGATACAGACTGACGTTCTCGCCATGCGTTGGTCTGGGGATAAAATCTGCAATAAATCTGTCAAAAACTGCGTTTTAATATTGCAATATTGTAAATTAGCGGTTATAATATATAGAGAGATTTTCCGGCGACGGGGACTTTTTATGGGCGCGTAATTCGAGATTTTTCTTCGCACTTGGAGTTTTTTATAATGAAGATCAGGTCAGAGTTGTCGAGGCTATGGAACGCTGTATTTAATCCCGCTCCCCAGCGGCGGCGTATCAATTATTCGACCTGTTGTCGGCTGGAAGTTCTGGAAGACCGCGATCTGCTGAGCGTGTCGCCCGATTTGAGTTGCGAGTTGCGAGTTGCGAGTTGCGAGAATGATGTTATTAGTTGCGAGTTGCAAGATTTGAGTTGCGAGGACGATTTTGCGTCAATTCCAGACGTTTCTCTTCAAGCCGCCGATACCGTCGAAGTCTCCGAGCTTTCCTATACCGCCCTGAAGAACGCGATTCAGTCTGTCAACGCAGGCGGGACGATTACGTTCAGTCCGTCTTTGGCGGGCGGGACGCTGACCATGCCAATAACAGATTTGTCGAAAGATCCGCTGTATTATAGCGATCTCTACGCATTTGTCATTAATAAAAGTCTGACGATTGACGCGTCCGGTCTGAACATTTCCATCGTCGGCGACGGCGTTATGGGAATATTCACAATCTCAAGTGAAGATACAGTTCCAGTAGTAACTATTCGCGGCTTGACGCTGACAAACGGCGGATCGCGCTATTTGACCAGTTCACGGTATGGAACCCCGGCGGGTGCGGTTACAGTTATGACTGGAAAGCTGACGTTGGATGGCTGTACGATTTCCAATTCCCAAACGGGAGTATTCAGCAGGGGTGAGCTTGAGATTCTGAATTCTACAATCCGCGGCAACTCTAACGGTGGAATTAGGAATTTTGGATCGGCAACGCTGGTTAATAGTCTGATTGTCGACAATGTCAGTCAAAATCACGGCGCGGGAATTTGCAATTCGTCAATTAATTATTCGACTTCGGAGGGGACAACCAATTATTCTGCCAGTAAACTGGATATTTATAATTGCACAATTTCAGGAAACTGGTCTTACGGCAGCGATTATGGTTTCGCCGCCGGACTGGCTAACGTTCCATCGGAATGCACGGTCAATGTATACAATTCTGTTATTGTCGGGAACGGGGGGGAGTCCAGCACGGCGAACAGAGCTGCTGACTTCTACAACTGGGGAACGCTGAATCTCTACAACTCCCGCTATGGAAGCGGATACCTTTCCGGATACAAAACCGATTTGCCAGCTGAAGACGCCGGGTTCAAGGTTGCGCCTCAGTTCGACTCGTCCGGGAATCTGATCAACACGCCCAACTATCGCCTTGTTTCGGATTCCGTTTTGATAGACGCAGGAAACAACAGCTATCTGACAGCGTCCGGGTATTCCATTTCCAACGACATTTCAGGGATTGGCGTCAGAACGTACAATTCCACCGTTGACATCGGGGCGTACGAATACCAGCCCGCGATTTACATGGATCAGCCAGCGCTGTCCGTTGTCGGCGATCCGACGTCCGACACGATTAGCCTGGCGTGGACTGCGGTTGACAATTTCGGCTATCAGCTGGAATACTCTACCATCTCAGACTTCTCGGCAGGCGTTGTAACGCAAACGCTGAACTCGTCTGCAATCAGCGCGACGATAGATTCATTGGAATCCAATCAGACGTATTACTTCCGTTTGAAAGCCCTGGCGCCGGCAGGGTCGGAGGACTATCAGGATTCCCTCTGGTCAACGGTCAGCGCGACAACGGCTACAACCGGTTCTTTGCAGGATTTGATTCACGTTGACTGGTCAGGGGTTGTTTACAACGGCTCAGCGCAAACGCCGATTGTTACAACGTCGGAGGCGGTTTCCTATTCGTATACGGTTACGTACAACGGGGCGACAACCAACAACGCGTTCCCGACGATGAAAAACGCCGGCGTTTACAATCTGTCAATTTGCTTCAGCGCGGCGGGATACGACGACTATACGACTTCGTCCTCGTTTGTAATTTCAGCGGCGTCGGTTACGATTTCGTCTTTGATCGCCAACGGGCGGGATTACGAAGCCGGCAATTTCAGCGCGACGCTTGGGTCGTATACCCTCAGCGGCGTCGCGAACGGGGAGAACCTGGTTCTGTCCGCAACCAACGGCGTTTTCGATTCCGACCAGGCTGGGATGCAGTACGCAACCTTTGACGTCGCTCTGAACAACGGCGCAAACGCTTTGGCGTCCAATTACGTTCTGGTCGATTCTAACGGGAATTCTTTTACAACAGCCAGAACGACTCAAACGGCGTTGATTTTGAACAACTCCTATTTGACGCCGACGGTAATCTATTCCAACGACGGGACCCTCTCGTTTGACTGGCAGAACATCGGAACTGCGACGGACTACACGTTCCGTTACAAGTTTAACAATCAGGAAGTCAACGGTTCTTCGTATTCTGATTACTTTACGCTGAATCTCTCGGATTCCTACTGTACGATTAAGACGATTCCCGGCACGACGATCCAGTACCAGTACAAGCCCGCATCCGGGTCGACGTGGTCAAGCGTCTATACGTATACGATTGCAGCTATCGATACGTCGTCGTGGAACGTCGATATCGACGGGGCGTCAACCAACGTCTTTACGCTTCATTCCAAGGCGGACTGGGCGACGGATGCGTCCTGCAAGACCATTTATCTGGACTTCAACGGGCATTTAACGTACGGTACGAAATGGAACAATGACGAAAAATATATGAATCAAGACGTTATTGTTACGCCCTCGTGTCTTGACAAGTTTACTGCGGAGGACATCTATTTTATTTGGAAAGCCGTTTCGGAAGACTACGCGATTTATGACGTTGACGTAACAACGCAGTTTACTTCTCTTGACGACCTGTTGATTACGTCTTTTACGGATGAAAAGTACGGCATGAGGGCGGCTATCGGCGGATCGAGCAATGACGTTTTGGGAATTAACGTCGGCGGGATTGCTTTTGAGGGCGTATATAGCTGGTATTATGGCGCCTCAAACAGTTCCTCGCTGTTTTCACCGGCGTTTGTCTTTCCAGACAGCCTTTCAGACGCTGAACCAAAATACGTTGCCGATGCAGCGGCGCATGAAGTTGGTCACACGCTCGGATTAACTCACGACGGCTATCCTGCCAATACGAGTTACTATCCCGGCGCCGGCGGCTGGGGGCCGATCATGGGCGCGCCGTACCATCAGGCGCTTTCTCAATGGAGCAAAGGCGAATATACAGGCGCAAACAATTCTCAGGACGACGTCAAGCAGATAAATCAGCATCTGTCGTTCAAAACGGACAGCGACAACTCTGCGGCTGCAGCAACCGTTTTGACGCTGGACTCGACCGGCGTTTGCGCGTCCGGCGTTATTACCAGCTCGTCGTCTACGTACGCTTACAGCGGAAGTCAGATTGATAAAGATTACGACTGGTACAAATTATCGCTCACAGCGGGCGTTTATACGTTTGTCGTTGGCGGGGAATACTCGCCGACAGCCGAAGAAAATATTACCAACCTCAACGCCCACGTAGACGTCTATTGCGATACGGATTCCAACTACAGCGCCGTCGCGTCTGCTGCGCCCCATACCGGCGAGGACGCTGACGTGGTCGAAACGATAACGATTTACGTTACAACCCCCGGCGTTTATTATCTCCGCGTTACCGGCGAAGGAAAGGGAACTCCCGTCAATGGCGTTTACAGCGCTGGGAACTATTCCGACTACGGCTCGTTGGGGAACTATACGATTACGTGTACGCTGTTTGACGATCACGAAATTAGATCGACGGTTGTTACAACGCTCAACGACGTCGTCGATTCAACCGACGGCTTGATTTCGCTTCGCGAAGCGATTCTGTACGCCTCCAGCGGCGATACGGTTACGTTCGATTCCAGCTTGAACGGGTCAACGATAACGCTTAACCAGTCTGAGGGTTTTGGAGCGTTATCGATTGACAAAGTCGTTGCTATTGACGCTTCCGGTTTGAGTTCCGGCTTGACAATCAACGGGAACAGCGGTCAGATTTTCGATGTAACGGAATCCGGCGAGCTCTCCCTCAACGGATTAACGATTACCGGCGCGGCAAACGCGCTGCAGCTATCAAACGGAACGCCGATTGCTGGCTGGGGCGGGGCGATTTACGCGGAGGGCGACGTCGAGATTGCCAATTGTACGTTCGACTCCAATCAGGCGGGGTTCGGCGCGGTTATCTATACAGAGGGCAATTTGACAATCGAGTCATCCGTTTTCTCCAACAATTCCGTCGACGCATACGGCGGGGCGATTTATATTACGTCTACCGAAAGCGTTGTTACAATTACGGATTCCCGGTTTGATTCCAACTCCTGCGGAACCACTTATTCCACCTACGGCGGGGCGATTTTCAATACCGGCAATTTGACGATTTCCGGCTCCGAGTTCACGTCCAATACTACCAATACGTTAGGCGGGGCGATTTATCATGAAGGGTACGTCTCCACGCTGACGATTTCCGACAGCGTCTTTAGCGGTAATTTTGCGTCCAATAGCGGCGGCGCGATTATGTGCAACAACTGCGGCTCGACGGTTATTACCAACAGTCTCTTTTTCGATAACTCCGCCTATTACGGCTCGGCAATTTATAACAACGTTTACGACTACGCCAACGAAAACAACAGCTACAATTCGGCAACCTTTACGCTGGTAAACGTTACAATTGCCAAAAACTACTCAACCCCCGGCGGAGGGCTTTATTCTGTCAGTAACGCCTATTTGTACAACACCATCGTTCAGTCGGACGGCGGCATGGCGCTGTACAAAATGCAGGGCGACACCGGCACCGGATCCATGTGGGGACAGAACAACCTCATTTCGTCCATGTACGGCTCGTTTACCGCAGGCGACGAAACGATTGACGGCGGGTATTCCTCCGGCTCCCCGACGTTCATCAATGCCAGCGGGAATTATTCATTAAAGACCGACTTCGCGCTCACGCCAAACTCTTTAGGCGTGGACGACGGCGACAACGACATCGCCGCTCAATTTGGGCTGACAAGTCAATCGAAAGATATTGCGGGCAATACCCGAATTTACAACAATACCAATATCGACCTCGGCGCGTTTGAATCCCAGACGATTGCTCAGCCGCTCGACGCCCCGACTGTCTCCTCAAACGTCAGCGGGACAAATGTAACGGTTTCGTGGGATGCGGTCGAAAACGCTTCGACTTATACAATCACCTATCAGATAACCGGCGACGAGATGACTGACTCGCCGTGGTATACGATTTCCGGGCTGACGTCGCGCTCGTTTACTCTTCCGCAGCTTATTAACGGCGTTACGGTAACGGCTCGCGTTCAGGCGGATGGAACAGACGTCTACGCCAAGTCCAGCTGGTCTGAAACAAGCTGCTCGATTGCCGCTCTGGATCTGTCCGGCTACAACGTCGACCTGGACGGCGACGGCGTGAAGGAAACCAACGTCTTTAATCTGTCGTCCAAGCCGGATTCCAACTATACGATTTATCTGGACTTTACCGGTCATCTGGTTACGGCTACCGGCTGGAACGGAGACGAATACGGCGATATTATCCGCGTCGACGCCAGCGTCGGGTCGTATTATACGGCGGAAGACATTCTGTACATCTGGAGAACAGTGGCGGAAGACTATGCGCCCTTTGACGTCAACGTTACAACAGTCTTTCCGGGTCTGGACGCGATTCTGTACGACAACACGGAATCCGATTTGCAATGGGGCAAGCGCATTGCTATCGGATACAATTACGGCATGAATTCCGATAATACGTCGCCGGCGAATACTTTCGTTTCGACTTCTGGCGTTTCGTTCGTTGGAACGTTCCAGGAAATGGTAGAGGATGTCGCCTTTGTTTGGCTGCGAGGCAAAAAGTACGACGCGGAATCCGTTACGCACGAAGCAGGGCATACGCTGGGACTGTATCACGACGGCAGCAGCGCCTATTCCGGTAACAGCGTCTACTTCAGCGGTCGGGAAAACTGGGCGCCGATTATGGGCTCCGGCTATTCATACAGCATGGTTCAGTGGACGATGGGCGAATACCCCGGCGCTCAAACTGTTACAAACAACAGCGGCGAAACGCTCAACAAGCTGGATGATTGTCAGAACGAACTGCTGATTATTTCCAGCTACATTCCCTTTATTGACGACGACGTCGCGTCGGTATCGACGGACGGCTCGCATACGCTGGATGGAACGCCGACAGCTTTGCTCGATTCCGCGCCGGACTATGGGCAATCGACGGATATTTCCTTTACCGGCTTGATTGGACGTCAAACAATTGGCGAAGGCGAAGACGCCGTTCTGGCTGACCCGGATAACGACGTTTATACGTTGACGCTTGGCGTCGGCTCTGTCGATTTGACAATCAAGGGCGTTGACTGCTTCGGTTACGCCTACGCCGATATGGGGTATTCGTACAATCTTACCAACTTGGACGTCAAGGCGGAACTGTTCGATTCTGAATGGAATTCCATTTATGTTTACGATTCCGACTGGTCATGCGATGCGACGATTCAATGCGACATCTCTGCGGCGGGAACGTATTATCTGGTTGTTTCCGGCGACCAGCGCGGAGAACTGGGCTCTAACGGCGGGTATTGGTATACAGATCAAAACGGCGCGACCAAGCTCGGGTATTCCAATTACGGCTCGTTGGGTCGATACTATATCAGCGGAACGGTTTCGACGGATCCCCAAAATGTTATTTCAGACGTTTCAATTGTCGGTTATACGGGAACCTACGACGGCGCGTCTCACGACTTGATTGAGTCAATAACAGGTCTGGAACAAGACGACGTCGTTTCCTATTCAACCGACAACATCCAATGGACTTCGACTCTTCCCGAAGCGACTAACGCAGGCGAATACAGCGTCTGGGTTAAAATTGAGCGCGCCGGTTATGAGGAGTACGTTTCCTCCGAAATCGTTTCGACTATCGATAAAGCGACTCTGACTGCAACGGCAGACAACCAGTCGATTACCTACGGCGACGCGGCGCCGGGGTATACTGTTACGTATACAGGATTCGTCAACGGCGAGAATTCGTCTGTAATTGACGCGTTCGCTGCGGCGACGTCAAGCTACGCTCAATATAACAACGCCGGGTCGTATACAATCAACGTTTCCGGGGCTTCGGATGACAATTACAACTTCGTTTATCAGACCGGAACGCTGACCGTAGGACAGAAAGCCGTTACTGTTGCGTTTGACGGATATTCCGGATTGGTCTACAACGGACAAGAGCGAGCGATTTCTGCGACCGCTTCTGGAACGATTAACGGAGATAATGCCGGATTGACGCTGACGTATAATAAGACCGTCCAAGACGCAGGTTCGTATACCGCGACGGCTTCGATTTCCAATGGGAATTACGTCTTGACGGGAGCGACAACGCAGAACTTCTCGATTGGAAAGGCGACGCTGACAGCTACGGCGGATAATCAGTCGATTACCTACGGCGACGCGGCGCCAGCGTATACGGTTACGTATACGGGATTCGTCAACGGCGAGAACGAATCCGTAATTGATACAGAAGCAACGGCAGCGTCAAGCTATAATCAATACAACAACGTCGGCGATTATACGATCAACGTTTCCGGAGCTTCGGATAACAATTATAATTTCGTGTATCAGGCTGGAACGCTGACCGTTGGATAGAAAGCGGTAACGGTTTCGTTTGACGATTATTCCGGATTGGTCTACAACGGACAAGAGCGAACAATTTCCGCGTCGGTTTCTGGAATTGTCAATAACGATAATCCCGGTTTGACGCTGACGTATAATAAAACTGTCTTGGACGCGGGATCGTATACCGCAACCGCTTCGATTTCCAATACGAATTACGTTCTGACCGGAACGACGACGCAGAATTTCTCAATTGATAAAGCGACGCTGACTGCAACGGCTGACAATAAGACGATTACCTACGGCGATGCATCGCCAACTTATACGGTAACGTTTACCGGCTTTGTCAATGGAGAAGATGAATCCGTTATTAATACCAAGCCGTCGGCGCGGTCGTCATACGCTCAATACAACAACGTTGGAGAATACTCAATTACAGTCGGTAGAGGTTCAGACAACAACTACAAATTCGTGTACTCGTCCGGAACGCTGACGGTTGAGCAGAAAGCGGTAACAGTCGAGTTCGACGATTACGACGGATTGATCTATAACGGACAAGAACGGACAATCTCCGCAGCGATTTCTGGAACGGTAAACGGAGACGACGCTGGATTTTCTTTGTTGTATAATAACCCCGTCAAAGACGCCGGAGCGTATATCGCGACCGCTTCGATTTCAAATAGCAATTACGTCTTGACCGGAACGACGACGCAGAGCTTCGCTATCGAAAAGGCGACGTTGACAGCAAAGGCGGACGATAAGTCGATTACCTACGGCGACGCGGCGCCAGCGTATACGGTAACGTATACGGGTTTTGTCAACGGTGAGAACAAATCTGTAATTGATACGCTTGCAACAGTTACGTCAAGCTATAATCAATATAACAACGTCGGAGAATATACGATCAACGTTTCCGGAGCTTCGGATAACAACTACGATTTCGTTTATCAGTCTGGAACGCTGACGGTTGACCAGAAAGCCGTAACAGTCGCATTTGATAACTATCAAGGCCTGACTTACAACGGACAAGAGCGGACGATTTCCGCATCTGTTTCAGGAACGGTCAACGGAGACAATCCGGGGTTGTCGCTGTCGTATAATAAAACCGTCAAAGACGCCGGGGCTTATACTGCGACCGCCTCGGTTTCCAATAGCAATTACGTTCTGACAGGAACGACAACGCAGAACTTCTCAATCGGCAAAGCAACGCTGACAGCGACAGCGGACGATAAGTCGATTACCTACGGCAACGCGGCGCCATCGTATACGGTAACGTACACGGGATTCGTCAACGGGGAGAACGCATCTGTGATTGATACGCCGGCTTCGACAGCGTCAAGCTACGCTCAATATAACAACGACGGCGCATATACAATCAATATTTCCGGGGCTTCGGATAACAACTACGATTTCGTTTATCAAACAGGAACGCTGATGGTTGGTCAGAAGGCAGTAACGGTTGCATTCGATAATTTCGCAGGACTGATTTACAACGGACAAGACCAGACGATATCTGCGACCGTTTCCGGAACAGTCAACGGAGACGACGCGGGATTATCATTATCTTATAATAAGATCGTTAAAGACGCCGGTTCGTATACCGCGACCGCTTCGATTTCCAATGAAAACTACGTCCTGACCGGAACGACGACTCAGAATTTCTCGATTGATAAGGCGACGCTGACAGCAAAGGCAGACAACAAATCAATTGCCTATGGCGACGCAGCCCCAACTTATACTGTAACGTTTTCCGGCTTTGTCAACGGAGAAGACGAATCTGTTATTAATACCAAACCGTCGGCGCGGTCGTCTTATACTCAGTTCAGCCCCGTTGGCGAATACTCAATTTCTGTTGGACGCGGTTCAGACAACAATTACAAATTTGAATATGAACAGGGAACGCTGACAGTCGGTCAGAAAACTGTAACTGTCGCGTTTGACGATTACGAAGGATTGATCTATAACGGACAGGAACGCTTCATTTCAGCAACCGTAACAGGAACAGTTAACAATGACGATCCGGGTTTGTCGCTGTCGTATAATCAGACAGTCAAAGACGCTGGCGCGTATACCGCGACCGCTTCGATTTCCAATGAGAATTACGTCTTGATTGGGACAACGACGCAGAATTTCTCAATCGACAAAGCGACGCTGACCGCAACGGCGGATAATCAATCAATTATCTACGGCGAAGCAGCGCCAGCATATGCCGTTACATATACGGGATTCGTCAACGGAGAAAACGAATCCGTAATTGATACATCGGCAACTGCTTCGTCAAAATACGTTCAATTTGACAACGTTGGCGAATATTCGATTAACGTTTCCGGCGCGGTAGATAACAACTACGATTTTGCCTATCAAACGGGAACGCTGACAGTTGAGCAGAAAGCGGTAACGGTTTCGTTTGACGATTACAACGGACTTGTATACAACGGACAAGAACGAGCAATTTCCGCAGCTATTTCTGGAACTGTCAACGGAGATAATCCGGGGTTGACTTTGTCTTATAATAAAGCAGTCAAAGACGCAGGGACATATACCGCGACGGCTTCGATTTCCAATACGAATTACGTTCTGACCGGAACGACGACGCAGAATTTCTCAATCGGTAAAGTTACATTGACGGCGACTGCGGACGACAAGACGATTACCTACGGCGACGCAGAGCCTGAATATACGGTAACGTATTCGGGCTTCGTCAATGGGGAAAATGAATCTGTTATTGATACGCTTGCGACGGCGACGACAAACTACGCTCAATTTGACAATGTAGGCGAATATACAATTGAGATTTCTGACGCTTCGGATAATAATTACAACTTCGTTTACCAAGCTGGAACGCTGACCGTAGATCAGAAAGCTGTTTCTGTTACGTTTGATAATTACGACGGATTAGTCTACAGTGGTCAAGTGCAGAAGATCTCGACGATGGTTTCCGGAACAGTTAACGGAGATAACGTCGGATTGTCCGTTTCCTATAATAAGACGGTCAAAGACGCCGGCTCGTATGCAGCGACCGCTTCTATTTCTAATGCGAATTACGTTCTGACTGGTACAACTACTCAGAATTTCTCTATTGGCAAGGCGACGTTGACAGCAACTGCGGACGACAAGACGATTACTTATGGCGACTCGACGCCTGAATATACGGTAACGTATTCAGGATTTGTCAACGGAGAAGACGAGTCTGTTATCGACGCGCCTGCAGCAGCGTCTTCCAGCTACGCCCAGTTTGACAACGTCGGCGAATATGAAATTACCGTCTCTGGCGCGGAAGACAACAACTACGATTTCGAGTACCTGTCAGGAACGCTGACCGTTGAACTCTCGCCTGTCACCTTCTACGGTTCAATTCAAACGGAAAAGACAAAGACGGACGTTGCCCAAACGACCTCGGCTGAATGCATTCCAGAATCAATCGCGTCCGTAGACAACTGGTCAGAGTTCTATCTGGAAATTTGGACGGACGGTTACGTCGTTCAACCATATACGACGTCGATCGTTTACGACTCAACCATTTACGCGCCAGTTTTGTCGTCGTTGCAGTCGCCGGAGGGCGTTGACGTCGTTGTCAATTCCATCGACGACTCCGACCCGCGCGTTACAACGATGTCGATAACGGTTTCTCCCGCCGAATCGTCAGTTCCAGAGGAAGCATCCGCGTTTCTCATGGCGCAAATCCTGTTTGAACCTGTCAGTTCCAACGGCGACCCGAACAGCGGCTTGCCGATCAATTCAACGGGCTCCCCGATTTCGGTCGGTTCCAACGAGGTCGAAACGGCAATTGTCCCGTACGATTACGACCTCAACTGCGACGAGCGAGTCGATGTGAACGACTTTATTCTCTTCGCGACGGTTTACGGGACGAATACAGACGAAGCGTCGATTAATTCGTCTCCGCTGTCAGACCAGATGAAGCAGATCGCCTGCGCTGCCGACTTCGACAACAGCGGCTCTGTCAACGTTGACGACTTTATTCTCTTTGCCATCAACTATGGAATGGTTAAAAACGTTGCGTCAACGCCAGCCGCTCTTCCTGCCAGCTTGCCGGCGAGTTTGTTCGCAGCGTTAACGCCTCAAACAACGTTTGAACAGACTGCCGTGGTTGAATCAACGCCCGCTCCGGTTGAACTGCTCGAATCGCCAGAGCCTGCTCCCGTTCTGCCCATGGAAGTTCAAGCTGCTGAATGTTATGAACTCAAAACGTCAGACGTTTATTCGGTTGCTTCGATTGAAAGAACGACGTCTGTAACGACAACCCAAAAAACAGACGCTATTCCTGTTCAGACGCTCGACGCCGCGTTCAATACCTTGGATTTTACGCTGCAGCAAGCGGATGTTCTAAAAGAGAACGACAGACTGTTTATCAGCGAGGATAGTCATACAACCTCAAAAGCGAATCTGGTCGACGCCGTTCTGGACGATCTGGACGCAGAGTTTGAATGGGAAGATTTAATTTGAATAGTATAAACAAATCCTGTTAATCGAAAGGAATAATCAGTGCGAATAATTGCTATGTCAGACCTTCACTTCAAGAAGGGATACGACGATAAACTCAACTCGTTAACGCAAACAATCGGCAAGGCGGATTTGGTTCTCCTTGCCGGCGATTTGACTCACTTTGGAAAGGAAAGAGAACTGGAAACCGTACTGAATATTCTTTCCAGCGTATCAACAAATATTTATGCGGTTCCCGGGAACTGCGATACGTTAGCGGTCGCGGAGAGTTTAAAAGCGCGCGGAATCAGTCTGGAAGGCAAAGCGGCGATTGCTGGCGACTGTCTCATTAACGGTTTGGGCGGCGTCCCTCAATGGCGAAAAGTCGATTATGGATTTACTGAAGAAGAACTTTTGCAAACGCTTAAACAAGGCGACGAATCTGCGACTGCGTTATTAAACGAACGTCCTGGCGGTTACATTCGAATTCTGCTCACTCACGTGCCGCCGTACGGTTCCAAGGCGGATCGCGCCATGTTTATGAAACACGTTGGGAGCAGGGCAGTGACAGAGCATATTCAGCAAACCGCGTACGACCTCTGCATTTGCGGTCACATTCATGAATGCGTGGGCGTTTCCATGTTCAACGAGGTTCCGCTTATCAATTGCGGTCCGGCGCGGCGCGGTTATTATGTTATTATTAATCTTGAGCCTGGCGCCAATGATCAGTTAAATATCAACATTGAGTCAAAGCGCGATGGAAGTCGATATTGGCTTTAAGACGTTCGATTAGTTTTCAGATTTTTTGTCGTCGCTTGAAGGGTTGGCTTCCGGGTGAACGGAAAGATAGCTGTTGACCGCCTGGCGAGTAATGCCTAAAATTTTTGCCGCCGCGGACTGGTTGTTTTCCGTTCGTCGCAATACTTCCTGAATATACAAGTCTCGCGCTTCTTTGAACGACGGCAGCGGTTCGCATTTGGTCAGAGCTTCTGATAAGCTCATGAATTCCGGAAGGATTTGAGGCGTGTTGTTCCGCCGAGCGTCGATAATTTCCTGAAACGCCGACTGTGACAACATCCCCTTTTCGTAATACGACATCGCGTTTTCCGTCAGGGTTGACAATTCCAGCGTATTTCCCGGAAAAGTGTACGATTTTAACAGCGTAACAAGTTCTTTGGGGTACGAAGGAACGCGCTTCCCCTGCTTTTGGGCGCTGACTTCCAGAAAATAGTCCAGCAGAACAGGAATGTCTTCCAGATTCTCCCGCAGCGGAGACAGCCGAATCGAGTTGGCGGTCAATGCGTAGTACAGATTCTGGTTGAACGCGCCGCTTTGGAGCAGCTCTTCCAAAGGCGTGACGGCGCCGCAAATCAGTCGGACGTCTTCAATTTGCAATGCTGGAATGTTGAGGTTGACAGGGAAATTAATCCTCTGGTCCTGAAACCATTGCAGAATCAATTGCTGCTGACGAAGCGTCGTTTTGGAGACGTCGGCGATGTACAGCGTCCCGGACTGACAGCGGGGAATAGCGCTGTAAAATTCTCGATAAAACGCTTCTTCGTCCAGCCCTTCAAGGGATAAGTAAACGTAATCGCCTGTTCGCCCGGACGCGTTGTGAATCAACCGTGACAAAAGCCGCTTTCCGGTTCCGGTTTCGCCCTGAAGGAAAATAGGAAACTCTCTTTGGGCGTAAACGGACGCCTTTTTAAGAATGCTTAGCGTCAGGACGGATTCCCCGACAAACGGCGCAAATTTGTCTGACAGCTGCGTTCTGTTTGAGGGAGCGGATTCGATGCTGCGCTGAGGAGTTTTCGATTTCAGTTGACTAAGCGCCTGAGTAATCGAATTGACAAGCCGCGACGGTTCCAGCGGTTTAACCAGGTAGTCGAACGCGCCGAATCTCATGCTTTCGACAATCTTGACCGGGTCAGCGCTTTGAGATGTAACAATTACGACAACGTTTGGATTGATTTGTTTGGCAAACGAAATGATATCGCTTTGCTGTGCAGAGTCTATCTTGTCGACTGATAAAATGACAATCTGGGGCGGAGCCTGCTCAATCGAATTTTTAATATTCTCCTGCTTGTCAACGGCGGCAAAGGCGGCGCCTACGTTGGCTAAAGCGTGAGTAATCGTCAGGACATCGTTTTCTTCCGACTCTATAATCAAAATCAGCGGAAGCGATTTTCGTTTACTCATTTCCTTCCTCTTGATTAAAATCCTGGTCGTTTAATATCGTGGATTGATACAATTCTGTTTTATCTTTTGGGGAAAGCTCCAAACCTGTTCGTCTTTTAACCTTAATGTTTTGAGGCAGTGCGTTAAGAAAACGTTCCGCAATTTTGCAAACGACGCTCACAGTGCCGTCTTCGTTGAACTGGCGCGATTCAATAGCGCTGTGTTCGGACAAAAACGAAAGGAACTTGCCCTCTCCGCTGGAAAACTGAAATTCAACGTTGGCATAGTTTTGGCTTAACGCTTCGACAACTTTCTCCGCCAGACGGTCAAGCCCGATTTTTTTGCCGGCGCTGATAAAAATCGCGTTGGGAAACGCCTGTTTGAGACGTCGATAGCGGCCGATTCCGGAGATGTCGCCCTCCTGAAGTTTTTCTTCCAGACTTTGCGCTAACGTTTCGTTCCCTGATTCGTCCCACGGAGCGAACAAATCCGCTTTGTTGATAACCAGCAGCGTCTGTTTTTCGTCTACGCCAAGGTCGCGCAAGACCTCGCTTGCGGCTTCGATCTGCGAGAAGACGTCTGGATTGGAACCGTCTGCAACGTGGAGGAGCAAATCGGCGCGGACGGCTTCTTCGAGCGTCGCACGGAAACTGGCGATGAGATGGTGCGGCAAGTCGCGAACGAATCCGACGGTGTCGCTGACCAGAACGCAGCCCCAGGACGGGATTTCCCAACGGCGGGTTCGGGTGTCGAGCGTTGCGAATAACTGGTCTTTAACGTACACGTCTGAATGGGTCAGAGCGTTAATCAGCGCGCTTTTCCCAACGTTTGTATATCCAACCAGAGAAATCGTATTTGAAGACGATCGGGCGGTAACTTCTCGCTGTTTGCGTTTATGGATGTCGTCCAGAGCGGATTTCAAATCGTTGATTCGCTTTTGCGCCAGACGTCGGTCGACTTCCAGCTGCTTTTCACCGGGACCTCGCAGGCCGACGCCGCCTTTGGTTTGTCGGGAAAGGTGCGTCCACATTCGCTTTAAGCGCGGCATGGAATATTCCAGCTGCGCCAGTTCGACCGCCAGTTTGGCTTCGTAGGTTTGAGCGCGAATGGCGAAAATATCCAGAATCAGTTCTGTCCTGTCGAGGACTTTGACTTTGAGTTCTTTTTCGAGGTTTTTCGTCTGACTGGGCGACAAATCGTTATTGAAAATGACGACGTCCGCATCGTGGAAATCAATAAGCGCTTTGAGTTCTTCGACCTTGCCTTGTCCCAGACACGTCGCCGGGTGCGGGGCGGCGCGGCGCTGAACCAGAGTCGCCATAACCTCAACGCCCGCAGCTGACGCCAAGCCTGCAAGCTCTTCCAGAAACGCGTCCGCTTCTTCGGCGCTGACGTGCGACAGCGAGACGCTGGCTAAAACAGCCTTTTCCGGACGTTTAGCCGTGGATACGGTTGCGTCTGATACGGTTGTTTCTTCAGGGGAATTCTGGAAAATGGACATCGGCGTGCGGAAATCGAAGGCGCTAAACTCTTTTCTCGTTGTTACAGTCTGAAATACAAAAGTTTATTTGAGGATGATTTGTGACAAGTGATAAAAAATCGGGGCGGCAAAACAAAGGGAGTCGATTCTGTCTAAAATGCCGCTGTGCCCTTCGACCAGCGTTCCGTAATCTTTTACGCCGCGGTCGCGTTTAACGGCGGAAAGAGTCATGGAGCCAGCCGCGCCCATAAAGCTGATTGCCATGGAAAGCAGCGCGGCGTACAGGTTTGAAAATGGAGTTGCCCAAGCCAACGCGGCGCCGATTAGCATAACGACAAGCGTTGACCCTAAAACGCCTTCCCATGTTTTGGATGAATTGATATTGGGGGAAATGTAATGCCGAATCGGAAAGAGAGACATTACATATTGAAGGACGTCGCTAATTTGAGCGACTACAACGAAGAAAATCAGCAATCCCGTACTGGAAATGTTTGAACTGCCAGACGCCGGAAGCGATAGCAGCGCCGGGGCGAACGACAGACTGTAAATGCAAATCAGCATGCCCATGTCGATTTTTGCCGCGCGTTCCAAAAAATGCGTTGAATCTCCAGAGAGAGTTATGCAGGCGGGAACCAGAAGAAACGCGTACGTCGGAATGAAAATGCTGAACAACTCGTAAAAATTCCATGCAACGAGAAGATATTGAACGATTGTACAGATGAATAAAACCAAAAACATGGTAATATGATCTGCCGGACGCGTTGGCGTAAGCGTTAAAAATTCTCTCATGCCCCAAAAAGAAAGAGCGGCAAAGAGAATAAGCGTAAGGACGTTTCCGCACAAAGGCTCCAATATCAGGGAAACTGTTAAAATTGTAAACAGCGACCACCAGCCTCGAAGGCGGGAAAAGAATGGTTCCAGCGTTCGCATATCAACAGTTTCTTTTTGATGTTTCAGATAATATGCAATCACTGACGACGTTGCCAGAAACGCTAAAACAATTATCGTTAAAATTAAAGAACGAATATCCATAAATTTACTCGCTGTATTTTGCTTTTAAATCCAATATCGCCTGTCGAGCGCGGGTGAGGAACTGATTTTTGGGTTCTCCCTGTTCCAGCCACAGCGGCGAACCGAAGACGAGACGGCTGAGCATCGGAACGGGAAGGACGCGTCCGCGCGGAAGAATTCGATTCATGTTGTCCAAATAAATGGGAACCAGTTCCAGTTCAGGACGTTTTTTACACAGATGGTAAATCCCGCTTTTGAATTCGGCAATCTGTACGCCGTCGCCGCGGGTGCCTTCCGGAAACAGGATTATGGAATACTTGTCTCCCATTTCGTTGAGCATATAAGTAATGGGGCTGTGATGAACCTTGACTTCTTTTCGCTCCAGCAAAAGAGCGTTAAAACAACGCTGGGCGATATATGGGCGAATAATGCCTTTTTCCCAGTAATCTTTTGCTGCTACGGGACGAGTTACGTCTCGGACAAATTGCGGCAGCGCCGACCAGATTGCCAGCGGATCAAGGTGGCTGGTGTGGTTGGCGTAATAAACGCGCTGACACGTGTCTGGCTGACAGTTGTCCCAACTGACAGAAACGCCAGTGAGAAATCTTCCCAGCAGCGCCAGAGCCATTCTTGCGACAGGAATATCCAATTCGGATAATTTCATTGTAGGTATAATATATGCTTAACTGAAATTCTAATTGCCATAAAAAGGCGTTCAGAATTCAGGCAATTATTGGGGGATGGTTATGTATCTGCTACAGGTTTATGAAAACGCATACAGCAGACAATATATATAATGTAAAAACAGGAGATAGAATATTCCTGTTTTCCTAATATATTAGTATATCCTTTTTCTGCGATTTTGTCAAGTAGAGCGGTTTGAGGAAGAAAAAGGACTTGCACAACGCTTTTGCGATTGGTCGAAGTCGCCCCCCGACCGGGGAAAGACAATCTCATCGAAGGCGTATCTTACCCGGAGCGTGTTCTGTTAACGCGGCTTTCGATTACTCGATTTTTCGTTGTTCAGGGTCAACAGTTTTCTTTCCTCCCCCCTTGAATTATCTCAAGAATTATATATATTTTGAATAATCAATAACAGGATATACAGTCGAAAAATACGTTTTCGACTGATTTACTTTTTGTTCCTCCCTGTTGTTTCCTGCAACCCCACTTTTTTAGAAAGGAATGATTTCATGAGTAATGAAATTGTCCCCGAAAAAGAACGTAATGACAAGCCTGTCATTTTCGCGATTTTCGGCGTAATTGTTTTATATCTTGCGCTGCTGACCGTTTACAAGAGCGCGTTTTTCCCAAAACATCATGAAGAACCGGAAGCTCAGCCGGCGGCGATGGAAACTGTCGCTGACGAAGCGAAGCCCGCTGAGACAGTCATAGGCGATGACCAGGAACCGTTTGCAACGGCTACTCCGGAACCCGCTGCTGAAGAGCAGACTGCGGAAGCCCCGGCTGCTGCTGAAGCTGCTGCCGAAGCTCCTGCTGAGGAAAAAGAAGCGGAATCTGTTATGCCTCCGTACTGGATGATTATTCCGTTTGCGGCGTTGTTGTTGGCGATTGCTATTTTCCCGCTCGTTCCGTTTACCGAACACTGGTGGGAAAGCAACCTTCACCGATTTGAAGTGGCGGCGGTTCTTGGATTTTTAACGTTGATTTATTACGCCTTTATGTGCGATTTTCCGGTTGAATGCGAATGGTCGTTCTTCCATGGGGAATACGAGCCGACAGGCGGATTCCAGTGGCAAATCGCGTGGGCGATTTTCTGCAACGCGTTCTTTAACGACTTCGTGCCGTTTATCGTTCTTCTGTTTGCTCTGTTTACCATTGCCGGCGGCATTCGCATTTCCGGCGACCTTAAAGCGAGTCCGATTGTCAATACAACAATTATGGCGATTGGCGCGGTTCTGGCAAGCTTCATCGGAACGACCGGCGCAGCGATGCTCCTTATTCGACTTTTGCTCAATACCAACAGACAGCGTAAACACGTTGCTCATACTGTTATATTCTTTATTTTCTGCGTGTGCAACTGCGGCGGCTGCCTTCTGCCGATTGGCGACCCGCCTCTGTTCCTCGGATACCTCCGCGGCGTTCCGTTTATGTGGACGTTTGGATTGTGGAAAGAGTGGCTGTTTGTCAACGGATTGCTGCTGACGATTTACTTCCTCTGGGACAGCTTCATTGCCTATCCGAGAGAAACCGGTCTCGATATTGTCATAGATAAAGTTGACATCGTTCCGCTTCGTATTTCCGGACTTTGGCCGAATGGTTTGCTGCTGCTGGGCATCGTCCTTTGCGTTGCTCTGTTAGACCCGTCCAAGGCGGTTCCTGGAACCAACTTTGTTCCGCCGGCATACATGCGAGAAGTCTGCCAACTGGCGTTGGTTGCGCTGTCCTTGCTGCTGGGAAGCAAAAAGGTTCGTACAGAAAACGAGTTCAACTACGGCGCTATTCTGGAAGTTGCCGCGTTGTTCTTCGGAATCTTTATCTGCATGCAGGTCCCGCTTCAGATCCTTAACGTTAAGGGCGGTGAAATGGGATTCTCCGCGACCGACACGCACAAGTTCTTCTGGGCGACCGGTTCGCTGTCTTCGGTTTTGGATAACGCTCCGACTTACGTCGTATTCTATAACACCGGCAAGGCGGTTTGCAAAGAAGAAGCTCATGCTCTTCCAGGAAAAATTGCCGCAGCGAGCGGAGACGAAAAAGCCAAACTGGAAAACGAACTCAACGCTCTTAATACGACGATTGTTAAAGGAACCGAAGCTGGCGGCGGAGTTGGCATTATCGCATCCCTGTTGGCGTCAATCTCTTTGGGCGCCGTGTTTATGGGAGCTATGACCTACATCGGCAACGGACCGAACTTTATGGTCAAGGCGATTGCGGAACAGTCCGGCGTCAAGATGCCCAGCTTCTTCGGATACATGGTGTACAGCGTCTTCATCCTGGTTCCGATTTTCCTTGCCATGACGTACATCTTCCTGTAGTTGACAACGTCTGACGCCCGGCGTTTTGCTGGACGTCAGACCACATTTCTGTATGATAAATTACGTTGACAATCAAGCGGATTTTTTCCGGCTTCTTTCAGATCTGGAAGAAAGCCGCTGGATTGCTCTGGATACAGAATTTGTTTCTGAACGCCATTTTCAGTCTCAGCTGTGTCTGATTCAGCTGGCGTACGAATCTGGCGGAGCGGTTTTAGATCCCCTGGCGTTAAACAGCGTCAATCCTTTTTGGGAACTGTTGACAGAAGGGGATCATGAAACCATTGTTCACGCGGGCAGGGCGGATCTGGAGTTCTGCATTCGCGCAGTTGGAGCTTTGCCTCGCAAGCTGTTTGACACGCAGTTGGCGGCTGGGTTTATCGGTCTTGATTTCCCTGCGGGCTGCGCCAATCTGATTAGTAAAGTTCTCAAGGTCGATTTGCCCAATACAGAAACGCGAACCGATTGGACGCGCCGACCCTTGACTCGATCTCAGTTGGAATACGGTCTTGACGACGTTCGGTATTTGCAGCCTTTGAGAACGTATATCGGCGGACGAATCGAAAAACTGGGTCGTTGGTCCTGGTTTGAAGAGGACATGAAAGCCTGGAAGGAAAAGCTGTTGTGGCAGTTCAGTCCGGATCGATGGGAAAAACTGGTTCTGAATTCCACCTTTGACCAGCGCAGCCTGGCAATCGTACGTGAACTGTTCTTTTGGCGCGAACGCCGAGCGCAGCTTGCAGACTGCCCGGTCAAGCGGATTTTGCGAGACGATCTGATTATTGAGCTTGCGCGCCGTCAGGTTTACGATATAGAGCGAATTAAAGAAGTCCGCGATTTCGCGCAGACAAATTTCGCCGGAATTCTGGAGCCGATTTCCGATGTAATTCGTCACGCCATGCGGCTGCCAAAGCGTGAGTTGCCGTCGCTGATGGATCACGACCCGTCCTGCAAGATGACGGTTTTAGGACAGCTGCTTTATTCCGCCCTTGGAACGATTTGCAAACAAAACAATCTCGCATGCAATTTGGTTGCCAATCCGTCCGACGTTCGTAAATGGGCGTTGTGGCGACTGCGTCCGGATTTGAATATCTCCGAACCGATTCTGGAACAGGGCTGGCGAAAGCTGATTGTTGGCAATATCTTTGAAGAATTAATCACCGGGAACATGGTGATTCGCGTTGCTGACCCGACCAGCGAAGAGCCGTTGGAATTTCTGAAAAAAGTCTCTGGTTAGCCGTTACTTGTTTTCAGGACGTCGTTTTACGGAATCTTTATATATGGTCTCGATTTCCGTTTTGCCCTCTTTTTCTTCTTTGATGCTCAGGCGGATCATCTGCCACGAGTTCCAGGAATTGTGACACAGAATATACATCAGCGGGACAATCGCAACCATGGGTTCGCAGAATTCCATGGCAAGAGCGACGGTAACGGCGATGTTCTTTTGTCCAAGCGTCTGAGAGGATTCACGGGGGAACTCTTTGGAAAGGAAATGTCCCAGGGTGAAGTTGGTAACGCAAACGCACAGTGCGGTGAAAAAGCATAAGGGGACGAACCAGCGCTGGCTGGCGTCGAGTTCGTTCCAAATGGTATTGGACGCCCCGGAAAGCATAATCGTAATACAGCAAACCCAGAGCAGAAACGAAATCATTCTGTACGCCTTGGGAAACCGGTTTTTTGACGACGGAGCAATCCAGCGAATTATCAGCGACGCGCCAACGGGAATAAAAATCAAAAATCCGACGCGCTGCGCTATCGGCAGGAAGAGTTCCAGAAATCCTTTGTCTGCCGCTTCCGGGAGCAGATGCGGCAGAATCAACGGAATGGCAACCGCGACGGTAAACGTCGTCATGACAAACGCCGTTACGCCGTATTCGATATTCTGTTTTAGAAAGCTGATAACCGACGGCGCGGCAGACCCCGTCGGGGCGATTCCCGCCATAAACGCTCCGACTGCCAGTACCGGCTGATTCAACGCGGAGAAGATAAAATAGAACGTCAGAGGAATCGCGAGGTTCGCCGCAACAATCGCAAAGACGCTGGCGCGGATTCTGAGCTGATTCCAGTTGAGCTGCAGGAAAACCAGAAAGAGCATCCCCATCACCAAATACGGAACCGCAGCGCGATAGGCGTTGAGCCACGGGCAGGACAGCCCAACAGCGAACGCGCTGAGAAGCGAAAGCGGAGCGAAAAGTAAACGGAGATATTTCATTTGGGCGGGGGTTAGTTAGTTAGGAAAGTAGCGAGTTGCGAGTTGCGAGTTGCGAGAAAACGCAAGCGCCTCAAAAAATCCTCTCGCTACTCGCCACTCGTTACACGCAACTACATCTCTTTCTGCCATTTCTGAATTAAAGCCAGGGCGTCAAGGGGGGTGAGGGAGTTAATATCGACGTGGGACAGCTCGGTCAGAACCGGGTTGTCGACCGGGTCGAAGAACGTGAGCTGAACCATGCCGTCTGCCGTTTGGAGCCGGTTGGTTTTGGACGGACGGTGTTTTGTTTTGATTTGCGCGGACTGTTCCGGGCTGTCCTCGTTTTCCAGTTCGAGCAAAATCTCGTTGGCGCGGTTGATAACCGACGTCGGGACGCCGGCGAGTTTGGCGACGTGAATTCCGTAGCTCTTGTCCGCCGCGCCGGGCACGATCTTGTGCAGAAACGCGATGTCGCCGTTGTATTCTCGAACCGCGACGTTGAGGTTGGCGATGCCGTCGCCGTGGTCGCCCAGGTCGGTCAGTTCGTGATAATGCGTCGCGAAAAGGGTTCTGGCGTGAACGGTTTGATGCAAATGCTCGACTACCGCCCAGGCGAGAGAAATCCCGTCGTAGGTGCTGGTGCCTCTGCCGATTTCGTCTAAAATGACGAGGCTTCTGGCGGTGGCGCGGTTGAGGATTCTCGCCGTTTCGGTCATTTCAACCATAAACGTTGACCGCCCACGGGAAAGTTCGTCTCCCGCCCCGACCCGGGCGAAGATTTTATCGACAATCCCGATTTTCGCCCGTTTGGCGGGAACGAATCCGCCGATTTGAGCTAGAATAACGATCAGCGCCGCCTGACGAATAAACGTGCTTTTCCCCGCCATGTTGGGACCGGTAATAAGCTGAATGTATCCGTGTTCCTGGTCGCAGACGATGTCGTTGGGAATGAAGTCCCCCTCGGGGCGGGTGATATCCAAAACCGGGTGCCGCCCGTCGATAATGTCGAGAATCGGCTCCTCCGTCATTTCCGGACGGCAGTAGTTTCTGTCACGCGCCAACGTCGCCAGGGACTGCAAGGCGTCCAGTTCCCCCAGCACAGTAGCAGTTCTGTACATTTGTTTATGATACGCTGCCGTTTGTTCTCTCAGATGAGAGAACAGCGTCTGTTCCAGTTCCAAAGAGCGTTCTTCTGCGGTGAGGGCTTTTTCTTCGTACTCTTTGAGTTCCGGGGTGATGTACCGCTCGGCGTTTTTGAGCGTCTGCTTGCGGATGAAGTAGTCTGGAACCTGTTTGCTGGAATTGGCGTTGGTGATTTCCAGATAGTACCCGAAAACGCGCGTGTACCCGACTTTGAGCGTGCTGATGCCGGTCTGCTCCTGCATCTTCGCCTGATAGTCCGCCATCCATTGCTTGCCGGTAATGGAGATGTTTCGTAGGTCGTCCAGCTCCGCGGAAAATCCAGGCTTGATAAACCCGCCGTCGTGCGCCTGCGCCGGGCAGTTCTCTACCAGAGCGCGTTCCAGCAGAGCCGTCAGATCTTCGCACAGGTCGATAGACTCTCGAACCCGTGACAGCAGCTCCGACGAACAGTCCTGAAGAATCCGCTTGATCTCCGGCATCAGCCGCCACGTCTTGCCCAGATAGCTCAAATCCCGGGGCGTAGCGCGGTTTGTGCTGACGCGGGTCAGAAGACGCTCGATGTCGTATATGCCGTCGAAGACGCTTCGCAGGGCGTCGCAAATATGCGGGTTGTTGACCAACTCTTCCACCGCCGACTGACGCCGATTGATGCGCTCAATATCCATCAGGGGGTCGGAAAGCCAGCTGGAAAGCAGACGCGCGCCGACCGCTGTAACAGTCCGGTCGATTGCGCCCAAAAGAGAGCCTTCCCGACGATTTCCCCGGAACGTGTAGTTGATTTCCAGACTCCGGCGCGTCGCCTCGTCAATTTCCAGCGTCTTGCTGGAACTGTACGGCAGCAGGGATTCTATATGATCCAAAGACGTCTTTTGCGTCTCGACCAGATAGTCCAACGTTGCGCCCGCCGCCCGAATCGCCTGCGCGTCCTGCTCCGTTTCCGCAAATCCGAACCCGTCCAGATTCCGGGTGTGGAAGTGTTCCGTCAAGACCCGAAACGCGTTGTCGAACCCGAACTGCCAGTTCATGCGCCGCGTTATCATGACGGAATTGAGAATGTAGTCCGGCAGAAGCTGGGAGTCGTCTTCAATGAGAATTTCGCTGGGATGGATTCGGGCGATCTGGTCCGCCAGCTCGGATCGAAGAAAGCCCGCCGCCTGAAACTTCCCCGTGGACAGCTCAATCCACGCCATGCCGATGTAATCGTGTTTGCCGTCGACTACCGCCGCCAAGTAGTTGTTAGACCGCGGGTCGAGCATGCAGTCGTCTGTAATTGTCCCGGCGGAAACGACCCGGGTAACCTCTCGCTTGACGATCCCCTTGGCGAATCGCGGGTCTTCCATCTGGTCGCAGACCGCCACCTTCAGCCCGGAATTGACCGCTTTTGACAGATACTGATCCAGCTGATGATGCGGGAACCCACACATGGGCGAGGCGTTGGGGCCTTTGTCGCGACTGGTCAACGTCAGGCTCAGTACGCGCGCCGCCGTTCGGGCGTCGTCGTTGAACATCTCGTAGAAGTCGCCCATTCGGAAAAACAAAATCGTATCTGGAAACGCCTTTTTCGCCTCCAAATACTGTCGCATCATCGGGGTTTGGTCAGCCATTTGCTTTATATAATTGATATAATCGGTTTTTCGATGTATTCTAACATCTTTAGAGGTTTTGTCAAGTTAGAAGGAAAGAAGAATTAATAGAAAGAGATCGGGCTGGATTGGCGAGGGAAGGTCAATGGTTCTTGGCGTTCTTACGTTTACGTTTTACGTCCTTGACAAAAATCTGGGAATATAGTATGATATTGAATAGTAATAGCAGGCGGAGCTATACCGTTTGGATATATTTAAGTTTTACCAGTAAAGGGAATCAATATGAAAGCGTTTGTTCGTTTTTTAATAGTGTTATTGATAATTGCGGCGGTTATTGCTCTGAGCGGGCTTGTTTCCTATAACGGCTTGATTCGTAAAGACGAGACGGTCAAGCAGACGTGGAGCGACATCGACACGCAGTTGCAGCGTCGAGCGGAGTTGATTCCCAATCTGGTTAACACCGTTAAAGGATACGCGGCTCACGAGGAAAAGATTTTTACGGAAGTCGCTCAGGCGAGAGAGAATCTCGTCAAGGCGGCGACTCCTGCTGACAAGGCGGCGGCTGATGCGGAACTCAATTCTGCTCTCGGGCGTCTGATCGCGATTTCCGAAAGCTATCCGGAACTCAAGGCGGCGGACGCGTTCGTTCGTCTTCAGGACGAATTGGCGGGAACGGAAAACCGAATCGCCGTCGCCCGAACCCGGTACAATGAAGCCGTCAAGATTTACAATGCGGCAATTCGCGGCATTCCCGGCGTCTTTTTTGTGAAATCTTTGGGCTTGGAACCCGCGACGTTTTACGAAGTTCCCGCTGAACACGCCCCCGTTGAGGCTGTCCCGGAAGTTCAGTTCTAATTGATGTTGAAATGAAAAACGCGTCGACCGTTTCCATCTTGTTATGCGTAGTCCTGTTTGCGGCAATAGCGCTATTCTCAGCGCCGAAAGCAAACGCGGAATTTAAAGTTCCGCCGTTGACCGGGCGCGTTGTCGACGCTGGCAGCGTGTTCACGGAGGATGAATCCGCTCAAATTGAAGCGGCGATTCTTCGTCTGGAATCCGCAACCGGCGGGCAGATGGTTGTAACAACGCTGCCGTCGCTGGAAGGACTGTCGATTGAAGACGTTGGAATTCGGCTCGGCGACGCGTGGAAAATCGGCAACAAGGGCAAAGACGACGGCGCGATTCTGATTATTGTCGTTCCTGAACGCAAGATGAGACTGGAAGTCGCTCGCGGCTGGGAAGGCCCGATTAACGACGCCCGCGCCGGCGACGTCATTCGCGGTCTCGCCCCATTTTTCAGAGAGAACAGGTACGCTGACGGCGCAGTTTGGGCGGTCGAAAGCGTTCAGCAGTACGTTACCGGGAAAGAGGTCGAACGCACCGTTGCCGTTCCTGCGTCAAATGGGAGTAGCGCGTCTGAAAGCGACTACGACCCGGTCTCTACGTGGCTTGGCGTGCTGTGCTCGCTTCCCCTGTTCGTGCTACTGTTTTGGTGCCTTTGGGCGATTTTTGTCTACGCTGTCATCGTGCCGATTTGGCTGTTCCTGTATTTGATTTTTGCATTATTTGGAAAACGGCTGCCTATGATCAATCTGTCGGCTCTGCTGGGAGTTGGATTCTTAACAGTTTTCTCAGAAGACGGCGGCAGTTCCAGTTCCAGCAGCTCTTCGAGCTACAGCAGTTCGGACTACAGCAGCAGTTCCAGTTCGAGTTCCAGCAGCTATTCTGGCGGCGGAGGTCGTTTCGGCGGAGGCGGCGCGTCGGGAGGCTGGTAAGAATTAGCAATTTGCAATTAGCAATTAGCAATTGCGCAAAGCGCTCATCATTCCCTATTCCCCATTCCCTACTCCCTATCCCCTCATCTTTTTCCGCTCTTTTCTCGCCCGACGCTTGACTTTGTCTTCTCAAGCTTGTATATTGATTAATAAGGTCTTAAAATTGGTTTAACCAAAAATGGTTTGCCGAATAGCGAGAAATGCAATTGCCATACAAAAACCTCTCGCAACTCGCTACTCGCAACTCGCAACTATATTCCCCTCAAGGAGAACTGCAATCATGGCGAAACGATTCATTTACCTGTCTTTGTTATTGGCTTTGTTGGCGGCGTTGGTTCAGACGGCGCAGGCGGCAGAGAATTCCTACAAACCGCTCTCGTATACGACGCACACGCTGCAAGCGGGATCGATTCAGGTTCAAATCGACCCCGTTGATCTGATAACCCAAACCGACGTCAAGCAGACGCTGACGTATCGTCTGGCTAACTTCTCGGACGCCCCGGTCGAATGTCGGCTGACGTTTTCGAGCATCGAAAAGGTGCGAATGCTCCAGCAGTCCGCCGTCGTAACCGTCCCCGCCAACGGGATGGAGGAACGGACGCTTGATTTCGTAGTTGAGTCCGGCGCGTACTCGGCGCATTATCCGATTCACGTAACAGTATCGTTCCGCGACGGCGAGAAAAACCGAATCCTCGACGCCGTCCGGGTTATTGAAACGAAGTTCTCTGCGCCCGCCAAGCCGTACAAAACGACGACGGTAAAACTGGGCGGCGTTACGCTCATCGGGAAATCGTATACCGCGTTTCAGAATATTATCAACCAACCGATTACGGAGTTGGGGCAGAACTGGATTGGCGGGGGCGCCGATCAAGCGTCCAAGGTTTCCTGCGACATCGTCGACGTCAATGCGGGAACGACGCGCCGGGGTTTTGCCTGTCACCCGCCGTACGTGCCCAGAGGGGGAAGCCTGTATTTGTCGTTCCCGCTGGAGCTGCCGGCTGTTACAGACGGGACGACGCTGCGTCTGGATTACGCCTGCGCCGTTCGGACGCTCGGACCAAACGACTACTCCGACGGCGTTACGTTCCGCGTCTGGGCGCAGCCCGAATCCGAGGTTAAGCCTAACGATTCCCGCCAGAAACTGGACGAATACCATACAACCAGTACCGTCTGGATTGACCGCAGCGTCGACCTGACCCCGTTTGCGGGCAAGCGGTTCAATTTGATTGTTGAACTCAACCCGGGACCGAAAAACGACACGACTTGCGACGGCTGCTATGTCAGTGGCTTGACGATTAACCGCAGCGAGAAAACCGCGGCGGCAGAATCGACCGACGGTAATCAGAATGCCGCCTATACGTTCGCTCTCAACGACGACTACAGCGCTGTTATTCGTCCGGGCGCCAAGGGGCTTCTGGACGCTCAAATTGAAATCGCCAAGCCGGGCGACGACGCCTCGAAAGTCGTCTTTAACGGCGTCAGCGTTTCTATCGGCGCATTGAACCTCGACAACGACGCCTGTTACGTTCAGCCGGCGCAAATCACGTGGGACGAGCAGAACAAACGCCTGACGCATTCTGTAACAATCCTCAACGAAGACGAACGCCAGACGGTTCAGATTGACGTCTATGAGAAGAACGGAATTCTGATCTTTGAAATCCCGCCGTCCAACCCGGCGCGTATCCGGAACTTCTACGTCAAGTCTGCTGACAAGACCGCTCGGCGCGTCTATTTCGGGCACGGTTTCGTCGTTGACAACCCCACAGAACCATTCCAAATCTCTCACGGCGGGCACGGCTTGGCGGCAAGTCACGTCGGGTTTGAATTCGACAACAACACGTCGATTTTGATGTGCTGTCCTGACGCCCCGGACAAGATGGAAGTCAATCC
>JAZMZV010000203.1:0-17561 GCA_045586185.1 Thermoguttaceae bacterium | reverse complement strand
CTGTAGGGGAACCTGCAGCTGGATCACCTCCTTTCTAAGGAATTTAGAAAACTAAATTGGAGACGACTTGCTTACAGTGCAACGAACGTTCCGCCTTATGTATATTAAAGCCCTTGAGAAGAAATTCTCAAGGGCTTTTTTAGTAGCGAGTTGCGAGTTGCGAGAGAATGGAAGGCGGTAATGGAGTTCGCCAACGGCGAACGGAATTACGCATTCGCCGTTAGGCGAACAAAACGCCGCGAAGTATGCCTGTTCCAAGCGACCAACGGAAGCGATTATAGTACGTCTCGCACGGGAGCGCGGATTGGGAGCGGCGCCTCGCCGCCCGCGATTCGGAGGCGTTTTCAACTCTTCAGGATTTTCCGCCCCCTATTGAAATTGAATAAATTCTACGTACAATTCGGAAGAAAGGAGATAAACGATGCGTATTTCTTTCCTGTCGAACTGGTTAAAACGCTGGCGGATCTGGTATTATAAACGTCTGGATTCGCTGGACGTCTACGATTTATCGGAACCGCTGGGCAAACGCGGGGAACGATACGCGGCGCGATATCTTCAAACAAAAGGATACGAGATTGTCCGGAAGAACTGGAAAAACGGTCAGTATGAACTCGATATTGTCGCTCAGGACGGCGACGTTCTCGTTTTTGTTGAGGTGAAAACCCGTTCTGACGACGATATAAATCCGCCGGAACGAAACGTCAACGGAGAGAAACAGCGCAGAATCGTTCAGGCGGCGGAGAGTTTCAGAAAAATGTATATGAATCTTCTGGGCTTGAAAGAATACCGCTTTGACGTTGTTGGAATCGTCTGGCGGCATGGGGAAAAACGTCCGGAAATTGTTCGTCATTGGGAAGACTGCGTAGACCCTCAAGATTTTTCATCTTCGCCGCGGCGCAAACGTTCCCGACGTTCAGACGACCCATTTACCGTGCGGTTTTGAAGTGATAATGGAGATGTAATTTTGCAAAAAAGGAGAGAATAAATGGTCGATTTACAACAAGCGTATGATTTACGACAAGCCGCTCAAAACGGGAATCTGGAACTGGTTCAAAAGCTCGTTGAACAGGGCGCAGATTTAACGATAAAAAGCGCGTATGGATATACGATCTTGCATGGAGCTGCTCGAAGCGGCAATTTAAAATTGGTTCAATGGCTGGTTGAACAGGGGTTGGACGTCAATGCAATAGAAAAAGAGGAAGGAGAGTCTGTCTTGCATTGCGCCGTTCAAAGCGGCAATTCTGAACTGATTCAATGGTTGGTTGAACAGGGCGCAGACATCAATGTTAAAGACAAACACGGTTCGACGATTTTGCATTATGCAATTAATAGAGGTAATCTTGAATTGGTTCAATGGCTGGTTGAACAGGGCATAGATTTCAATGCAAAAGAAGCGCTTTTCTTGCGTGGCGCCGCTCGAAGCGGCAATCTAAAATTGGTTCAATGGTTGGTAGAACAGGGAGCGGATGTCAAAGCAAACAAAGTCGGGGGAGATACTGTCTTGCATTACGCCGCTCAAAGCGGCAATCTTGAACTGGTTCAATGGCTGGTAGAACAGGGGTTGGACGTCAATGCAAAAGACATCCACGGGCGTTCTGTCATAGATGCTGCAGTTTCAAACGGATCTTTAGAATTGGTAAAATGGCTCATTGAACATGGGACAGACGTTAAAGAAAAGGACAAATGGGCTAATAGCGTCATTAATAGAGCCGCTTATATCGGTAATCTTGAATTGGTTCGATGGCTCGTTGAACAGGGCGCAGACGTCAATTCTATAAGTATCAATTGTTCTGTTTTGGGTTCTGCCGTCATTAGCAAGAATATTGAGCTGATAAAATGGTTGGTTCAACACGGTTCTGATGTTAATTCAGTTAGCGTATATTCTATTGCTCAAAGCGGCAGTCTTGAATTGCTTCAATGGATGGTCGAACAGGGGTTGGTTATTAACGCGAAAGACAACAATCAAAAAACGGTCTTGCATGCTGCCGCTCTAAGCGGCAATCTAAAAATGGTTCAATGGCTGGTTGAACAGGGGTTTGATCTTAACGCAAAAGACAACGATGAAAAAACGGTCTTGCATGCTGCCGTTCATAGCGGCAATCTAAATTTGCTTCAATGGCTGGTTGAACAGGGGTTGGACGTCAACGCAGAAAACAACAGGGGAGAGACTGCCTTGCATATCGCTGCAGCCACAGAAAGAAACGTGCTAAAATTGCTTCAATGGCTGGTTGAACATGGCGCAGATATTGACGCAAGAGACGACAAGGGAAGGACTGTCTTGCATTATGCTATGTTGGATTTAATAATTGACTGGCTGGTTAAACAAGGTGTGGATATTAATGCTGAAGATGATGCAGGATGGACCGCCTTGCATCATGCTGCTTATAGATTAAATCTGGAATTAATTGATGTACTGCTTAAATTAGGCGCTGATATTAACGCAAAAACCGACTACGGATATACTGTTTTGAGATGTGCTTATTGTACTTATTATGAGTGGCAGGAATTAGTTGAGAGCGGACTTATTAGTGAACCTGTTAACTACGGTATCGAAGTGATAGAGTACCTCGAAGAACACGGAGCAGAATAGACAAAAAAAGAAACGTTCCCAATCGTCAGGAGAGGGAACGTTTTATCTGTTTGAACAGTACGCGGCAAATGGCGCTATTATGAAATAGTCGTAATGAGTTCTTTAGCAGATTTCCGCAGCGAATTCTTCTTTAATCAGCTTGAGAGCTTTTTCGCCGAATTCGGCGGGAACGGTAACGTTGAACGTGGCTTCTGACGTGTTAATCATGCCGACGTTAAAGCCAGCTTCCGCCAGACACTGCAAAACGCGGACGGCGACATTGGTGTGACTCTTCAAGCCGGTTCCGAAAACGGTCAGCTTGGCAACCTGCGGGCAGGAGTTGGCAATGGAGGTTTGAGCCAAATCGCCGGGCAGGTTTTTGCAAACTGTCATGGCGAGGTTGAACTGAACCTGCGGCATAGTGAAGGAGATCTTCGCCATGTCGTCTTTGCCCTGGCTTTGAACGATCATGTCGATATTGACGCCTGCGTCTGCAAGCTGCTTGAACAGCTGGCAGGACAGCCCGGCGCGATCGGGAACGTTTTCAATCGTAATGCGGCCCTGAATGTCGTCCAGTTCGATTTTGTCGATGAACAGGTCTTCCATGCCGTGAAGACGGTTGATCATGGAAACCTTGTCGACTTCCTGTTTACCAGCCTGCTTTTCGGGAATGTCCAGCAGAGTCGGCTCTTTGTCCAGATCAAAGGCGTCATGAATGGCGCGGAGGGCTTCAATCGCCTTGTCCTGCGGGCAGAGGACGGAAATCTTGATTTCGCTTGTGGAAATCATCAGGATGTTGATGCCCTTGTCGCCGAGGGTCTGGAACATCTTTTGAGCAACGCCGGGCTGATCGACCATGCCTTTTCCGACGATGGAAACCATGGAAACTTCGTCGTCGTGAGTGCAGCAGTCAAATCCGAGCTGATCTTTAATCTTGTTGACGGCGCGCAGAGCGGCGGCGCATTCTTCCCGAGGAACGGTAAAGGAGATATCCGCCATGCCGTCGTTGCCTTTGCTTTGAACAACCATGTCGACAGCGATTTTCTGATCGGAAATCGCCTGGAAGAGCATGTTGGCGGCGCCGGGTTTGTCTGGAATGCCGCGGACGGTGATTCTCGCTTCGTTTTTAACGCAGGCGCAGCCGCAAACCGGGCGTTCGAGCGTTTCCGGCTCCGCAACGATGAGCGTGCCGGGTTCGTCTGAATAGGACGCGCGAACGTGGACGGGGACATCGTAATTGCGAGCGAATTCGATGGCGCGGTTGTGCATGATTCCCGCTCCGGCAGACGCCAGTTCGAGCATTTCGTCGTAACTGATTCTCTTAACGCGGCGAGCGTCTGGAACCATGCGGGGATCGGTCGTGTAAACGCCGTCAACGTCGGTGTAAATCTCGCAGGCGTCCGCGTTCAAGACGGCAGCCAACGCGACCGCGGTTGTATCGGAACCGCCGCGTCCGAGCGTGGTAATGTTGTTTTCGTCGTCTACTCCCTGGAATCCGGCAGCGATAACAATGTATCCAGCGTCGAGAGCTTCGTGCAGACGTTTGGCGTCGATTTTTTGAATGCGGGCTTTTCCGTGCGTGTTGTCGGTTTTGATGCCGATTTGAGCGCCGGTCATGCTGACCGCCTTGTATCCGAGCGTGTCAATCGCCATAGCCATCAAGGCGACGGAAACCTGTTCTCCGGTGGACAGGAGCATGTCCATTTCTCGAGCGGGCGGTTCGTCGGTAATCTGTTTGGCCAAATCAATGAGAATGTCCGTATTTTGTCCCATGGCGCTGACGACCATAACGACCTGATTGCCGTTTTTATGGGCGCGAATCGCCTTGCGAGCCGCCGCTAAAATCTTTTTGCTGTTTTCTACGCTTGTTCCGCCGAATTTTTGTACGATAATCGACATGGTAATGGATTTTGAAAAATGGACTGGGAATCAGAAACGAATAGAGAAAATCGGCAATGCCGAAAACGAATACTCTTCCAAACGCTTCCTATCCCTGAAGGCAGGTTTAAAAACTCGTAATATTATACCAGATTCTATATTAATTAAAAGGGGAGGAGGAATCAGGAATTGCTTAATGGGGGACGGGTATTACCCGCCAAAAACAAACAACCTTAGATTTTCGCGGACAATGTCCGCTCCCCAGAAATAATTCCTAATTCATAATTCCTAACTCCTAACTGTTATCCGGGAGCGTGATTATCTTGGGACGTCCGTATTTCTTGCCTGTAATGACAAAGTTTTGAACCAGAGATTGGAAAGAACATTGCAGAAAAGAGTACAGGCGCGGGTCGGGGTGGGTCGCCAGCCACGCTTGAGCCAGCTGGGCGGCGACGGCGTCGAAGTTTTTCTGGGAACCGCTGTGAGCGTAACAGCGACCCGGAAGGCGGCGAATGTCGCCGTTGAATTTGGGAGAGATGTGCCACAACTCGTGAGTAATCGTTCTCAGACGCTCTGGAAAATCGTTGAGATAAAACCGGGGAAGATAAAAATTGAGCAGATACAAAGCGTCTGCGCCGGTAGCGTCCGGGATTTTTTGAATAATAACCTGACGTCCGCGGCGAATGGTCGTTCGTTCCCCGTTTTGAAATCGGAGCGGGGTTAGCGAGGCATACATGCCGTATCGGGAATTATTCCGGGTTTGACAGAATCCGACAGCAACCCGGTTCATGTCGATATGATTCAGAGCCGGGACTTTAAGAGTCATGTCCCGGCAAATTGCGGCAAAAAGGTCGGTAATATTCAACCTCGGCAGAGAAGACGAAGGAGGCATGAAGTAACCTGGAGAGCTCTATGAAGCTTTTTTAACAATCAGTTTAATGGGATTGGAACAATAGTCTTCCATTTTAATCGTCTCTGGCTCCGAAGATGCAAATTCATATTCCATGATATAAGAATCTTCGGCCTGTTTGACGCTGTTGTCTCGCAGAATGGCAACAGCCTGATAGCCTAATCGCTTAAAAAACAGCTGAGCGTCCAGATTGCGTTCTGGAACGGTTAACGTCAGTTTTGACGTTGTTCCTTCCATTCTCTGAGTCAATGATTTGACAAGAGCGCGTCCAACGCTGCAGCGTCGATACAGGTAGTTAACCGCCATCTTTTTGATTTCGACGAAGTCTTCCCCTCGTTCAAACACCAGATAGCCAACCGTCTGACCTTCCTGTATAGCCGTTAATATGCCGCAGTCTCGTTTCCGAAGATGCGTCAGAAAAGCCTCTTTCGACCATGGACGTTCAAAACATTGCTTTTCGATGGCGCAAATTGCTTCTATGTCGTCGCGCATAACGCTTCGAACGGTTGTTTTGATTGCTTCCAGACGAGATGGAATTTTTGATACGAGTTTTTTTACATCAGTTCGTCTCAATTGAAGTCTCCTTCCATGGCGACTTATACGCTCTTGTTTGATTGCCCAACAGCGCGAAACCGACTCCATGTCAGCGCTTTGCCGTCTGGCTTTTTAACGATAACTTAACCAATACACTATATCACAACCTGCCATTTGAATCAAGAGCGCTTTTTATGATACAAACATATAAATCAGATATAATTAATTTATTGCCGCCTACAATATACCGTATTGATATGATCCGTAAAACCGTTAAAGTTAGCAGCGCGATTATTCCGATGAATTGTCTGGAAAAGGTGAAATATTTATAGTTTACTTATATATCTATATTTAACATAATAAAATGAATAAAAACAACTCAATATTGAGAGTATTGGCGCTATGGACGATAGTAATCGCGTTGATTGCTGGCTGTAAAGTCGGACCGGACTATCAGCGTCCAGGCGTTTATATAAATTCGGATTATAGTCAGCTTGACTCAGAAAAAGGCGTAACGAACGAATCGGCGATGAACCTGGCTTCGTGGTGGGATCAGTTCAACGATCCAACGCTTTCAGCCCTGGTTCGCATGGGCGTTAGCGACAACCTTTCTTTGAAGCAGTACGCTGCCAGAATTTATCAGTATCAGGCGCAAATCGGCGTTGTTCGATCCGATATGTTTCCAGCGTTCCGGGAATCGGGAATGTACAATTATAACAAAGGTCCTGGTTCGGAATCTCAATCCTGGACGTTAAGTACAGACATGAGTTGGGAACTGGACTTCTTTGGCCGTCTGAAACGTCTGACTGAGGCGGCTGTTGCCGACATGGAACAGCAAAACGAAATCTATCGCGACGCTCAGGTGATTCTGATTGCGGAAATAGCGCAGAACTACGTCAACGCTCGATTATATGAACAGCAAATTCGAATCGCCAAAGAGAACATCGCGATTCAAAAACATACGTACGATTTGACCGTTCAAAAACAGCAGCTTGGAACCGCCAGCAAACTGGACGGCGCTCAGGCGCGCGGCTCGTGCGCGGGCGTGGAATCGGATCTGGCGACGTACGAAGCGCAGTATCAAAAGGCGCTTAATAATTTGAGCGTTCTGACGGGACGCACACCCGGGTCGATTGACCAGTTGTTTGCTCAGTCCGCGCCAATTCCAACGGCTCCCAATCATCTGATGGTTGGAATTCCGGCGGAACTGCTGAGAAATCGTCCGGACGTTCGAGCGGCGGAACAGGCGTTAATCGCGCAGACGTCTCGAGTGGGCGCTGCGATCGGGGATTTGTATCCGAAATTCTCGCTTACCGGCAGTTTTGGAGTCGACGCCATGGACTTCGCGACCGGATTCAGCAGCGGTTTGGCGTCCAGCATCGGACCGTCTTTCCAGTGGAATATATTTGCTTTTGGGAAGTATCGGAGCAACATCAGCGTTCAGGAATTTCGACAGACGGAATACGTTTTGTCATATCAAAATACAGTGTTAAACGCCGCCAAAGAAGTTGATGACGCTATAGTTGTATACGTCAACGAAAAAGAGCGTTTAGAGAAACTCAACGAAGCCGTTGTTGCGTACGACGAAGCGCTCCAGCTGGCTCAGCAAAGGTACTCGGACGGCACTGCCGATTTCCAGCGCGTTCTGGATACGCAGTCAAATAAACTTCGCTACGATCTCCAACAGGTTCAATGCCAGGCGAATCTGGTTAACAGCGTCATAGCTCTCTTCAAAGCGTTAGGCGGAGGGGACAGCGAGCAGATAGTGCAGTAGGCAGTAGACAGTAGGCAGTAGGCAGTAGGCAGTAGACAGTGGCCTCCAAAAATCTTGAGAACGTGACAAAACCTCTGTCCTGCTGGTTCGCGAACATCCTCCGCGGCTCCGCATCTTCGCGTGAGATTTGCCTGGGCGCTTACGCAGCCGACAAGGTCGGTTCCTGATTGGAGGTGGGTAGCGCCAAAAAGGCTTTATCGGAGACATAACCTTGTCCTAATGCCCGTGCGGCTTCGCACCCGGCTCGCCTAATCGTTGCAGTTTCTTTTCCTCCCGCCCTCGCTTCGGAGGACGAAAGGAAAAGGTTATTTGACGATGCTCTTTTTTGCGTGTTACGTGTTCCGTGGGTTTCACCCACGGCTAGAAACATTAAACCGCTAACGCGGTTTTAGAGGAACGCTTCACGTCTGTTTTTATTATACGTTTGCTTCGCTCACGCCCAAGAGTTAACACCCGTGGCTCGCCTATCGCTCCATTACCGCATTCCATTTCTTTACGAACTTCGCGTGAGTTTTTTCCAGGCGCACAAGTCCCCCAAAAATTTTTTTAAAAATTTTTCTACGGGGGGGCTTTCAAAAAGTATCTGAATTTGTTATAATAGCGAAATCAGTTAAAGGATGACTGATTTGTCAGAACTGACGTTGACTCGACGTTAGTGTTGGAAACCCAATTTTAATCTGAACATTTTCACGGAGGTATCATGTCTACTCGCGTACCATTGCGTCCAGAAATCGTCGCCCACGAAGAGCTACAGCGTAAACTCAAACTTAGCACCGCGGAAATTGGTCTGCAGCTTCGCACAACAAACTGCCTGGAAGAACAAGGCATCTTTACAGTTCGAGATTTACTCAACAGCTCTCGCGATCGATTGTTGAGCATTTCCAATTTTGGAGAAAAAACTCTCAATGAAGTCTATGACGCTCTGGAACGAATCGGTTTTTACCGTAAATCGCGTCAATCCTGCCGCCAATAAATGAAAAAGCGCAATCCTGCACGATGTCGCTTAATCTGTTGACCACATTAAAAATCGAAGATCGTACAACGCCTTCAGACCGTCTTTCCGGAGTCTGGATTGAGGCGGCGTTGGCGTTTGGTTTCATGATTTGCGGCATAATCGGGTTTATTGTGATTTTCTTTTGGATGATAATGCCCCAGTGGCGTCTTCAGAGGGAATATAAAGAAACGCAATGTAAAGTTGTTGCTCGCGGCGTTGACCCAATGCCCAACAACGATCTCTATCGTCCGAAAATTCGAATTGAATATGCCGCGCCTACGCCGCTGGCTTCAGACAAGACCGGAAAAACGATATTAAAAAAATACAGCGTCTGGACCTACGACTTCAACACGCTTTACAATTCTGGGTATTCGTATCAGAAAAACGAGGCGTATAAAGCTCTCGATGCGTTTGAAATCGGAAAAGACTACGTTTGTTGGTATGATCCTCACGATCCTAAAAAAGTCGTTTTGTTTCGCTACTGGTCATGGACGAATATAACGCTGCTTATAGTGCCGATCTCTTTGTTTTTGCTCGGATTTGGTCCTCTGATTCATTTGTATATGTATCGATCCGGACGCACAGTGAAAAAAAGCGTTCAATCTGACGCAATACAAAGCAATTCAACAGAGAACGCTGAAGATTCGCCGCCTGAGATTTCGTCTGAAAAACCATCTGAGTCTGAGCTGGATATTGATCTGCCAAACTTGCCCTCAATACGCAATATAATTGACTCTCCCGGAGTCAAAATGAATTATCGCCTTCCTCTTGACAACTCTCCTATTTGGAGTCTTGGCGTTCTTCTGTTATTGCTCGTTGCATGGGGAGTTATGTGCATAGCGCTTGTTTCCCTCGCTTTGGGAGGTCTTTTGGATGGTAAACCAGACTGGGTTTTAAACGGTTTTATTATATTGTTCTTTTTAATCTGGTTTGGATTGTTTTTATACTTTTTCCGGAATTTGCAGTTGGCAACCTCGATTTCTCCTACGCTTATAGAAATTAACGACGCGCTGTTGCATCTTGGTCAAACGTCAACGGCGTTGGTTATACAGATGGGAGGACTTAATATAATCCAACTGGACGTTAATCTTGTATGCGAAGAAGAAGCGGTTTTTTCTTACGGTACAGATATTCGCCGAGAAAAATGGGTCGTTTATCGTTCAAATCTTGTTTCGGAGAAAGATTTCAGTATTGTTGCAAACGAGCAGTTTGAAAAGTCGTTTGAGTTTACAATTCCTGAAGACAAGATGCACTCTTTTGACTCTCCGCATAATCGAATTGCCTGGCGTTTGGAAGTTTGTGGAGAGGTGAAAAATCTCCCGCCGTTTACTCGAAGTTACGTTCTGGTTGTAAAACCGTAGAAATTTTGAAGACGGAAGAACGTTGTTAAGGCAACATGCCGTTTCCTGCGCCCGTCGTTAGGCGCATTTGAAGAACGACAAAAGGATCAGAATAAAAAAAGAATGTAGAATTTATTCAACTCTACATTCTTTCTTTTTTTCTTAAAATCTGGAATCAGGTCTGATTAGAAGCCGTCGCCGCTCCATTCGTCAGACGGGACGCTGTTGAGTTCCGGGAACGCAAAGGCGATCGTTTTGACGTCGCCGGCGCTGACGACGATTGTCTTGGATTCGGAATAGGTTTGACCGTCTTTTTCGACAACCGCGTCAATAACGTACTGATATTTCAAACCCGGTTTGAGATTGATGGAAGCAAACGTGCGTTTGGAACCGACCGATTTTGTAGGCGTTCCATTGACGTAAACTTTCGCTTGGTTGGGCGCCCAAATCGTGAAAATAACGCCGCGGGAAGAACGAACGTCAATGTTTGACAAACGGTTTGACGGGGTTCCGTCGGGATTCGGTTTGCTCCAGGAAACCTGAGACGCTTTAACCTTGGAGGATTTCACTGAATCCAGCAGAGAATTCGGAGTCGAATCTTCTTCCGGGACGTCGGCTGCGGGTTCTTCCGGAGAAGCGGGTTCTTCCGGAATATCGTTAACAGCGGGTTCGTCTGTTGACGTGGTGGGAATGCCCATAGACTCGTCAGCGTCTTTAGACTGCGTTACGGGAACGGGAGCCAGAGACGGGTTTTGGTTGGCGTCCTGGACGTAATCTTCGCCGGCTTCGATAGCGCGTTCGCGATCGCAGCATCCATTAATATTGCAAAGCGGGCAGCAGGGCATTTCGGGAGTGCAAAGACCGCTATTATGGCAGCAGTGAAAATCGTGATGAGGTCTCGGCGGAATAAGCTGGGGCGTGTATTCCCAAATCGGAAAATGGAGGAAACAGCCTCGGAAAGTCCACTGCGCGCACGGATCAGTTCCGTAACGAGTGGGAGAGTATTCATAGTAACTTTGTGAATAAGGCGGGCACTGTTGCACAACCTGAGGGAAATAATATCCGCCAAACGTGCGGGGCGCCAATCGACGGAATCCGTAGGCGGTGTAGCCGTAACCAGCATAACCGTATGGACTGTAGGCCATTTCATTTCCATAAACAAACGCCGCGTCGTCTGCGACTGCGACATCTTCCGAACCATTCTGACTAAACGCAACGGAAGCGCTCAAACTCAACGCCAAAGCCGCGACGCCTGTCATCAAACAAAGGCGATACGCTCTCATAAAAATATCCTCCAATTCAAAAATTCTATCTGGTTTTGTTGACTGGCGTTTTAGCCAGTTTGTTTATCATCTATATTTTACCACATGTTTTACAGAAATCAAGTATTAGGTGGTAAAATTTTCAATAAAAATATATACTTCTTCCCTAGGGAATTACAGTATTCAGTTTATATTATCGAAATTTTATGGGGAAAAAATGGGAGTTGAACCTCGAGAGAACCACGTTTTTTACTGAATCGAAGGCGAGTTGTACAGGTTGTACGGATTATACCTGTTTGATAAGTAGAACGGATTAAATAAGATATTTAATTTAAGTGAGTGTAAAAATAAAAAGCGTCTCTGGAATAAGGGGATTGTCAATGCTTTCCAGAGACGCAGGGGTTTAAAACAAAATATAATGGTTTTTAAGGTTTTTTTCGAAGAATTGGCGGTGGAGTCGTTCGTTCGCGAACCGGGATTTCCTCAATGACGATGTTGCGGAATTTGAAGTCGGAGGTGGCGTCGTGCCCTTGGAGTTGAATCGTCCCGGCGTCAAGACGCAGACCGCGACGGGGATTGGGATCGGGTTTTCGGGCATCCGTCCAGTCCGAGACCTGTTCGCCGTTAACCCATACGGAAAAATGATTTCCGACGGCGTTGATATAGACGTTGACCCATTCTTTGTCGTTTCCGATGACCTTTCGAGCGTCCACGCGGCGGAAAATGCCGCCTGTTCCGCAGTCCTTCGGCTTGGTTCGGTCGCCGTCCAGATAGCTGAAATGCACCTGACATTCGTAGCCGTTCATTTTTTCGCCGGGAATGCAGCGGAAAAAGACGCCCGAGTTGAGCCCCTCGCCATTGACGTAGACGTCCAGCGAGAGGTTGAAGTCGCCGTATGACTTGGCGGTTTCCAGCGATCCGTTGCCGTTTTTGACGGTCAGTTCCCCGTTTTCGTTGACGCCAGCGTCGATTACGTCGTAGGTTTTCCAGCCGCTAAAGTCTTTCCCGTTAAAGAGTTGCTGCGACAGAACCGGGGTAACGGTTAATTCATCGATCCGGATCGTTCCCTGATACAATTTGACGCCGATAAACCCGCGTCCGAATTTGGACGATTTGATGATCTGCTCGTTGGTCAGCGAAACGGATTGCAAATAATCCATTGATTCCGTATCTTTGAGTGGGATTTCGAGACATCGCAGCCCTTTCGGGTCAGTTTTGAGCAGCAAAGACGCCTTTCCGCCCCTGGAAAGCGCGTATTTTATTTCGGCGTGAAATTTACCGAACTGGGTAGTCGTTCGGATGATTGTCGGCTGCGTCGTCGTGGCGGTTAAGACGGGTTTTTCAGACGACGATTCGATTTTCCAGACGCCTTTTTCCGCAGACGTCAAACCGAACATTTCCGAATTAATCAGAGAAATCTCGGGGGCGGTCGATTCTGCATCCGCAAATGCCGTTCTGAGAAGGAATAAACAAACGATTGAGAAAATAAAAGTTCTTTTCATGATGACTCTGAAAAATTAGGAGTTAGACGCCAGACATTAGGGATAATTCTAACTATTGCCTACTGCCTTAAATGTTGCTAATTGCTCATTTAAATATACCCCTTTTATCCTTTTCTGTCAATATCCCAGCAAAAATTTCCCGCCCCCCCATTGAAAAGAATTAAAAGTTATATATAATGCGTCTTTAATAGATTGTACCCCCCGAATAAGGATATACTTGAACATATTTTTTGGAGATAAAAAATGACCATTGACAAAAGCCTGAAAGTTAAGGCGGCCTTGGTCCGGGCGCGAAGCGTCCTGACTCGCGCCGAGCGTATTGAAAAACTGAAGTCCGACGAAAAATGGAAGGAAGGCGACAGCCCCATGGGACTCGTTAAAGTTCGCGTTCACAAGCTGAGCATGAAAAAGAAGAAGAAGGCTGCAGCTGAAGACAAAGCCGATGCTGGCAAAGGCGGCAAAAAGAAATAGTCAATTAGCGGCGTGACCCTGGTTGATCTTTAATTAATAGGTATTAGGCATTAGTAATATAAAATTACTATTGCCTAATGCCTATTTTCTTTTGCCCTCTACTCAATCAATTTTGTTAAGATGGATAATCTGTAAGGGCTGATGTTTCTTATTGGAAAAAAATCTTGATTTATTCTCGTTTCTGTGCTATACTTCGATCAGGCAAGGACGCTTTGCGTCAGTTTATTAATTATGCATTCCTCAATAATTCTCACTTCCATGAACCGATCTTTCAACAATACCTATACAGCGTCGCTGGCGATAGTCGCATTTTTGTTCATGTCGTCTGCTTTTGGATTTCCGTGGGACAACGCTTCCAAAAATGAGATTACCTGGAGCGACAACTTAAGACAGGCGCAGGAATTGTCTCGGCAAACGGGCAAGCCTGTTCTGCTGCATTTCTTTTCAGACACCTGCCCGCCATGCAAAATGATGGAAAAAATCACGTTTCCCAATCCCGCGATTACAAAGACGATTCAAAACTCGTTTATTCCTGTTAAACTCAACGCAAAACATTATCCTCGTGAAGCTCAAATGTTTAATGTACAGTGTGTTCCGAGGGACATTATTTTATCGCCAAACGGTCAGATTATTAATTCTGCAGAGGGCGGTCAGGATCCGAGTCGTTACAGTCAATTTCTTGCGACGGCTCAGGCGGCTATTGCAAATAATAATCCGGCGGCTCAACCCCAGGTTCCCAAGGCGCCTACGCCAGATTTGCCCGATTCTCCATCGCCCAATCTTCCGTTGCCAGAGAATTCTTCCGGTATAGGGACTCAGCCTAAAATTGAAGCGGGCGGAGCGTGTCCGATTAACGAAACGCCCAGTTTTGATTACGCCTCTATTCCGGAAGAAGACAGAGCCAGGATTGAATTTGAAGGATATTGCCCGGTTGAGCTGGGGCTTCATTCCATGTGGGTTCGAGGCGACTATAATAACCGTTTGGTCTTTGAAGACAGACTGTATCTTTTTGCTGGCAAGGCGCAGATGGAAGAATTCAATCGCAATCCGGAAAAATACGCGCCGGCGTATCAGGGAATTGACATTGTCGTTTGGAAAGAGCGCGGAGAAAAGGTGCACGGCATTCGCAACTACGGCGCCTGGGCGGTCGGACGAGTGTTCCTCTTTTCTTCCGAGGAGAATTTGAGCAAATTCGAGAAAAACGCCCGGTATTATATTACGCCAAATAGCAGACAATAGGCCGTAAGTTGAGGCATTAGGCAATAGGCAGTAGGCAGTAGTAAAGATTATTCTCAACTAATGCCTAACCCTATTGCCTTATAACGCTTAACTTATCTCTGATACAAACAGCGCGTTGAAATCCCCGGATTCATAGAAGGGGGTTCCGGTGTTGATTTCGTATCCGGCAGATTTGCCAAAATCAATGTTTTCCCATTTGCCGGTTTCTTTTCGATAGACTGCGTTCCAGCCATATCGCGACGCGCCCTGATAGATGATTCTTTGCAGAAACCGGTATTCCAGCTGCCAGCAGAATTCTGACACCCCGTCCTGTAAATCGGAGCGAAACAGCTTGTTGACGCCTACGCCTTCGTAGAGGAGCGTACCCGGCGGGCAGTCGAGGAACTCGACGCTGTTGACTTTGCCCTGCAGTTCCCGCATCGCAGTCCACGGGGGAAAGAGAACCTGTTTCCAGGTGAGAATATGCTCTGTCAGCGGCACGGTTTTAACGATGGAGGCGTTCGCGCCCAGCGACGTTGTCGAGTCGCGCCAGTACAAGCCGTCGCCCTCGATATCAACCTCTTGAATCTGAAAATTGATTCGGTACGTCAGCCGCGTTCCAGACTCCGCCGTCGGACCTTCTTCCAGATCCTGAGACGTTTGGATTCTGTAGTAAACCGTTACCAGAGCAAATGACGAATAACAGTTTAACTTGTCGGACAGAGAATCCATCGACGTCTTTTCGAGGGATGCGGCGTCAAAGGGTTTGATGTGAATTTTATACGGCGTTACGTCCGGGTGGTTGGGATAAGCGATCAACTCGCGCGGCCCAAAGGCGTCTGTCGCCCCGCGAAGCCAGTCGGCGAAATCGTTTCGAGCCGTCCACGGAACGAGGAATTTTCTAACCGCGGTGAAATCGTCTGTTGTAAACGTTTCTTCCGGCGAACCGGACAGTTCCTGAAAGGTGATTCTTGGCATATTGGGGAGTAGGGAGTACTGAGTGATGTCCATGATCGAGGGTGATTATTAATTAGGAATTCGGAATTAGGAATTAGGAATTGACGCAAAGTGCTCATCGAAAAATAATTCCGCATTCCGCATTCATAATTCCTAATTAAAAAACCCTATTCCCTTTATTCGCTAATTGATTCAGACGAGCTGGACGAACTGGAATTGGACGAACTGGAACTGGACGTCACGGACGACCCGGACGACCCGGACAACGACCCGGACGACGGTACATCTCCGATTTTACCGACGATGGCGACGTCGTAGAGACATTGATCGTCAAGCGCTTCAAACGTCAGCGTATTGGTAATGATCGTAACCTTCCATGGGGCGTCTCCGGCGGACAAGAGAACGGCTCCGCCTGGCGGAATGACGTTTTTCGGACTGACGCTGGAACCCCACGGCCCTTCCCAGCCGGAAGACTCGCCGGGTGTAACAACCAGTTTACCCGGTCCGTGATTGATAACCAGCGCTGCGCGCACGTCGAGAAAACCGATGTCGAGCGTTCCCCCCACCGTCTTGCGGGTAAGATAATCCAGCTCGATTGACGATGACGAGTTTGCAGCCAGCGTCAACCCCTTTTCGCTCCAGACGCCTTCAAGGCGATCGTCGTCAATATCCGTCTTATACTGCTTTAACAACACCGATCCGTAATCCTTCTGGTCGTAACCGTCAGCTTCCCGCTGCCAAAACCAGCTGATCTCCGCTCGAATCTGCGTTTGATTCTTTTCTGTTTCCATAATTGTAATTGTTTCAAAAGAGGATTATAAACGAAACGTTTTAACGTCGAAAGCGACGTCTGCTTTCCAATGATTGTTGTCGTGAACAACGTTGAAGTTGTTTAGGACGAAGTTTGCGTATTTTCTGTCTTCTTCGAGGTCGAAGGTCTTGCCGTCGTAGTGCGATATAATATGTTTTAAGTCGCCCAGAGCGTCAGCGAAGGTCGTCTCAAAAACGACGAATTGGACGGTCGCGCTTTCAACGGCAACGCCCTGGTTGGTTCGGGCGGCGACGGTCCGGTCTTTAACATGGAACACAGCGCGGGGCAGGCGTTCGTACGGACTGTAGGCGTACGTCAAGAATTCAGACGGGATTCTTGTAAACAGCCAGCGATTGGTTTTCCAGACGTCGTGAATTTTCTGCTGTATGTTCATGATGATTAAGCTTCTAGCCGCTAGCTGCTAGCTATTAGCTTGTGGGCTTGTAGTTCTTAGTGTTAATAATTAAAGCTGGAAGCTAAAATCTCCAAGCTAGAAGCTAGTAGCTAGAAGCTAATAGCTTTCTCTCTGCGCGATTATTCTCAGCGCAGGGCGCGTTTGGGTAATGGGGAACAGGTCGGTGGGTTTGTATATGGTTCCGTCCGCGAGTCGAATGCGCTGATGGGCGCCGATGCGGAGGTTTGCGTCGTTGAAAACGATTTCGATTCGCTCTTCGGGAACGTCTGTGAGCTGTCGGTGTGACGAGATTGGAACGCGGATAATCCGGACGGAAACGCCTGTTGCGTCTGCTCGGTATTTCTGAACGTATGGCGCGCCGTTGTCGTCGGTCTGATAAATCGGCGTGATAATATCGACCCACTCGTCCAGACGCGGCGAGAGGTTAACGAGCTGCGTTTTGTAGACGACTCGCCCGAGTCGCTCTTTAAGTTCAATGGAAACGATGCGCCATTGCTGATCGTGGCAATCAATGATAATATCATTGATTGAGGGAGTAGGGAGTGGGGAGTAGGGAGTAGTGTTTAAATTCGCCGTAGGCGAATTACTATTCCCTATTCCCAATTCCCTATTCCCTAATTGCGCCAGCGGCGCATTCCATTCTCGTTCCAGGATCGTTGCGCCCTGCGGTGATTCAGACGGCGCCTTGTTGGCTTTTATCGTTTGACCGACGCAGTTGGGAACGGTTAAAAGCGAGCCGGAGTCGGGCTTATAAATAAAAACTGTTTCCGCGCCGTCGACAACAGCGGACAAATCGTCTGCGAGTCGGGGAGAGTACTGAGTGATGTTCATGATAGGGAGTAGGGAATAGGGAGTAGGGAGTAGGGAATAGGAAATAGGCGCGAAGCGCATCCGCTAGAACTGCGTAGCAGTTCAACATTAATAGC